>NZ_CP049785.1:0-200216 GCF_011290385.1 Blattabacterium sp. DPU
TTTCTTCTTTTTTTTCTAAAAAATTTTTAGTAGTAACTGGAAGAAATTTTTCTAAAATTATTTCTTGAAATAAGGATTTTTTCAAATAATTGTATATTAAATAAATTGTAGAAAATTTTTTTTGAAAAAAATCAGAAATTAACTCTGATACTAAAAATTGTATTTTTTGATTCGATAAATTATTTTCAATACAATTTTTCAGGTACATACTATATTTTTGATTTAAAAAATCAAATCCTTTTTTTCCAATAGATAAAAATTTACATTCATTATGCAAAACCTTTTTTTTTTGAAAAAAATGATTAATTTTTTCAAAAATTAAAGAATTAAAAGAACCACATAACCCACGATCAGAAGTAAATACGATAAATAATTTTATTTTTCCTTTCTCTGAAAAATATTGATTTTTTTGTATATTTTCTTTATTTTTGGTCTCTAAAAGAATCTTTTCTATATAATCCAAATAAATTTTCGCTTTCATAAGAGAATCTTTTATTTTTCGTAATTTCACTACAGAAATCATTTTCATTGCTTCTGTCGTTTTTATAACTGATTCTATAGATAATATTCTTTTTTTTATTTCTTTTGGATTAGACATAATGAAAACTTAAGAAATGTATTTATTACTTAATTCTATTGCTACTGCTTCCAAAACAGAAGATATTTTTTCATTAAAGATTCCATTTTTTAAAGAATTTAAAATATTTTCATGTTTTTCTTTTAAATAAAAAAGATATTCTGTTTCAAAATCTAAAATATTTTCAATAGGGACTTTTTTAAGCAAATTTCTAGTTCCTACATAAATAATAGCTATTTGATCTGCTATATCATAGGGGGTATGAGGAGGTTGTTTTAATATTTCTATATTAATTTTTCCTTTTTTTATAATATTCATAGTAGAAGAATCTAGTTCAGAACCAAATTTTGAGAAAGATTCTAATTCTCTGAATTGAGCTTGATCTAATTTTAAAGTAGCAGATATTTTTCTCATAGATTGAATTTGTGCAGATCCTCCAACACGAGAAACGGATATACTTTCATTAATTGCAGGTCTAACTCCAGAATGAAATAAATCTTTTTCTAAAAAAATCTGTCCATCTGTAATAGAAATAACATTAGTAGGAATATAAGAAGATATATCACCCGATTGGGTTTCAATAATAGGCAATGCTGTTAAAGATCCTCCCCCTTTTATTTTTTTTCTAATAGAAAATGGGATATCATTCATATTTTCAGCCATTTTCTTATCTTTTATGATTTTAGCCGCTCGTTCTAACAGACGAGAATGTAAATAAAAAACATCTCCTGGATAGGCTTCTCTTCCAGGGGGACGTCGTAACAAAAGTGATATTTCTCTATAAGAAACCGCTTGTTTTGAAAGATCATCATATACAACTAAAGCAGAACGACCTGTATCCCGAAAATATT
Source organism: Blattabacterium sp. DPU (assembly GCF_011290385.1). Taxonomy (NCBI): domain Bacteria; kingdom Pseudomonadati; phylum Bacteroidota; class Flavobacteriia; order Flavobacteriales; family Blattabacteriaceae; genus Blattabacterium; species Blattabacterium sp. DPU. The sequence goes on from NZ_CP049785.1 coordinate 1,429, forward strand.
CTCCTATGGCTGTTCCAGAAAAAGGAGCAAAAACTTGCATAGAAGCTGGATCAGAAGAATTTGCAGAAATTATAATTGTATAAGGCATGGCTCCTTTTTCTTGTAAAATTCTTGAAATTTTCGCTATAGTAGAACCTTTCTGACTAATAGCTACATAAATGCAATAAACTGGTTGATGACTTTCAAAAAATCTTTTTTGATTGATAATCGTATCAATAGCTATAGTCGTTTTTCCAGTTTGTCTATCTCCGATAATCAATTCTCTTTGTCCTTTTCCTATAGGAATCATAGAATCTATAAATTTTATACCAGTTTGAAGAGGTTCTTTCACGGGTTCTCTATAAATAACACCTGGAGCCTTCCTTTCTAAAGGCATTTCAAATAATTCTCCTTCTATGGGGCCTTTTCCATCTATAGGATTTCCTAACATATCTATAACACGACCCAACATATTTTCTCCCACTTTTATGGACAAAGTTTTTCCTGTTCTTTTGACTATATCTCCTTCTTTCAAATTTTTTGATGGACTTAGTAAAACGATACTTACATGATCTTCTTCAAGATTCAAAACCATGCCTTTTATTCCATCACGGAATTCTACTAATTCTCCATAGAAAGCAGAATTAAGTCCTAAAGATCTGATGACTCCATCTCCTATTTGAACAATTACACCAGATTCGGAGTATTTTGATTCCAATTGAAAATTGGATAATTCTTCTTTAAGAATTGATGATATTTCAGAATATTTTAAATCTGACATATGAAAATAAAAGCTTTTATATTATTGAAATATTTTTTTAATGCGTGATAACTGTTCTTTAATGCTAAAATTCCATTCTTTATATCCTATACAAAAGATAAAACCTCCAACAATAGATTTATCTATTTTGTTAATAATATGAAACTTTTTTTTATTAGATATTATTTTATAAGCAATTTTTTCTTGCATATCCTTACTCAAAGGAAAAGCAGAAATAATAATAGATTTTATGACCCCTTTTTGATCTTCTTCGTATATTTTTTGGTATTCTAAAAGAATTTCTTTAAAAAAAGATTCTCTTTTTTTTACAATTAATAATTTCAAAAATTGAAAAAATAAAACATCAAAATTATAAAATATTTTTTTGAAAATTTTTATTTTTATTTCACAATTTAATAAAGGAGTTTCTATAATTTTACATATATATGTATTTTTTTTCAAAAAAAGAGATATTTTTTTTATTTTATGATAAAAAAAGTCATTTTCATCCTTACTCATATTCATAATAGAATATTCGAAAAAAAATCTAGCATAATGTTGAATTATCTTTTTGTTTGCAAACATTTTTATTAAAATTAGTATAATTTATCTACTAATTCTTTTATAAATTTATTTTGTTTATCGGTTTTATCTAACTCTTTTTTTAATATTTTTTCGGCAATTTGAATAGAAATATTTCCTATTTTATTTTTTAATTTAAAAATTGCGACTTTTTTTTCTATTTGAATATTTTTATTGGTTTCTTCTATAATTTTTCTTTTTTCTATCATTCCTTCTTCTTTAGCTTTTGATTTTATTTTTTCTTTGATTTGAATAGCTTCTTTCAATATCATGTCTCTTTTAACACGAGTTTCTTTTAGAATTTTATTTTTTTGGTCTTCTATATGTTTTAATTCTTTTCTTACTTGATTAGCTTTAGTAATAGATATTTTAATTTTTTCTTCTCTTTTATCAATAAAATCCATTATTGGCTTCCAAGCAAATTTTGAAAGAAAAAACATGAGCATAATAAATATTATTGTGTGCCAAACAATTAATCCAATAGAAGGAGTAACTAAATCCATTTTTTTTTATTTAAAAACAGCTAATAATGTAGTTACTATTCCAAATAACGCTGCTCCTTCAATAAGTGCAGCAGCTATAATCATAGCATTTTGTATTTTATTTGAAGCTTCAGGTTGTCTAGCAATAGCATCCATGGCGGAGCTTCCAATCTTTCCAATTCCTAATCCAGCTCCTATTACAGCAAGACCAGATCCTAAAGCGGCTAAACCTGAGTAAGTTAAATCTATATCCATATTATTAATATTTTTTAATGCGTTTCATCATAATTTTTAACAGACATTCCTATAAATAAGGAAGATAAAGTGATAAAAATAAAAGCTTGTAAAAAGGCTACCATAATTTCTAACATAGAAATAAAAAAACCGAAAATTATGGAAAAACCAGCTATGAAAAAATTTTGAAAAATAAAAATGAGACAAATGAAACTTAAAATAATTATATGTCCCGCAGTAATATTAGCAAATAATCGAATACACAAAGTTAATGGACGAATAAAAATTCCAATAAATTCAATAGGAGCTAATAATAATCTAATTCCTATTGGAACTCCGGGCATACAAAAAATATGTTTCCAATAGCTCATATTTGTATTTATGTTACTGATTATAAAAGTCATAGCAGATAACCCCAATGTTACGTTTATGTTTCCTGTTACATTTGGAAATCCTGGAATAAGACCTATTAAATTGTTAATCAATATAAAAAAAAAGGATGTTAATAAAAAAGGAAAAAAAATTTTATATTTTTTATTCCCAATATTAGGAATTGCAATTTCATCTCGTATAAACAAAATCAAAAATTCTAAAAGAATACCGAATCTCCATTGAATTTGATGATTTTTATAATTGCGTTTCATTCGTACAAAAAGATACGATAACAAACAAGAGGATATAAAAATAGATACTACATTTTTTGTAATGGAAAAATCCCAAGGTTTTTTATTTTTTGGAATTCCTTTTGAATCCATATGTAATAACCCCATATGATTGGTTTCATATATTTTTTCTCCAAACATCTTATAATATCCATATTTTCCTTTTACCACATGATTGTATGAAAATTTGTATGATGAAAAAATTTCTAATCCATTATTCCATAAAATTACTGGTAAATAAAAAATAATTCCATGATTATGAGTTCCTGCTATATGCCATTCATGAGAATCATTTACATGATTGAAAATAGTATGAGCTACATCTATTTTTTCTTTTCTATTTTTATTATCATTTTCCATGTTCTGATTCAGATTATTTCCATCAGACTGAATAAACAAAAATAAAAACAAAAAAAAGAATAATGGATATATTATTTTTTTTGAAATCATTTACTAAAATCGAAAAATAGGAAACAAATTTATATTTTTTTAAAAAAATATTGTTTTTATGTAAAAAAATTTTTACAAAAATTGTATTTCATTTTGATTACATTTGCAACAATGAAATCTTATTATATAACGATGAAGGAAGAAACAAAGCTTATTCAAAACATTTTATCTGATCCTCTTACGGGGGCAATATCCACACCAATATATCAAACTTCAACTTACGTACAGGAAGCTCCTGGTGTTCATAAAGGATTTGATTATACAAGAACCAATAATCCTACAAGAAAAATATTAGAAGATTTAATAACCAATCTAGAATACGGTTATGCTAGTTTAGCATTTTCTTCCGGATTAGCATCTATAGACAGTGTACTAAAACTACTAGAATGTGGAGATGAAATAGTAGCTGTAGATGATATTTATGGAGGAACATTTCGTTTACTAAATTTATACAAAAAATTAGGCATTAATACTAAATTTGTAGATACAACAAATGCAGAAAAAACTATTTCATCTATTTCTGATAAAACAAAATTAGTCTGGTTAGAATCTCCCACCAATCCTACATTAAAAATATCTGATATAGAATATATTAGTAAAAAATCTAAACAAATTAATCCAAATATTTTAGTAGTTGTAGATAATACTTTTGCTTCTCCCGCTATTCAAAATCCTTTAAAATTAGGATCAGATATAGTTGTACATAGTGCTACAAAATATTTAGCAGGACATTCAGATGTATTAGCTGGATTAATTACTGTAAAAAATACAGATTTATATGAAAAATTAAAATATATTCAAAATGCAACGGGAGGAGTTTTATCTCCTATTGATTGTTGGTTAACTATTAGAGGGAGCCAAACGTTGTATTTACGTATAAAAAAACAATCTCAAAATGCTTTTCAAATTGCTTCTTTTTTAAATAACAAAAAAAATTCTGAAATAGATAGAGTTTATTACCCTGGATTATCTTATCATAAAAATCATTTTATTGCAGTTAAACAACAACGATATTTTGGAGGAATTGTTTCTTTCAGTTTAAAGAAAAATACAATAGAATCAGCAAAAAAAGTTGTAACCCATACTAAAATATTTAAATTAGCAGAAAGTTTGGGGGGGACAAAGAGTTTAATCTGTCATCCCGCAACTATGACTCACAAATCCACTCCTTTAGATATTAGAGTCAATGCGGGAATACAAGACTCTCTTATTCGATTATCTCTTGGAATAGAAAATATTGAAGATCTTATAGAAGATCTTGATCAGGCTTTAAAATCTTTACATTAAAAAATTTTGTTATCATGAATCAAAATTCCTATATGAAATAATTCTTGTCGAATCCTATCTGATACAATCCAATTTTTTTGTTTTCGTATTTCTGTACGAAATTTAATCAATCTCTTAATAAGTATTTTTAACTTCTTTGAGTTTTCTTCATGATAATTGGTTTCTTGAATTCCTAAAATATCGAAAACAAAATAAACCATATATTTTTTTAATAGATTAATGTGAGATATATTTATGTTCTGAAGAGAATTATTAATAATAAAACCAGTGGCTTGAAATAAATGAGTAATTAATAAAGGGGTATTAAAATCATCGCTAATAGCTTGATAACAAATATTTATCCAATGATGTACATTAAAATTATTTATTAATGTTTTTTCTGACGTTTTAGGTTCAAAATTTCTTAATATTTTTATAGCTTTTATTATTCTATGATATCCTTTTTCAGCATCCATGAGTCCTTTATCAGAAAAATCCATAATATTTCTATAATGAGATTGTAAAATGTAAAATCTAAAAATACTAGGATAAAAGTTTTTTTCACAAATTTTATCTTGAATAAGATCCTTTAATTCTAAAAAATTTCCTGTGGATTTACTCATTTTCTTTCCATTTAAAGTTAGCATATTAATATGCATCCAATAATGTGCCAAACAACTTTTGTTATAAATTCCTATAGCTTGTGCTAACTCACATTCATGATGAGGAAATTTTAAATCTATTCCTCCACCATGGATATCAAAAGTTTCTCCTAAATATTTTGTACTCATAGTAGTGCATTCTATATGCCAACCAGGAAATCCTTTTCCCCATGGAGAGCTCCAATTCATAATATGATTAGAAGGAGCTTTTTTCCAAAGAGAAAAATCTTGAAATCCCCGTTTTTCCTCTAAAAACTTTAATTTTTTATGAAAAAGTTTATCCATTTTATTTTTGCTAATCACACCATAAGCATATGGATATAATTTTATATATTCTTTTAAATCAAAATATACAGATCCATTTATTTCATATGCTAATTTTTTTTTAATTAACTCTTGAATCAGATCTATTTGTTCTATAATATGACCTGTTGCTGTTGGTTCTATACTTGGAGGCAATACATTTAAAATATTTAATAAATTGTGAAAAGAAAGAGTATATTTATGAACAATTTCCATGGGTTCAAGTCCTTCTATCCGAGATTTTTTATAAATTTTATCTTCTGCATTGTAGTATTCATTTTCTAGATGGCCAACATCAGTAATATTTCTCACATAACGAACTTTATATCCTAAATGTTTTAAATAACGGAAAATAACATCAAATGATATAAAGGTTCTACAGTTTCCTAAATGTAAGTGGTTATAAACCGTAGGTCCACATACATAAATTCCAACATGGTCCTTATGAATAGGTTTAAAAAATTCTTTTTTCTCTGTTAAAGAATTGTATATTTTTAGATGACTTCGATTATATTGTTGATAATTTTTTTCCTCCATTCTTATCATTTAAGAAATTCCAATATAGTGCAAAAATTCTCTTCTAATTTCTGAATCTTTTTTAAAAGATCCTATTAATTCAGTTGTTACAGTAGTACTATCTATATCCTTAATACCACGAGAATTTACGCACAAATGTTTTGCTTCTATAACACAAGCAACATCTTGTGTTTCTAACATCTTTTGTAAAGATTGAACAATTTGTATTGTCAAACGTTCTTGAACTTGTGGTCTTTTTGCGTAAAAATTTACAATTCTATTAATTTTGGAAAGCCCCACTACTTTTCCATTAGAAATATAACCCACATGAGCTTTTCCTACAATAGGAAGAAAATGATGTTCACAAGTGGAATAAACTGTTATATTTTTTTCTATTAGCATTTGGTTATATTTATATTTATTTTCAAAAATGGAAAAATTGGGAATATTTTGGGGATTCATCCCACTGAATATTTCTTCTATAAACATTTTTGCTACCCTTTTAGGAGTTTTACGTAAACTATCATCATTCATATCTAACCCTAAAATTTTCATAATCTGAAAAAAATGTTTTTCTATTTTTTCAATCTTTTCTTCCTCACTCATAAAACAAACTTTTTTATGCAAAATACAATCTGTATTTATTGAATGATTTAAAATATAATTGGATTTTTGATCCAATTTCTCTTCTTTTAAAATTTTTTTATGTTTTCCTTTCATCATAAAATAAACTTAATCCATGAAAAACAAAGTTACGAAAACGATACTGTATGATATTTTTTATTTGAAATGGGATGAACAACAAAATTTTTATCTGATTTCATCAGGTATTTTACATATAGGAACAGGAATCATCTTATGCCGATTTTTTTGATGCAAAATTTGATATTTTTGAAAAATTTCATATTCTGTTTCAGAAAAGGTATAATCTTTTTTTTTCATAATTTTCATAGCCCATTCTAATTCTTCATAAGTAGCTCCTAATTGTTCTTCATCTGATCGATGATCTTCCCAAAGTCCATCCGTTGGTTTCGCTTTTTGTATTTCATCAATTATATTCAATTTTTTAGCTAACAAACGGACTTCACTTTTAGTCAAATCAGCTATAGGATGTAAATCTACACCTCCATCTCCATATTTTGTAAAAAAACCGACTCCAAAATCTTCTACTTTATTTCCAGTTCCAACAACAAGATAATTCTTTACATTAGCATAATAATATAAAGTTAACATACGAATACGAGATTTTACATTAGCTAATGCTAAAGATAGTTTTGAATTTTTAGTATCATTAGTTATATGACAAAAAGTTTTGAATAAAATAGACAAATCTTTTTCAAGATAAAGAACGTTTGAAAATTTTTGGGTCAAAAACTTTGCATGTTTTATAGGTAAAAAATTTTTTTTTTTTCTAAAATAGGCATTTCCAATAAAATAGTTGGAAATTTTGTCATAGCCACTAAAAAAGATGTTACTGAAGAATCAATTCCTCCAGATATTCCAATAATAAATCCATTGGATTTAGACTTTTGAATATATCCTTTCAACCAGGATACAATATATCTAATTACTTTTTCTGTTTTAATCATTTTATTTTTATATTAAAAAATATAATATAATATGTCTTTTATTTTAAATTTGGAAACTTCTACAAAAAATTGTTCCGTTAGTATTGCTAAAAATGGAATATGTTTGACTTCTGTAGAGGAATGCTCGGATGAATATTCCCATTCAGAAAAATTGCATACATTTATACGATATGCTATAAACATATCTGGAATTCATATTAAAGACTTAAAATCTATCTGTGTTAGCAAAGGGCCAGGATCTTATACCTCTTTAAGAATAGGAGCCTCTACGGCTAGAGGATTATGTTATGCATTAGATATTCCCTTGTTGTCTGTAGATACATTGACAGCAATGATTTATAAAATCAATATAAAAAAAGGATTTTTGATTCCTATGATTCATGCTAAATCTGATTTTTTTTATACTTCATTATTTAATGAATCAAAAAAAAAACTGAATCCTATTATAATAAAAAAATTAGATGACGATTTTTTCAAATATTTTTTAAAAGATAAAAAAGCCTATTTTATAGGTAATTTACCTATTAAAAATAGAAAATTTTTTCTAGAAAAAAATGAATTTTTGTACAAGATACCATCTGCAATAGATATGTCTTATATTTCTTACAAAAAATTTTGTGAAAAAAAATTTAATGATATCGAAAAATTTGTTCCTTTTTATTTATAACACGATTTTTTTTATTTCAAAAATATGAAAGCATCTCTCTAAAAATAAAATTTTTATCATAACAATGAATAAGTTTTCAAATAAAGGAAAATAAAAGTATTTTATCAAAATCATGATCCAAATCAGATTTCAAAATTTTTTGGATATATTTACTCCGATTATATTTAGTTATATAATTTTATCCTTAGGATGTAAATCTTTTCAATTTTTCAATACAGAAATTCTTATAGGAATTGTATTAATAATAAGTATTTTACATTTTTTCATTCTTTTTGATAAAAACCTTGAAAAAGGTTACAGATCCATGATTTTTTTATCCTTTTTTATATTAGCACTTTCTCTTATTTTTTTCATGATTTTATTTTTTTATTATAAAAAAATTACTTCAGATATAAAAATATCTATACTTATTAGTTTAATTCTATATGTATTAATTCGTGTTACTTATTTTATGCGAATAGTATATGTTAAAATTCATAATCCTGTTTTTATATTTATTACAAGTTTTGTTTTGTTATCTTTTTTGGGATCTATTTTATTAATGCTTCCTGCATCTACAGTAAAAAAAATATCATTTATAGATGCTTTATTTACTTCTACTAGTGCTGTATGTGTTACAGGATTAGTTGTATTAGACACTGCAAAAGATTTTACATATTTAGGAAAAATTTTTATACTTATATTAATAGAATTAGGAGGATTAGGTATTTTAACTATAACTTCTTGTTTTAGTTATTTTTTCAGAGATGGATTTTCTTTTAAAGAAGCTATTTTTGTTAGTAATTTTTTAAATACAAAAACAACAAATAATGTTCTTAGTTTAGCTGTTAAAGTAGTAATGTTTACTTTAACAGTAGAATTTATAGGCACTTTATTAATTTATTTTTCCATTAAAGAAAAAAATACAATAGAATCTGATAATATTTTATTTTTTTCGATTTTTCATTCTATATCCGCTTTTTGCAACAGTGGATTTTCTACTTTGAGTGAAGGATTATATTCACAATCGGTAAGATTTAATTATTTATTTCAATTAATCATTGCTTTTTTACTTATATTAGGAGGTATAGGTTTTAATATTTTATTCAATTTTTTTACATATATATGGTTGACTATTAAAAAATATTTTTTTAAAATTTTTAAAAATAAAGATTTTCGATGTCCTGCACATATAGTAACTTTAAATACAAAAATTGTAATATTGACTACTTTTTTTTTACTTTTTTTTGGAACTATTTTTTATTATATCAGTGAATATCATTATTCTCTTTCTGAACATACGTCTTTTTATGGAAAATGGGTAGCTTCATTTTTTTCTTCAGCTACTTCTAGAACAGCCGGATTTCATGTGTTAAATATGAATTTATTAACTCCCGTTACTATTTTTGTTACTATTCTTTTGATGTGGATAGGAGCTTCTCCAGCATCTACTGGTGGAGGAATCAAAACAAGTACTTTTGCATTAGCATTAATGAATATTATTTCTTTATCTAGAGGAAATAATAGGTTAGAAATACAAAGAAAAGAAATATCTTCAGAATCGATTCGATTATCTTTCTCAATTATTATGTTATCTATGATGGTAATATATATAAGTATTCTAATCATAATTTTTATGGATCCAAAAAAAGATATTTTACCCATTTCTTTTGAAGTATTTTCTGCTTTTTCTACAGCAGGATTATCTTTAGGTATTACATCTCATTTATCAATCGGAAGTAAATTGGTTTTAATATTTTTGATGTTATTAGGAAGAATAGGAGTTTTTAATGTTATGATTGCTTTATTAAGAAAAAATAAAATTGGTTTTCATCATTATTACAGATTTCCTAAAGGAAATATTCTTATTAATTAATATGAAAATTATAATTATTGGATTAGGAAATTTTGGAAGATCTTTAGCTCTTAATCTGACAGATAATGGACATGAAGTTTTTGGTGTTGATCATAAAATGGAAAAAGTGGACTTATTGAAAGATCATATAGCGAATGTAGTATGTATGGACGCTAATAATGAAGCCGCTTATAAAGTGTTGCCTATACAACAAGCAGATTTAGGAATCGTAGCTATTGGAGAAAATGAAGGGGCATCAATAGTAACTACAGCCATCCTAAAAAAATATAAGCATTTAAGAATTGTAAGTAGATCTTTATCCAAGATACATGATACAATCCTAGAAGCCATGGGAATTAATGACGTAATTCATCCAGAACAAGATGCTGCATTTAGATTAACAAAACAAATATCGTTTAATTATGCTTTAGATTATTTTAGAGTTGATAATAAGCATTCTATCGCAGAAGTTTTTTCTCCATATTCTTTCAGTGGAAAATCTGTTAAAAGTTTAAAATTGATACAAAAATATTCTGTTTCTTTAATTACCGTAATACGTGATATCAAGAATCCAATATCTTCCAAGGGGACATCTACAAGAAAAGTTATAGGATTAGTTACAGGAGATACTGTTTTACAAAAGGGAGATATATTAACTCTTTTTGGTTCTAACAAATCTATTATGAATTTTGTAAAAGATTTTGTAAAAAATAAAAAAGAATAGAATAAAAATTTTTTGAAAGTATGTACTATTGCATGAATAATTCACATATAAGGATATTTATAATTTTTACTTTCTTGAAAAAAAGGATTTCCTTCAGAAGAATTTGATTTTCTATTATTAAAATTTATAAATAAAATATAAGTAAAAAAACCTCCTATTATTAATAAAGAGCCTATAATTTCAAATAAACAAAATTTTATTCCAGTATCTGGAGCTATTAAATGATATATGTCTATGTAATGTCCTACGAGTAGGATTAAGGAAACCAAAAACACTATTTTATAATTTGATTTATTTTTACTACTAATTAGAACAAAGAAAGGAATTAAAAAATTAGGAATAAGCATCCAAAAATGTATGGAATTATAGATTTCTTCTCTTTTTATAAAAAAAGTAATTTCTTCTGGTATATTTCCATACCAATAAAGTAAAAATTGCGAGAACCAAAAATATGTCCATAATAAACTACTAGAAAATAAATATTTACTCAAATCATGTAAATGATTTTTGTTAAAAAAAGGAAAATATCCTTTCTTATTCATATAAATAGCGATTATTGTGATCGTACTAATCCCTGTTATAATAAAACTACTCAAGACATACCAACTAAATAAAGTACTGAACCAGTGTGGATTTAAAGACATAATCCAATCCCATATCATAAATATAGAAATAAAAGAAAAAAATATAATAAAAAGAATAGATCTAAAATATAATTTTTTATAATCATTTAAAGAATGTGATGTATATAATACACAAGATATTTTTTTAATACTTGAATAAAAAAAACTACACCCTAATACATAAATTAGACTTCTTACTAAAAAAAATGGAATATTCAAAAATAATTTTTTATTCTCAATAATTTTATCATATAAATTGGGATTCATCCAATGAAATATATGAATCATATTCATTGTATTTAATAAAAAAACAATAAAAATCATAAATCCTCCATATGGAATAAAAGAAGAAATTTTCTCCATAATAGGATGAATGATAACGGACCATCCTGATTTTGAAACATTTTGTATACTTAAAAAAAATAATGATCCTAGAGATATAGAAGTAAAATAAAAAATGGAAATATATAATATGGGCCAAGGATTATGATCTTCTATTATAGAATCTTTTTTTTCTATTTCTGTAAAAACTGTAAAATTTTTTTTATTCCCCATCAAAATTTGATCTAAAGAAATAAAAATAAAACCTATGATTATTACCATAAAAATGATAATTTTTTTATTTAAAAATGCATACATCTTTATTTATTTTTTAGATTTTAGAAACATAACATATTCTGATACTCTCCATCTATCTATTTCATTTAATTGCGAAGCATAAGAATTCATATTATTTTTTCCATATGTAATGACATAATAAATACTTCCAATAGTGATATCTCTATCTTTGTAATTAGGAATTCCAAAGATTTTTTCGTTTTTTACTAATTCTCCTTCTCCATCTCCATTTCTACCATGACAGATAGAACAATTTATTTGAAATAATTTTTCTCCTTTTTTGATTGTAATTTCCTTTTTTTCGTAATGTATATTATGTAATGGATTTTGAATTATATTTTTATAGTAATTTAATTTTTTATTTTGAATATCCATAAAACTATAAAATGAATCATTCCTAGAAACTGTCCCTTCTACCGGAAATAAAGAAGAAGTTTTTCCTTTTGAAAACAAAGGAATTTTAATTTGTTTAGCTTTTTTATTATTGTAATTGAAATAAGGATCTGAATAAGGCTCATATGCTTCTGAATAATACATATCTGGCATATATACTGCGTTAGGTTTAGTTTTATCAAACCAACAAGAATTTATTAAAAATATGAATAAAAACGTATTTAAAATAATAAAGATTTTATAAAAATATTTCATACTAACTTTTTTAGTTTATTTATATCTAATATTTTTTGATCATAATCTCTATTGCTCCATTTTTTTTTAATAAATCTATCAATTTTTCAGCATTTTTTTTAGTATGAATTTCGATTAAAAACATGTTATCTGTAGTTCTGGGATCCGGATTTTTGGGAATACGTCCCGGAAATAATCGACATTGAATTAGATAAGTAATACACATAAAATGTGCGGAAAAATAAATGGAAAATTCAAATATAACAGGAATGAAAGAAGGAAGGTTTTTAATCCAAGAAAAAGATGGTTTTCCTCCAATATTTTGAGGCCAATCCCAAATCATAGTATACCAAGTCAATGCACAAGCAATACATAATCCTAATAATCCATATATAAAAGAGAAAAAAGATAAATTTGTTTTTTTTAATTTTAACACTTGAGTTAAATTATGAATGGGAAAAGGAGAATAAACCTCATATATCTCATAGTTATGAGAGTGTATAATTTTGATACTTTTTATCAAATAAGTATCATTATTATATAATGCATGTATGTTCATTTCATTATTTTTTATTATAATCCGTTTTTAATATTGTTTTTAATTCTGATTGTGAAATAACAGGAAAAGTGCGGATATATAACAGATAAAGAATAAAAAATAAACCTATAGTTCCTATAAAAATTCCAACATCTACAAATGAAGGAATAAAACCAGTCCAAGAAGAAGGAAGATAATCATGACTAAGATTTAAAACAATAATATCAAATCTTTCAAACCACATTCCAATATTTATGATTATAGCTATAACATAAGACCAAAAAAAACTTCTTCTTACAGATTTTATCCATAAAAATTGAGGTATAATAATATTACAAATAATTAAAGACCAAAAAGCCCACCAAAATGGTCCTTTAGCCGCTTCCACAGAAAAATAAATAAATTTTTCAAAAGCATTTCCTGAATACCAAGCAAGAATAAATTCTGAAATATATGCTAATAAAACAATTCCTCCTGTTAATAAAATAATCATATTCATATATTCGATATGATTTCTAGTAATATAACTTTCTAAAGAAAGAACTTTTCTTGCTACTCCTAATAAAGTTTGAACCATAGCGAACCCTGAAAATATAGCTCCTGCTACAAAATAAGGAGGGAATATTGTGCTATGCCAACCCTTAATGACAGAAGTGGAAAAATCAAAGGAAACTATGGTGTGTACAGAAAATACTAATGGAGTACATAATCCAGCTAAAATTAAGGATAGTTCTTCAAATCTTTGCCAATCTTTTGATGTTCCTCCCCATCCGAAACTAAGAATACTATATATTTTCTTTTGAAAAGGATCTGAAATACGATCTCGTATCATAGCAAAATCAGGAATTAATCCCATAAACCAAAATACTGTAGAAACGGAAAAATAAGTACTAATAGCAAATACATCCCATAATAAAGGAGAATTAAAATTAGGCCATAAAGTTCCAAATTGATTAGGAATAGGTAAAACCCAATGAGCATTCCATGGTCTTCCCATATGAATAATAGGAAATAATCCAGCTTGGATTACTGCAAAAATAGTCATTGCTTCTGCAGAACGATTAATGGATAAACGCCATTTTTGACGAAATAATAATAAAACAGCTGAAATCAAAGTACCAGCATGACCTATTCCTACCCACCAAACAAAATTTGTAATATCCCAAGCCCAATTAATTGTTCTATTTAAACCCCATACACCTATACCAGTGCCAATTGTATAAAAAATACATCCTAATCCCCATAAAAAAGCTAAAATAGAAATAAAAAAAGAGATCCACCATAAATTTCCTGCTTTATTTTTTATAGGATTAAATATATCATCGGTAATATTTTTAAGAGTTTTTTTTCCTAATATTAAGGGTTTTCTTGTAGAAGATTCATAATGATTAAACATAATTTTTTCTATTCTATTTCATTTTTTTTATTTCTAATTTTCAATTGATAAAATACATTAGGTCTTACGCCTAGAAAATCTAATAGTTTATAAGATCTAGTATTTTTTATTTTTTTAGAAATAAGACTATTCGGATCATTTACATCTCCAAAAGTAATAGCTTTGGTAGGACAAGAAATACTGCAAGCTGTTTCAAATTCTTCGTCTTTAACTTTTCTATTTTCTTTTTTTGCAATTCCTATAGCATGTTGTGTTTTTTGTATACATAAAGAACATTTTTCCATTACTCCTCTTGTTCTGACAACTACATCTGGATTGAGTACCATTTTTCCTAGAGTATTGTTCATGTTAAAATCAAATTTTTGATTATTAGCATAATTAAACCAATTAAATCGTCTTACTTTATAAGGGCAATTATTAGCACAATAACGAGTTCCTACACAACGATTGTAGGCCATCATATTTTGACCTTGTTCTCCATGAGAAGTTGCTCCAACTGGACATACTGTTTCACAAGGAGCATGCTCACAATGTTGACACATAATAGGTTGAAAAGATACTTTTGGATTTTGAAAAATATCTTTTTCATCATTCTTTTCTTTATTTTGATTATCATCATTATATGGAGAATAATATCTATCTATACGTAACCAATGCATATCTCTAGATTTTTTTATTTCCTCTTTTCCAACAATAGGAACATTATTTTCAGAATGACATGCAATTATACAAGCTCCACATCCAATACAAGCGTTTAAATCAATAGATAAATTAAAATGATGTCCATTTTTTTTTTCTTTATTTTGATTTTTACGATTATTTCGATTCCAAATCGAAATTTCTTCTGGAGAAAACATTCCTTTATGAGTTAAAACTTTTTCTTCTTCATTCCAAATTTCCTTTGGATTATTTAATAATATATCTAAATTTGTTTCTTTTACTAAATTTCTTCCTACCGTAGTGTGATGTAATTGTACACAAGCAAATTTATGTATTTTATCTACTTTTTTTATTTGTATATTATTTTGTATGATTAAAAAATTTTCATAGATTCTATAAGCATTTTTTCCGTTAATTATTTCAGACAATTTTCCTTTTTTTTGACCATATCCAAAAGATAAACCTAAAGATCCTACAGCTTGTCCAGGTTGAATAAAAACAGGAATATTATGAATAATAATTTCATCATTTCTAATGAGATCTACACAATTTCCATTTAAAGATCCATCTACAGAATTCCAATTTTTTAATTTCATTTTGTTAGCATCAAAATATGATATAGTTAAATAATTATTCCATGTAGTACGCGTAATGGGATCTGGTAATTCTTGTAACCAAGGATTATTATATTGATGTCCATCTCCCATGCTTATTTTAGTATACAATCTAAGTTCGAAATTTTTTTCTAATTTTTTATAGTCTATTATTTTATTTCCATATTCTTGTATTTTTTCATTATTTATTGATAAATTATTTGAAATAGGTTTATCACTTTCAATTTTAACTACTCCATGAAATAAAGCTTCATTAAAAGACAAAACATTTGATTTAGGAATAATGTTTTTTTCCCAAGTTTTTTTCAAATATTCGTAATAATTTTTTTCTTTTATTCCACTCCAAATGATTAAAGAATCTTGAAATTGTCTGGTATTAAAAATATGTTGAATAGTAGGTTGAATTAATGTATAAACATTAGTAATAGGATTAGTATCCCCCCAACTTTCTAACCAATGAGGAATAGGAGCTAATATATCCATTATTTCACTGGTCTCATTTTTATTAACAGAAAAATAGACTGTTAAAGGTATTTTTTGTATAATTTTTTTTATTTTTTCCGAAATAGATAATGGAAGACTATAAATAGGATTCACATTGTGAATGAATAAAGCTCCAATATTTTCTAAATTTTTCAAAAAATTTTTGAATTCATAATCATTACTTTCTTTTGAAAAAAGATATTTTTCTTTTTGTAAAGCGTTACTATTAATTTTTTTATTAATCAGAAAAGATAATTCATAAGATTCTTGGTCTCCATCCGCAATAATAACACTTTTTGATCCCATTTTATTGATTAAATAAGCTATTTTTTCCGCATTTTTATCCTTAGGTTTTTTTCCTAAAAAAATTTTTTGAAAAATTTCAATCAACATTTTTTTTATATCAGAAGGTTTTTTAGCTAAACGGATGTCTGCATTAGCTCCAGTGATTGTCATATTACTTTCTATTTGAATATGTTGCATCATATTTTTTTTAGGAGTTCTGTTAAAAACATAAGATTTAGACATATTTTCTGGACTCCAATCTCCTAAAAAATCAGCATCAAACGAAATTATTAATTCTGATTTTTTTAAATCAAAAAGAGGAAATCCACGAACTCCAAATATTTCTTTTGAAGCATCCAAAGCTTTAGAATATGAGATAGAATCATAAGTAATCCATTTAGTATGAGGATATTGATTTTTAAAATCTAAAATCAATTTTTTTGTAGAAAAACTGGGATAAGAAGAGGAAATAAAAATTATATCTTTTTTCGTTTTAGATAAAAATTTTAAATGTTGGATAATATAATCATCTATTTCTTTCCAAGAACTTTTTTTTCCTTTCAAAAAAGGATTTTTTAATCTTTCTTCATCATAAAGAGATAACAAAGAAGATTGTATTCTTGCAGAAATTGTGTTAAAATATTCAGAAGAAGAATTGGGCTCTATTTTTATAGGACGTCCTTCTCTTGTTTTTACTAAAACACTTCCTATATCGAAAGAATCAATCATAGTAGATGCATAATAATTAGGAACTCCTGGAGTTATATTTTCTGGTTTAACTACATAAGGAATAGATTTGATAACTGGACCTTTACAAGCAGCTAAAGTGACTGAAGCCGTACTAAACCCTACCCATTTAATAAAATCACGTCTAGATGTTTTTTCTTTAAAAAGATCTTTAATCGGATTGCAATTTTCAAATATTTTTTTCTTTTGATTTGATTTCATAATAATTTTATTAATCGTCTTTCATTTCAATAATGACATTTAGCACATTCTGTTCCTCCAACCATATCAACTGTTATTTTTTTATTTTTTTTTGTAAAATATTCTTTATAATATTTATTATCAGTATCTATTTCTACATTTTTATGACAGGAAATGCACCATTCCATAGTAAAATCATTCGACATTTCTACTGTATCCATTTTTTGAACTTCTCCATGACAAGCATTACAAACTAAATTGACTTTTTTTAATTGTTTAATTTTTTTTTCTCCCGTTATAATATGTTGAGAATGATCAAAATATACAAAATCTGGCATGTTATGAATGCGTATCCATTGAATGGGATGAGGTTTTCTCGAATATTTTCTTGTTTCTGGATCCCATCCTACAGCATGATATATTTTTTGTATTTCTTGATTATATTCATTTCTTGTTTTTCCTTTTTCTATATAGTTACCATTATATTCATGAATAGTAATATGACAATTCATACAAATATTAGCTGATGGGATTCCAGAAACCTTACCATATTTTGCCGAAGAATGACAATATTGACAATCAATTCCATTAATTTCAGAATGAATTTTATGAGAAAAATAAATAGGTTGTTTAGGTTTATATCCTTTATTTACATCTATTTTCATTAAATAATTCCAAATTTCATATATTCCAAATAATAAAAAAAATCCTGTAAAACAAGAAAATAAATACCACTTATTTCTATTATTCTCTAATATTTTTTTGTATAAAATATTTATTAGATAATTTTTAAAAATAGAAATTTTTGTTTCTCCTTTATTTTCATCGATTAATCTAATCAGAATTTGAACTTTATATAAAATCCAAAATACAATCAAAAACAAAATACAAAAACAAAAAGCAATTAATTTTATTAAAAATTTATTTTCCTCTTTTTTATCATCATTTATTTCGTTATGAATTTCATGATCCTCTTTTTTATTAATATCTGGATTTTGTATAAAAGATAATATATCATCTATTTGTTGTTCTGATAACTGAGGAAATGAATTCATTTCTATATTTCCATATTCTTTATAAATTTTTATTGCTTCTTTATCTCCACTATCTCTCAATGATTTATTATTTTTAATCCATTGATGTAACCATTTACGATTTCTTTTTTCAGTTACTCCATGTAAAGCGGGGCCTATCATTTTTTTTTCTAAATCTATAGAATGACATGCCGTACAATTTTTTTTAAAAAGTTCAGTTCCATTTTTGATGTCTCCTTTTATACTATTATCAGCTTTTAAAAAAAAAGAAATAATGAAAATAAAAAATAAAATTCTTCTCATACTACAAATTATAATGAATCCATGTAACAAAAATAGAATAAAAGAAAAAAATTCCATTTTTTGGAAAAAAAAATTCGTAAATTTATTTTGTGAGTCTTTTCTTTAACTTTGTTTCATGAATAAAATTTATTTTTTTTTATTAATGTTATCTACTATGATATTTAATCATTTAATATCCAAAGATTTTAATAGTTCTAGAAATGATTCTAGAGAATTATATAAAATTAAATTTTTCGAAGAAAAACTTTCTAATGGATTACATGTTCTTTTACATCAAGATACAACAAACCCTTTAGTTTCTATTTCTGTTTTGTATCACGTAGGAAGTAAAAATGAAATTCCTGGTCGTTCTGGATTTGCTCACTTTTTCGAACATCTTATGTTTGAAGGATCCAAGAATATCAAAAAAGGGGAATATTTCAAATATATAGCTTCTAATGGAGGTAAAAATAATGCATATACCAATCATGACGAAACTTGCTATTATGAAATTTTACCATCTGATCGTCTTCCATTAGCCTTATGGCTAGAGTCGGAGAGGATGCTTCATGCTAAAGTTGATGAAGAAAGTATCAATATACAAAGAGAAGTCGTAAAAGAAGAAAAAAAAATGCGTGTGGAAAATCAACCATATGCAAAAGCTATTTCGGAAATTATTCCTTCTTTATTATTCAAAAAACATCCATACAAATATCCTATTATAGGATTGGATCAAGATTTAGATGCAGCTACAGAAAAAGATTATAAAGAATTTTACAAAACTTACTATGTACCGAACAATGCCGTTTTAGTCGTATCAGGTGATTTTAATATACATGAAGCGAGAAAACTAATTAAAAAATATTTTGGATCGATTCCTAAGGGAAAAATAAACTTCACAATGAAAAAAATAGAAGAAGATCCGATGGAAAAAGAAATATTTTATACTTATGTTGATAAAAATGTTAAAGTACCTGGAGTATTCTTATCATATAGAGCTCCTAAACTGACAAATAAAGATTCTTATGTTTTGAAAATTATTGATCACGTATTATCTTCTGGAGAAAGTTCTCGTATCATGAAAAATATTGTGAATACAAAACAAATGGCTTCTTATGCTGGTTCATTTTTAGATACAATGGAAGACTATGGCATTTTCGTTATATATGGATTAATCAATCCTGGAATTACATTAGATCAATTAACAAAAATAATTGATGAAGAAATCGATCTTTTAAAAAAAAAAGGAATAACACAATATGAATTGGAAAAACAAAAAAACTATTTTGAAAAAAAATTTATTTCCGAAAATTATTCCATGAGTGGGATTACTGCGAATTTATCTCATTATTATTTATATTATCATAACGCTAATTTAATTAATACTGATATAGATAAATATAAAAAAATAACTATAGAAGATATAAAAAAAGTAGCTAATAAATATTTAAATAAAAACAATAGAGTTCGTTTATATAATGTTCCAGATAAAAATAACACAGATCAATAAATTTTTTGTAAAAATTATCTTATTTATAATAATTTTTTTTCATACAACAATTATGTTTGCTCATACATTTAATCGTAATACACCACCAGTATCTTTAAAAAGAAAGACTACTATAAATATTGAAAAACCTAAGTTTTTTCAAATGAAAAATGGGTTAAAAGTTCTAATTGTAGAAAATCATAAACTTCCTTTAGTTAGAATAGGTATAGAATTAGATTGTAAACCTTTTTTGGAAAAAGATAAAGCTGGAATAAAAAAGATTTTTGGTCAAATGCTTCGTTCGGGAACAAAAAATCATACTAAAGAAGAATTAGAAGATATTATTGATTATATGGGATGTAGTTTATATACTTCTTTTTCTGAAATTTCTATTTTTACTATGAAAAAATATTTAGATAAATCTGTATCCATAATGGGTGATATTTTGATGAATAGTAAATTCGATAATTCTAAAGAATTAGATAAAATTATAAAACAAAGAATAACAGATATTAGTATTTCTGAAAAGGACCCAAATACCATTTTACAGAAAGTACGAAATATTTTATATTTTGGAAAAAATCATCCTTATGGGGAATATGAAACTTATGATACAATTAAAAATATTACTCTTCATGATTTAAAAATATTGTACGAAAAATATTATATACCAAATATATCCTATCTTTCTTTTGTTGGAGATATATCTAAACAAGAAGCCGAAAAGTTATGTGATCTTTATTTTTCTAAATGGAAAAAAAAATCATATATAGATGTTCCTGTATTTAAAGAATATACGATTCCATCTAAAATAGAAATAGATATGGTAGATATTCCTTCTTTAACTCAATCTACTATTTGTTTTGGGGGGCCAATTTGTTTAAAAAAAAGTGATCCTGAATATTTTTCAGCTATATTAGCAAATGGAATTTTGGGAGGAGGGCCTCAAAGTCGTTTATTTATAAATATAAGAGAAAAAATGGCTTATACATATGGAGTTTATTCAATGTTGAAATCTGATAGAAATATTGGTTATTTTTCAGTTTACACTCAAGTAAGAAATGAAGTTACAGAAAATGCTATAAGAGATATTATCAAAGAAATTGTAGAAATAACGGAAAAAAAAATTTCTTTAGAAGAATTAAAGATCAAAAAGAAAGAAATGAGTGGTCAATTTATTCTTGATTTTGAAGATCCTAATAGAATTAGTGATCTTTTTATATGTGAATTAAAAAATAATCTTCCAAGTGGATTTTACAAAAATTATTTAAATAAAATAGAATCTGTTACAATAGATAATATTTTACAATCATGTAAAAAGTTTTTTTGTCAAAAAAATGGAAGAATTATAATTATTGGAAAAGCTAAAGATATATTGCCTAATATCAAGAAATTAGGTTATCCTATTCGTCATTTTAATAAAAATGGATCTTTAATCAATCAATAAAAAAGAAAAATGAGTAAAGATTATTCTTTAGAAAATCGTATTATTTCTATATTAAAAAATATATATGATCCAGAAATTTCAGTAGATATTTATGAATTGGGTCTTATTTATGATATTCAAATTTCAGAAAAAAATAAAGTTAAAATAGTAATGACTTTAACTACACCAAACTGTCCAGTAGTAGAAAGTTTACCTTTGGAAGTAAAGAATAAGGTAGAATCTATACAAGAAATAAAAGAAGTAGATGTTATTTTAACATTTGATCCTCCTTGGAGTAGAGAATTTATGAGTGAGGAAGCTCGTTTAGAACTAGGATTATTATAATTTATTGAATATGAGTATTTTCAGTCTATTATTTTATGTTATGTTGGCTCTTTTAATTTTATCTTTTTTTTCTAGTTTTATTTTTATAGTAAACCAAGAGACAACAGCAATTCTTGAAAGAATGGGAAAATTTCGTAGTATTTGTTATGCGGGATTAAATTTTAAAATTCCTATTATAGATAATATAGTAGGAAAACTTACATTAAAAATTCAACAATTAGATGTATTAGTGGATACAAAAACAAAAGATAACGTTTTTGTTAAAGTAAAAGTATCGGTTCAGTTTAAGGTAATAAAAAATAAAGTATATGAAGCTTTTTATAAATTGGACAATTCTCATGCTCAGATCACTTCTTATATATTTGATGTTGTTAGAGCTGAAGTCCCAAAAATGCGTTTAGATGATGTTTTTGAACGTAAAGATCTCATAGCTCTCGCCGTTAAAGGAGAATTAGAAGAATCTATGTTAGATTATGGATATTCTATAATCAAAGCATTAGTTACAGATCTTGATCCAGATGAACAAGTAAAACAAGCAATGAATCAGATAAATACAGCTGAAAGAGAAAAAGTAGCTGCAGAATATAAAGCAGAAGCTGAAAGAATAAAAATTGTAGCTAAAGCTAAGGCAGAGGCTGAAAGTAAAAAATTACAAGGAAAAGGGACAGCAGATCAACGTAGAGAGATAGCTAGAGGAATTTTAGAATCGGTGGAAGTATTAAATAATGTGGGAATCAATTCACAAGAAGCTTCTGCCTTAATTGTGGTAACACAACATTATGATACTCTTCAATCTATGGGAGAAAGTGGAAATACTAATTTAATTTTATTACCTAATTCTCCAGGGTCAGCCAGTGAAATGTTAAATAACATGATAACTTCATTTAATATTTCTAACCAAATAGGAGAAACTCTTAAAAAAAAGAGCAATAGTAAAAAAAAATAAATTTTAATTTTCATGGAAATTATAGGAATAGTCAAAAAATTATTTAATGTTCAAAAATTCGATAGCGGGTTTCAGAAAAGAGAAATAGTTATTACTACTGAAGAACCGTATCCACAAAATGTGTTAATTGAATTTATTCAAGATAAAGTAGATTTATTAGAAAATATAAAACCTAAAGATAAAATAAAAATATTCATTAATATTAGGGGTAGAGAATGGACCAATTCCGAAGGAATTGTTAAATATTTTAATTCTATACAAGGTTGGAAAATAGAGGATCCTACAGGAACTTCAAATAGAACTTCTAGCAAAAATAGATCTTCTTCTTTATCCTCTGATGATTTTGATGATTTACCTTTTTAAAAAATTTATATTAAATTATTATTTAATAATTCTTGATATATTATATCTTTTTTGAAATTCCATTTTTTATATGGAGAATATGCTTTAGCATAAGAAATAATTTGAAAATGTAATTTTTTCCAATCTTTTTTTTTAAAAAAACGTTTTGCATCTTGTTCAGTTTGTTTTACATTTTTTCCATTACTCAGTTTCCAACGTAACATCATTCTGTGAATATGAGTGTCTACAGGAAATACAAATGCATCGGATACATGAGACAAAAAAACAGATGCGGTCTTGTGTCCTACCCCAGGAAGAGATTTTAATTCCAAAATATTTTTTGGAATAATTCCATTATACTTGTTTATTAATATAACAGATAAATCATAAATATTTTTAGATTTTCTATTATAAAGTCCTATAGTTTTTATAATATTTTTTATTTTTTCAATGGAAAGATGAATTGTATCCATGGGTGTATTTATCTTTTTAAATAGAAATTTTGTTATTTCATTTACTTTTTTTTCTTCACTTCTAGCAGTTAATATTATGGCAATTAATAAAGTATATTCGTTGGTATAATATAAAGTACTAGTTGGATTCGGGTATAAGAAATCCAATGTTTTTTCAATAATTTTTTTTTTTTTTCTGAAAAATAATTCATTTTTTATTATGGATTAACACTTCGACATCGTCTTTATATACATTCATTTTTAGTGAAATTTTGTCTCCTTTTTTTAATTTTTCACTAATTATGTATTCCGATATAGGATTTTTTATAAATTTTTCTATTACTCTTTTTAAAGGACGAGCTCCATACTCTTGATCAAATCCTTTTTTTTGAATAAAATCTATTACTTCCTGAAGTAATACTAATTCATAACCTAAATTGGACACATGAATAATTATTTTTTTCAATTCTATTGAAGTTATTTTCGATATGTTTTCTTTTGTCAGAGAATTAAAAATAATAACATCATCTATTCTATTTAAAAATTCAGGAGAAAAAGTTCGTTTTAATGCTTGTTCCAATACATTATTAATATAATTATTAGATTTTCTTGCTCGAGTATGAAATCCTATTCCTTGACCAAATTCTTTTAATTGTTGTGTTCCTGTATTTGAAGTAAAAATAATTACAGTATTTTTAAAATTTATTTTTCTTCCAATACTATCTGTCACACATCCATAATCTAACATTTGTAACAAAAGATTAAATACTTCATGATGTGCTTTTTCTATTTCATCTAATAATATAACAGAATAAGGTCTACGACGTATAATTTCTGTTAATTGACCTCCTTCCTCGTATCCCACATAACCTGGGGGTGCCCCGATTAATCTTGATACAGAAAATTTTTCCATATATTCACTCATATCTATACGAATTAATGATTCTTCAGAATCAAATAATTCTTTAGCAAAAATTTTTGCTAAATAAGTTTTACCTACTCCTGTTTGTCCTAAAAAAATGAAAGAGCCTATAGGAGAATTAGGGTCTTTCAATCCAGTTCTATTTCTTTGAACAGCTCTTACTATTTTTTCTACTGCTTCATCTTGTCCTATTATTTTTTCTTTTAATACATCTATCATTTTACTCAATTTTTTCATTTCAGCTTGAGCTATTTTATTTACTGGAATTCCACTCATCATAGATACTACTTCTTCAACATTTTCTTCGGATACAATTTCTTTATTTTTTTTAGAAGATTCTTCCCACTCTTTTTGTGCTTTTATTAATTGTTTTTCTATACGTTTTTCTGAATCACGTAATCGTGCTGCTTCTTCATATTTTTGACTCTTAACAACTTTAGATTTCTCTTTTCGAATACTTTCTAATTCTTTTTCTAAAAGAACTATTTTTTGGGGAACTTTTATGTTTTTAATATGAACGCGAGATCCCGATTCATCTAAAGCATCGATTGCTTTATCTGGTAAAAATCGATCAATAATATATCGTACAGTAAGATGTACACAAGCTTTTATTGCTTTTTCTGTATAAAGAACATTATGATGACTTTCATATTTTCCTTTTATATTCTTTAGAATTTCTATGGTTTCTTCCTCAGAAGAAGGTTGTACAATGATTTTTTGAAATCTTCTTTCTAATGCTCCATCTTTTTCTATATATTGTCTATATTCATTTAATGTAGTAGCTCCAATACATTGAATATTTCCTCTGGCTAAAGCTGGTTTAAATATATTAGAAGCATCTAATGAACCTGTAGTTCCACCAGCTCCAATCATAGTATGAATTTCATCTATAAATAGAATTAATCCTGCATTTTTTTCTGATTCGTTTATAATAGCTTTCATTCTTTCTTCAAATTGACCTCTATATTTAGTTCCCGCAACTAAACTTGCTAAATCTAATACAACTACTCTTTTATTGAACAATACTCTAGATACTTTTTTTTGTACAATACGTAAAGCTAATCCTTCAGCAATAGCAGACTTTCCTACTCCAGGTTCTCCTATTAGAAGAGGATTATTTTTTTTTCTTCTACTCAATATTTGAGATACACGTTCTACTTCTTGATCTCTACCTACCACTGGATCTAATTTACCCTTCATAGCTATAGAATTCAAATCTCTTCCAAAATTATCCAAAATAGGAGTTTTACTTCTTATTGAAGATCCTCCATAATAGCCCGAACCTGTTCCTCCAGAACCATAAGAAGTAGAACTATCATTTTCAATATCTTCATCGGAATAAGCAGAAGAGAAAAATATTTTTTTCCTACTGTTTGACGAATAATGATAAATCATAAATTAAATCATTAAAAATGTTTTATAAATTAAAAAATAGAAAATAACACTACAAAAAAAATAATTTTAATTTTTTTTTGTTGAAATTTTATAAGGAGATATTCTTAAATCTAATCGTTCTATTAGTGTTTCTATTAATTTATTTTTTTGATATAAAAGATTATATTGTTTTATCGTAATTGAATTTTTTTTAATCATTTCAAATTCTATATGTATATTTTCAAACTTTTCTTTTAAATATTTTAAAAAATGTATTTTAATTGATAAAAAGTTATGGGTTCCTAATTTATATGGAGAAATAAAAAACATTTTATTTTTTTCTATTTGGAATTGTATTTCATTATTTAAAAAATATAAATAAGTAGGATTTATTTTTCCATAAAATTTATCAACAAATTTTATCCAATTTTTTTGTAAAAATTCAATTTTTTCATTTTTATCATAATCATAAAATGTTTTATTTTTTTTTTTCTTCTATGAAAGAAGAATTTTTATGACTATCAAATAAATATGCCAATTGTATTATATAAATTTCAATTATTAATCGATAATTTCGATGAAATTTTTCATATTCTTTTTTTAATCGAAGACAAATTCCCAAAGCATTTATTAAAAATAAATAAGATATTTTTTTTGATTGTGCAATGTAAGAGTATATTATTTCTTTTTTAAATTTTAAAATAGGAATTGTTTCATAATTTTTATATAAAAATAAATTTCTGAAATGCTTGATTAAGCCTATAATAAAATCACAATGATAAATTTTTTCTCGAAAAATTTGATCCAATAAAATAAATATATTATATATTTTTTTATCTAAAAGATAATCTACCATTTTAAAATAGTACTTAATATCAACTATTCCTAATTTTTGAATTATAAATTCTTTAGATATCTTTTTTTCACTATATAAAATTAATTTATCAAATAAAGAAATAGCTTTGCTCATAGATCCTTTTACATGTTTTGATAAAACCAGCAATGCTTCATTTTCTACCTCTATATTTTCTTTTTCAGCGATCATTTTTAAATGTACAAAAATTTCTTTTGTAGAAATACTTTTGAATTCATAAACTTGACAATGTAATAGAAGCCATTTAGGAATTTTTTTTTCTTCTGTCCCACAAAAAATAAATAATATATGCGGATGTTTCTCTTCTATAAACTTTGTAAATACATGTAAAAAATATTGAGAAAACATATGTACATTATTAATAATAAATATATTATATTTTCCCATTTTTGGAAAAAAACGAGATTGATTTATAACTTCATAAATATGTTCTAATGAAATATTAAAAAGTCCATTAATTTCAAATCTATTTGAAGAAAAATCTTTAAATTCTGATGAATAATTTAATTCATTTGCTAAAATCCTAGCACATGTATTTTTTCCAACTCCTTCTGGACCAAAAAAAAATAAAATTTGAGATAAACGATT
Source organism: Blattabacterium sp. DPU (assembly GCF_011290385.1). NCBI lineage: Bacteria > Pseudomonadati > Bacteroidota > Flavobacteriia > Flavobacteriales > Blattabacteriaceae > Blattabacterium > Blattabacterium sp. DPU. Next base: position 28,984 of record NZ_CP049785.1, read on the forward strand.
TTCTTGTATTGCTTTTTTTAAAATTATAATTATATCTTCTTGTCCTATTATTTCATTCCATTTTAAGGGTTTATATTTTTCAGATAAGACATAAAAAACTTTTTTCATAAAAAAATTTTATTTCGAATGCAAAATTTTTTGAATTTTATCAGCTGCTTCTTTTAAAGAATCAGTAGAATAAATAGGTAATAAACTTTTTTCAATTAATTCTTTTGCTTTTTTTTCATTTGTTCCTTGTAAACGAACGATCACAGGAATTTCAATATCTTTATGAATTTTAGAATAAGAATTTATAATACCTTCTGCAACTGTGTCACAACGTACAATTCCTCCAAATATATTTATTAATATTGTTTCAACAGATTTATCTTTTAATATTAAATAAAAAGCTTTTTCTACACGTTCTATATCAGCAGAACCTCCTATATCTAGAAAATTAGCAGGAACTCCTCCACAAGATTGAATCATATCCATAGTAGCCATAGCTAATCCCGCTCCATTCACCATACATCCTACATTTCCTTTCAATTTTAAAAAATTTAATTTAGCTTCAATAGCTTTTTTTTCTATTCTATCAATATCATCTCTTTCATGTATAAAATCATATTTTTTATGTCTAAATAAAGCATTATTATCCAAAATAATTTTTACATCTACTGGTATAAATTTTAGATCAAACGTTTTTATCAAAGGATTAATTTCCAATAATAAAATATCAAAAGTTATATAAGCTTTATAAAGAGAAAATAAAAAAATACTAAAATTACTTAAAGACTCATGATTGTCAATTCCTAAATTGAATCCAATTTTTCTTGTTTGAAATAATTGAAGGCCCAACATAGGATCTATTATTTCTGTATATATTTTATTTGGATTTTTTTTTGAAAGATCTTCTATATTTATTCCTCCTTCTCTAGAATAGAGAATCATATTTTTTTCTATATCACGATTTAATAATATGGATAAATAATATTCTGTTGGAGTACTATATTCAGAAAAATACACATCTTCAGATATCAAAATTTTTCGAACTAATTTTCCTTTTTTGGAAGTTTGTGGTGTTATTAAAAATCTACCTAAAATATTTTTTGATTTTTCATAAACTTCATCCAAATTTTTTGCAATTTGAATACCACCAGCTTTTCCTCTTCCTCCAGCATGTATCTGAGCTTTAATAACTAAAGAATTTTTTTTAGTTTTTTTTAAAATAATTTGGGCTGCTTTGACTGCTTCTTCAGGAGAAGAAACAAGTATTCCTTCAGGAACTTGAATTGAAAAAGAATTTAATATTTCTCTACCTTGGTATTCATGTAAATTCATTAAAAATAATTTTATAAATTAAATAGAAAAAAAGAAGAATTTTAAATTTACGAAAAAATGATTCAGGCTAAAAATATTTACAAATTTTTTGGAAAAGAAAAAATTTTAAAAGGAGTAAATATTATGGTTAAAAAAGGAAGTATGGTGTGTCTTTTAGGGGAATCCGGAGCAGGAAAAAGTACTTTACTACATATATTAGGAACTTTAGAAAAACCTACAATAAATAGAAAAATAAAAACTACTATAAAAATCAATAAAAAAGAAATATTATTTCTTACGGATAAAGAACTTTCGATATTAAGGAATGAAGAAATAGGTTTTATATTTCAAACCCCTCAACTTCTTCCTGAATTCACTGTATTGGAAAATATTTGTTTACCAGGATTTATCAAATCAAAAAATGAAAAATATGTGAAAAAAAAAGCTAAATATTTATTAAAAAAATTAAATTTATATAAATATGAAAATTCTAAAATAGAAGAGTTGTCTGGTGGACAAAAACAAAAATTGTCCGTAGCAAGAGCTTTAATCAATGATCCCAAAATTATTCTTGCAGATGAGCCTTCTGGAAATTTAGATATAAAAAATGCAGAAAAATTACATAATTTTTTTTGTTTTCTTAATTATCAATTAAAACAAACTTTTTTAATTGTTACTCATAACCTACATTTAGCAAATATGGCTGATGAAAAACTCAAAATAGAAAATGGAATAGTGTCTAAAATTGATCAATAAATAAATTTATGCTTTTAAAAAATCAACTTTCTATTAAACATATTATAAAAAAATCCGTAAGCGGAAACGAAAATACTCTTTTTCTAATGATTCACGGATACGGTAGTAATGAAAAAGATCTTTTTTATTTAGAAAAAGATATTCCAAAAAATTTTTTTATAATTAGTATTCAAGGTTTATATTCTATTGGAATAGACAAATATTCTTGGTATGATATAGACTTTAATGATGAAAAAAAATTTATTAATATAATACAGGCCAAAAAAACTATTGAAAAAATCTCATTTTTTATACATGAAGCTATAAAAGAATATCAATTGAAAGAAAATCCGATATGGATATGTGGTTTTAGTCAAGGAGCCATTTTAAGTTATGCAATAGCATTAAAAAATTCTGATAAAATCAAAAAAATAATCGCTTTAAGTGGATATTTAGAAAATCGTCTTTTACCCAATAAAATGAATGATTGCACTGATTTAGAATTTTTTATATCTCATGGAAGATATGATACTATAATTCCTGTAAATTGGTCAAAAGAAGGATTAAAATTTTTAAAACAAAAAAAAATATTTTCCTTCTTTTATAAAGAATATGAATCTGGGCATACTTTAAATAATTTAAATTATCAAGACCTAATCAATTGGATTAAAAAATCATTAATAAATAAGAATTTGAATCATGAGTAAATATTCAAAAATGACATTTTTTTTATTTATTTTATCAGGATCTATTTTCTTTTTTTTTAACAAAAGTTATTTATATGGATATATTTTACTTTTATTTAGTTTTATTCCCATTTTTTTTATTTTTAGGAATGAATTTTTATTATTAGCCTTTCTTAAAATACGAAAAAAAGATATGAAAGGATTAAAAAAATATTTAGGATATATTAAGAATCCTCAATTACAATTGACTAAAAATCAAATAGCTTATTATTATTTTTTAAATGGAATTTTATATTCAGAAAATAATATTTCAAAATCAGAAAATTATATGCAAAAAGCTTTAAATTTAGGATTAAAATTCAAACAAAATATAGCTATAGCAAAACTAAATTTGGCTATAGCATCCTTATCAAAAGGAAATAAAAAAAGAGCTGAATTTTTATTATCAGAAGCAAAAAAAATGGATATTTCTGGGTTATTACATGATCAAATTCAAATCATAAAAATACAAATGAAAAAAATGAATATAGGAAATATAAATAGACCTAATCCTTACATTAGAAAAAAATTTTAAAAAATTTTTATTTTTTCTTTTTTATGAGGAATTTTAATTTTTCCAATTTTTCCAAAAATAGGTTCGATTGAATAAACATATCTTATTTCAGATTGAATAATATTAGGATAAAGATTTAAATAATCGGAAGATATGAAAGGAGAAATGATAAGTATTTTATTATTGTTTTTCGCGACTTATTCTAAATTAGGAACGAAAAAAAGTACCTATAATGACATGTATTTTTGAAAAAAAATATAAATGTATAAAGTTAATAATTTTTCTTTTTTAACTATACCCCTTTATTTTTTGCTACTCACGATAAAATAATAAAAAAATGAGAAAAATTTTTCTCATGTATTTTTATAATTCTAATTTTTTAGAAATATTTTCTTCGCTTTCTCCCATTAAAAATTTTATAGGATTTTCTATAGATTCCTTAACAGAAACTAAAAATCCTACAGATTCTTTTCCATCAATTATTCTATGATCATAAGACAAAGCTAAATACATTATAGGGCGAATTTCAATTGATCCATTAACTACAATTGGTCTTTCTATAATTTTATGCATTCCTAATATAGCACTTTGAGGAGGATTTATAATAGGAGTAGATAACATAGATCCAAATATTCCTCCATTAGTAATAGTAAAAGTTCCTCCTGTCATTTCATCTACAGATATTGTTCCATTATGAACACGTGTAGATAATTTATTTATTTCTTGTTCTATGCCCCGAAATGATAAATGTTCAGCATTTCTAATTACGGGAACCATTAATCCTTTAGGTCCAGATATAGCAATACTAATATCATAATATTCAAAATTAACTTTTTCTTCTCCACTAATCATAGCATTAACATCTGGATAAAGTTGTAAAGCTCTAACACAAGACATCGTGAAAAAAGACATAAAACCCAAATTTACTCCATGTTTTTTTCTAAAAATATCTTTATATTTTTTTCTGATAAGAAAAACTTCCAGCATGTCTACTTCATTAAATGTAGTCAGAGAAGCCATTTGATTTTTAGCATAGACTAGCCTTTCTGAAAGTTTTCTTCTTAGAGAAGAAAGAGGACTTCTTGTTTCGGGTCTATACATTGTAACCGGTATATTAGAATCAAAAGAAATTTCATTTTTTTCTTTTTCTAAATAGAAAATACAATCTTTTTTTGTAATTCTGCCATGTTTTCCAGTTCCTTGAATAGATTCTATAGAAATATTTTTTTCTTGTAAAATTTTTTTTGAAGCGGGAGAAGGAATTTTAAGATCTCTAGAAAAGACTTCTTCTATATTATTTTTTTGTTTTCCTTGAACATCTATTATTTTTTCTTGATGCTTTTTTGTATTTCTTTTAGAAGTATCAATAATACATAAAACATCTCCTACTCGAACTCTTTCTCCTTTTTTCACCATTAAAGTGATTATTCCATTTTCTTCTGCAGAAATCTCTAAAGTAGCTTTATCTGAATCTATTTCTGCTATTATTTGACCTGTACTAACATAATCTCCATTTTTCACTAGCCATGTGGATACTTCTACCTCTGTAATCGATTCTCCTGGAGAAGGTACTTTGACCTGTATTATCATAATAAAATATATTTAAATTTCAAATAAAAGCTTTTTCTAATATTTTATTTTGAATTTTCACAAAATCAGGATAAGATCCTGTAGACGGACTAGAACTTTCATATGGAGCTATTAAATTGAATGACATAAAATTTCCTAATTTTCTTAAAATAAAACTCCATAATCCCATGTTTTCTGGTTCTTCTTGAACCCAAAAAATTTCTTTTTTATTTTTATATTTTTTTATAAGTTCTTCTATTTTTTTGATTTGTAATGGATAGACTTGTTCTATACGAATTAATGCCGTTTTTTCATCTTGAATAGATTCTCTTTTATTGAGTAATTCATAATATATCTTACCAGAACAAAAAATTAATTTGGTAACTTTTTTTATATCTCTTATATAAGGATCATCCAATATTTCCTGAAATATTCCTGTAGCAAGATCTTTAATTGTAGATAAACATTTTGCACTTCTAAGTAAACTTTTAGGAGTAAATATTATAAGTGGTTTACGATATTTTAATTTCATTTGTCTTCTTATAAGATGATAAAAATTAGCTGGAGTAGTACAGTTTACTACAAATAAGTTGTTATTAGCACAAAGTTGCAAATAACGTTCAATACGAGCGGAAGAATGTTCCGGTCCTTGTCCCTCATATCCATGAGGTAATAATAATACAATCCCATTTCTAATTTTCCATTTATTCTCTCCAGAAGAAATATATTGATCTATTATAATTTGTCCTCCGTTAACAAAATCCCCAAATTGAGCCTCCCATAAAGTTAAAACATGAGGAGAATACATTGCATATCCAAAATCAAAACCCAAAACACCATATTCTGAAAGAGGAGAATTAAATATTTGTATTTTTCCTTGTTCTATACAAATTTGATTAAGAAGAATAATTTCTTCCTCTTCTTCTGTTTTAACAATAGCATGACGCTGAGAAAATGTTCCTCTTGCTACATCTTCTCCCGATAAACGAATATGAATTCCTTCATATAAAAGTGTTCCATAAGCTAATAGTTCAGCCATACTCCAATCCACTAATTTTTTTTTAACCATTTCTAATCTTTGTCTAAAAAGAAACTCCGTTTTTTTAAAAAATTTTTTCTTTTTTGGAAGAGAAAAAATTTGATTTGATATTTTCATGATTTTTTCTATAGGAAACCGTGTATCTACTTTTTTAAAAATTTCTTCATTATTCAATACTATAGGAAAATCTTTCCATTCTTCTTCTAAAAAAGAATTCAATATGTTCCATTTAATATTACTCGCTTCATGATATTTTATATTAAGAATATTAAAATATTCTTTTTCCATATTTTTGATTTCATTATCATTAATAATTTTTTCTTTTTTCAATTTTTCTTTATATAAATTGTAAGAATTAGGATGTTTGGAAATAGTTTTATATAAAGAAGGTTGAGTAAATCTAGGTTCGTCTCCTTCATTATGTCCATATTTTCTATATCCTAATAAGTCTATAAAAATATCTTCATGATAACGCATCCTAAAATCTACAGCAAAATAAATAGCTCTAACAACAGATTCAACATCATCTGCATTAACATGTAATACTGGAGACATCAGGGTTTTTGCTATATCAGTGCAATATATACTGGAACGACCTTCAATAGAATTTGTGGTAAATCCTATTTGATTATTAATTACAATATGAATCGTTCCTCCAGTTTTATATCCTTTTAATTTAGACAATTGAAGAACTTCATATACAATTCCTTGACCAGATAAAGCTGCATCTCCATGAATCAAAATAGGTATAATTTTTTCTGAATTACTATTTCGATTATAAAGAATATCTATTTTAGCACGTGTAATTCCTTCTACAATAGCATTTACAGATTCTAAGTGAGAAGGATTAGGAACTAAACTCATTTTAACATATTTACCTTTACGAGTTTTTCTAAGACTAGAAAAACCTAGATGATATTTTACATCACCAGAAAAAATTTTTTCTTTATATTCTTTTCCTTGAAATTCACTAAATATATGAGAATAATTTTTTTTAAAAAAATTAGAAAGTATATTTAAGCGCCCTCTATGTGACATACCAATTATAAAATCTTCAGTGAGATATTTATCAGAAGTATATTCTATCATTTCTTCTAATGCAGGTAACGTGGACTCATTTCCTTCTATAGAAAATCTTTTTTGACCTACAAATTTTGTATGAATAAAATTTTCAAAGGTAATTGCTTCATTTAGTTTTTTTAGAAAAAATTTTTTATCTTCTGTGGAAAATTGCAATTTTTCTTTGCTAAACCATTTTTCAATCCATTGAATTTTTTCAGGATTAGAAATATATATATATTCTATTCCAATAGATCCGAAATAAATGTTTTTCAGATGATTAATTATATTTTTTAATGTAGTTTTTCCAATTCCTATTAATTTTCCAGCTTCAAAAGTTGTATTTAGTTCTTTTTCAGATAATCCAAAATTTTTTAAATTTAAAGATGGTATATGCTTCCTCCTCTTTTGTATGGGATTTGTATTTGTGAAAAAATGACCTCTTTTTCTATAATCTTGAATTAAATTATATACTGAAAATTCTTTTTGAATGTCAGGAGATTCTGATTTTATAACATTTTTTTTAGAACCTTTATAATTTTCTTTTCCAAAATCAAATCCATGAAAAAATGCACTCCAACTTGATTCTATTGAATTAGGATTTTCTTTATACTTTTTATATAAAAATTCTATATCTTTAAAATGAATGGTATTTAGAAAAGAATATCTATCATTCATACACTATTTTTTACTTCAAATTTAAACATTTTAAATCTCTATTTAAATCTATATCAAAGTTTATCATTATTTTTAAAATAATTTTTTAATCTTATTGTATTTTTTAAAATTAAATTTAATCCATTTTTTCGATTTCCCATAGCTGTGGAAAAAGAAGAATTTCCCCAATATTTTCCATGTATATGAGTAGCCATTTCACATATTATTTTATGAGCATGAATATTCCTACTTTTAATAACAGAATCAGAAATAGATATAAAAACAATTACTTTTTCATCTTTTATAAATCCTACAATCATAAATAAATTATGAATTTCATGTCTTAAATCTAAAACTATTTTTTTCATAATATTTATTTCTTCTTCTTGACAAGGATCAATTTCGCATATATATTTTACAGAAGATAATTGTATAGCTTTTAAAGAATACTCCTTTTTTAAAATTTTTATCTTTTGTAAATAAATTTTTGATATTTCTTGTTTTAATTTTTCATTATGATTTTGTAAAAATAAAAAACTTTTTATAGGAGATTCTGGATTTTTCATTATTTTTTTTAAGGATTCATATTGATATCGAATAGATTTTAAATGTTGAATTGCTTGATTGGAAGTAATTGCCTTAATCCTACGTATTCCATGCGATACAGAAGATTCTGATAATATCTCAAAAACTTGAATTAATCCGGTATGTTTAACATGTGTTCCAATACATAATTCAGAAGATTCTCCAAAAGTCACAATTCGAACTTTTTGTTTGTATTTATTTTCAAATATTTCATTAAAATTAAAAAAACAAATATTTTTTTTAGCCTCTTGTAGAGAATTAAATATTTTTTCTTCTAATAAAAGATCAGATAAAATTAGTTCTTGAACTAAATTTTCTATATGAAATAATTCTTGAGAAGTTATTTTTTTATAATGAGAAAAATCAAATCTTAAATAATTGTCTCCAACATAAGATCCTTTTTGTTGAATATGAATACCCAGAACTTTTTTTAAAGCAAAATGTAATAAATGAGTTGAGGTATGATTTTTTTCTATTTTTTTTCTTCTATTTTTATCAACTATAGCTTTAAAAGAAGAAAAAATATCTAAAGGTAATTTTTGAACATAATGTATAATAATAGAATTTTCTTTTTTAGTGTCAAAAACATCAATTTTTTCCATTTTATTTCTTATAATACCCGTATCTCCTAATTGTCCCCCTCCTTCAGGATAAAAAGGCGTTTTAGAAAAAACTAATTCATAATAATGTATTTTTTTAAATTTATTTTCTACTTTTCTATATTTCAATATAAAAAAATTACATTCTGTAAAATTATATCCTATAAAATCCTCTTTTTCATACAAATTTTTATGCACTTCAATCCAATCTTTTTTTATAATTGAATTATTTTCTTTTTTGGATCTTTCCTGTTGTTCTAATAATTTTTTTTGAAATGATTCTTCATCAATGTACAAATTATTTTTTTCAACTAATATTTTAGATAATTTTATGGGAAATCCATAACTATCGTACAGTTGAAAAATTTTTTTTCCATCAATAATTTTTTCATTTTTTCCTTTATATTCGTGGATTATATGTTTAATTTTTTTACTTCCCTTTTCAATAACATTAAAAAATGAGAATTCTTCTTCTTTAAGAATATTCTGTATATGTTTTTTTTTCTTTTCCAATTCTGGATAAGAAGTATTCATTTCTTTCACTAAGGAATCTACAAATTGATAAATAAAAGGTTCTTTTTTATGTAAAAAACGAGTAGCAAAAATAACGGCTCTTCTGAGTACTTTTCTGATAACATAACCTGCTCCATGATTAGATGGTAATTGTCCATCTAAAATAGAAAAAACAATAGCTCTCAAATGATCTACTATTATTCTAATAGCCACATTTTGATGAAAATCATTTTGATTATAACCGTTACCTAAACAATTTTTTATATCTAGAATAATAGGATAAAAAATATCAGTTTCATAACTAGAAATTTTTTCTTGCAAAACCATGCATAATCTTTCCAATCCCATTCCTGTATCTATATGCTTTGTAGGAAGCATTTTCAATGTTCTATCTGATTGTCGTATAAATTCTATAAAAACGAGATTCCAAATCTCTATTACTTTAGGATGTTTTTTATTAATAAGATATTTACCAGGTAATATTTTTTTTTCTTTTTCATTCCGTAAATCTATATGAATTTCTGAACAAGGACCACAAGGCCCTGTTAATCCCATTTCCCAAAAGTTTTCTTTTTTTCCAAAAAATAAAATATTATTTTCACTAATTAAAGTTTTCCAACAATTAAAAGTTTCCTTATCCATAGATAATTCATCTTTTTCATCACCCATAAAAACAGATACATAAATATTTTGATTGGAAATGTTATACTTTTCAATTAATAATTCCCAAGCCCATTCTATTGTTTCTTTTCTTGAATAATCTCCAAAAGACCAATTTCCTAACATCTCAAACATAGTGTGATGATAATTATCATATCCTACATTTTCTAAATCATTGTGTTTTCCTGTTATTCTAAGGCATTTTTGAATATTTGCTATTCTTGTATATTTTGGTTTTATATGTCCTAAAAAATAATCTTTAAAAGGATTCATTCCGGCATTAACAAAAAAAAGAGAGGGATCATTTTTTAAATAAATGGGAAAAGAAGGAATGATTTTATGTTTTTTTTTTTGAAAAAAACTGAGAAAAGTATCTTTTATCAATTTATATTTCATTATTATTTATTTAGTTTGATGAACTATCCTTTTTATACTTATATTTGGGAGATTGTTCTATAGAATCCATAATTTTTTCCATGATATGATCTGTTGTATCTTTTTTTAGATCCAATTGAATTGGTTTTTTAAATTTCATTTTTTGTAAAACTCCTTTTTTTTTGATACGGATTCCTTTTTTATCATAAGCTTTTTGAAATCCGTCAATTACTATGGGAACAACAATAGGATTATACTTTCTTATTACGTGAACTATTCCTCTTCGTCCAGGAGCAAAAGCTTGGGTTGTTCCTTGAGGAAAAGTAATTAACCATCCATCATTAATAGCTATCCCCATACGAGTAATATCAGATAAAACTGAAGGATTTATTTGTTCTTTTCCTTTCATCCAAGGTCTTTTTACAGTAATACCTCCCGAATAAGTAAATAATTTAGTTAAAATACCCTGATTCATAGTTTCTTTAGCTGCTACATAATATAAATTAACTTTAGGATTTAAAAGATAAATAGGATTTCTAATACTATTTACAAAACCATTTTTTACACTGTAAAATACGTGAAACATGGCAAAAACATCAGCAAAATATGTTTGATGATTGGATACAAAAAGAACTTTTTTATCAGGTAAATTTTTTACATATTCAGTTCCTTCCAAATGTAATTGATTGAATCCGTTATAACGATTATAAGAAATACATCCAAAAGTAAAAATTAAAAAACGTTTTATAAAATGCAAATTACCAAATGCATCCCTAAATAAAGTACTTTTTTTTTTTAAATGTTTTTTGAAAAAAAACGAATGAAAATTCACTGTTTATTTATATATTTTTGTTTTTTTGAATGAAAAATATGATAAAATAGTGATAATCAATATAATTATCAAACTATAATATATCCAATCAGGAATAGAAACAGAATCTCCTTTTGCATAAGAATGTAATCCTGATAAATAGTAATTTACTCCAAAATAAGTCATTAAAATAGAACTTACGGATAATACACTGGATAGATTAAAAATAAAAATGCTTCTTAAATATGGAATTAAACGAAGATGCAATACAAAAGCATAAATCATTATACTAATCAAAGCCCAAGTTTCTTTAGGATCCCAACTCCAATAACGTCCCCAACTATTATTAGCCCAAACAGAACCTAAAACAGTTCCTATAGTGAGTAAAAAAAGTCCTATGATCAAACATATTTCATTAATAATAGTTAATTTTTCAATATGGATATGAATTATTTTACTATAATTATGAAAACATATTTTTAATATAAAAAAAAGTAATACTAAAAATCCTAAAAATCCTCCTGTTAAAAAAAAACCATAACTGGATGTTATTATCGCTACATGTATAATTAGCCAATGAGATTTTAAAACAGGTACTAAATTAGTTATTTCTGGATCCATAGTATTTCCATGTGCTATCATTAGTAAAATGGATGCAATTAAAGTTGTGATTCCTGATACAAATTGATTTTTATAAAATATTAAACCAATTCCAATTAACCCCCAACTTATGAAAATGGCAGATTCATATCCATTAGTCCATGGGGCATGTCCAGAAATATACCATCTAGAAATTAACCCTAAAAAATTTAGGATAAATAAAATAAATAAAAAGACAACAAATATTTTAGAAAAAAAATATGTGTTTTTTTTTTCTAAAAAAATTCTTAAAAAAGAATGAATAATAATTATTATTCCAAAAAAAGCATATAGAAAAGATAATATATAAAATATATTCAATTTATTATAAATAATTTCTACAGAAATTTTATTTTCTGAAGGTAAAATAGATTTTGCATATTTTAATTGATATGATCGTATTTTTTGAATTTCATTATCCGCAATACTCCAATTTTTTTCATTTTGGGATAATGATAAAGATTTAATATAATTATTGAACATGGATAAACCTAAAAGATTCAATTTATTTGAATCTAAAATCCAACTAGACCAAGTATGATTAGGATCATGAGGAATAGGAAAAATCCGTATATATTTTCCTCTGAAAATTTCGTGTATTATTCCTACACGTTCACTTAGATTCAATACCGCTTTGTCATATTCATTTCTTTGAATAGGATTTTTATAAAAAGCTTGTTCATAATCTTCTTGTAAAAGAAATTTGAGTCTTGAAGTTTTTGAATCTATAAGATATAAATCTATAAGAGAAACATAATATTGTTGATTTGCTTTTACTTTACTTAAAAATTTAGATCCTCCTTTTTTATCAACTTTTATAAAAGGAATTTTAGTCCAAAAAATATTATCTTGATGTATAGATAGAAACCATTGGTTTGCATCCAAATTTTCTATGTAATTTTTTTTGTATATTTTTTTAAGTAAGTCAATAGCAATTGTATTTATTGGTTTAATCCTCCCTTTAGGATCTTGTACTAATAAACGTCCAAAATTATCACTGTGTTTTTTAGGAATATGAATAGCTTCTAAGATATTTTCTAAAGGAATTTTTTGGGATTCATGTATTTTAGAAAATACCAAATTATTATGTACCCCGAAAAACAATATAAATAATATTAAATAATTTTTACGTGACAAATATTTTAATTTCTCTTTCAGATAACTAAATCTAGTACCTTTACAAAAAAAAGTCAAAAACATCCCTATACTCATAAAAATATAACCTATATAAGAAAAGTATGTTCCCAAATAATCATTATTTACAGAAAAAAAAGTTCCTTTTCCATCTGGATGGTATCCAGATTGAAAAAATCTAAATCCTTTATAATTTAAAACATTATTCATGTAAACTAAATAATTTTTTCTATTATTTTTGTTTTTATCTATTAATGTTACATAACTCATGAAAGTAGACGGAAATCCGGAACCGGGATAATTTTCTACTTTGAATTTTTTCAATTTTATAAAAAAAGGAAGATTCCAAAAAATAGATCCATATCCAATGGATATTTTACAATCTTTAAAAAATAAAGAAGGACTCATATTTGTTGTATTCTTTCCTCCTAAAAAAGTGACTAATTGAGATTCATTATTATAAAATATTTTTGCCGTAATAGCACTTAATTCATTATTTTTCTCATGATCATGCTCATGATCATGGTCACATGATTGGATATATTTTAGTTTACCTCTGGTAACTCCTTCAGGAATAACCCATTGCATTATTTTATGATGTTTATCTATTTCTATTTGATATAGATTCTTTATTTTCAATAAATTATCATTTTTTTTCAATAAAAAGCTGGTTTTTCTATTTATCATGTTTATGCTTTTCCCTGAAAAAGATGATCTTATATAAAGTTTATTTTTTTTTTCAAAAATTGAAATTCCAAAAGGAATTTTTTTGTTAAAAGAAAATAAAATACCATTTATACTTGTGATATCTCCATTTTTTATAAAATTATCTGTTCTTCCTTTTTGATTTGTTGAAACTATTTTTATAATTTTTTCTTTGGAATTATCTTTTGATAAAATCACTTTTGCACATGGTATATAATTTATGACTTTGACTATAAAATAATTTCCATGAAAAAAAAATTTTTTTTGATATGTTTTGTTAAAAGAAGAAAAAATATAAGGATTATAAAAAAACCTAGTGGAACCCCCTTTATTAATTTTTAACTTAATATAATTTTTTTTAGAAAGAATTTTTCCATTGATTTCTCCTTCTCTAATAGACATTGTCCCTTCAAAACCATAATATCGAGAAAAAATTCCCCCAATAAAAATTAATACAAATGATAGATGAAAAATGAATAAAGGTAATTTATTGTAATTCCATAACTTATATTTCCATATATTTCCTATTAAATTTATTATGATAAATAACATAATAATTTCAAACCAAGTGGATTCATAAATAAATATTTTTGCTACATCTGTAGAATATTTATTTTCTACAAAAGTAGCTATAGCCATAGATATGGCTAATAATAAAAATAAAAAAGAAGTAATTTTTGTGGAAAAAAAAATTTTTTTTATTTGCATTTACTTATTTGTATTTTTTGCTATTCATGTATAATTAATTTATCATAAGCCAGACATACATATTTAGGTAAAAGCTTTTCAATTTCTTCATGAAATCCAAATGTATGACTAATATGTGTTAAATAAGTTTTTTGGGGTTTTATTTTTTGTATGATATTCAAAGTTTCAGAAAGCATGAAAAAAAAATTTTTTTTATTTGCATTTACTTATTTGTATTTTTTGCTATTCATGTATAATTAATTTATCATAAGCCAGACATACATATTTAGGTAAAAGCTTTTCAATTTCTTCATGAAATCCAAATGTATGACTAATATGTGTTAAATAAGTTTTTTGGGGTTTTATTTTTTGTATGATATTCAAAGTTTCAGAAAGCATGAAAAAAAAATTATTTTCTGATACTTTTCTCAGTATGTTTAATACTAAAATGGATACTCCTTTTAATTGTTGTATTGTTCTACTAGGAATACTGCTAGCATCCGTAATATATGCAAAGTTTTCTATACGAAACCCTAAAATAGGAAGAGGGCCATGCCATATGGATAAAGGAAAAATTTTGAAATTTTCTACTAAAAAAAATTTAGCATTTTCGTCTAATTCATGTACAGAAAAACTTGAAATATTTGATTTTTTATTTTCAGAAAAAATATAAAAAAATCTTTTTTTTATATTTTTTATAACTCTGTGTAATCCATAAATAGGAATAGGTTGATTCATATTAAAATTAATTGGTCTTATATCATCTAATCCTCCTATATGGTCTTGATGTTCATGCGTCATAAAAATAGCATTCAATTTTTCATTATGACTTCTTAGCATTTGATAACGAAAATCCGGGCCACAATCTATCAAAAATTTTTTTTGATTTTTTTCAATTAAAATAGAACTTCTAAGTCTTTTGTCTTTAGAATTTTTCGATAAACATACCGGATGTTTAGATCCAATGATAGGAATTCCTTGAGAAGTTCCAGTTCCCAAAAAAGTAATTTTCATATATTCTTGTATATATTTTTTTGTATTTCATTTATAATATTTTCTTTATTTTTTAGAAATTCTTTTACAGAATCTCTTCCCTGGCCTAATTTAATATCTCTATAGCTAAACCAAGACGCATTCTTTTTAATAATTCCTAAATCAACACCTATATCCAAAATTTCCCCAATCTTTGAAATACCTTCTCCATACATGAGATCAAATTCAGCGATTCTAAAAGGAGAAGATAATTTATTTTTTACTACTTTTACTTTTGTTCTATTTCCTAATATTTTTTCCCCGTTTTTTATTTGATTTCCTTTTCGAATATCTAATCGTATTGAGGAATAAAACTTTAAAGCATTTCCTCCTGTTGTCACTTCTGGATTCCCATAAACTCCTATTTTTTCTCTTAATTGATTAATAAATATTAGTATACTTTTAGATTTACCTATACTAGAAGTTAGCTTTCTCAAAGCTTGAGACATTAATCTTGCTTGTAATCCGATTTTAGAATCCCCCATCTCTCCTTCTATTTCACTTTTAGGGGTTAAAGCAGCTACAGAATCAACAACTATTATATCAATAATTCCAGATCTAATTAAATTATCTACTATTTCAAGAGCTTGTTCTCCATTATCCGGTTGAGATATTATTAACTCTTTTATATTAACTCCTATCTTCTTAGCATAAATACGATCAAAAGCATGTTCTGCATCAATAAAACTAGCAAAACCTCCTAATTTCTGAGATTGATTTATGGCATGTAAAGCCAAAGTCGTCTTTCCAGAAGATTCGGGGCCAAATATTTCAATAATCCGACCTTTTGGAAACCCTTTAATTCCTAAAGCAATATCTAAACTTAAAGATCCAGAAGATAGAATTTCTAAATTCTCTATATGAGAATCTCCCATTTGCATAACAGTTCCTTTTCCATATATTTTATCCATTTTTTCCAAAACAAGTTGTAAGGATTTTTTTTTTTGTTCAATCTTTTCGTTCATAATTTTGAAAATAAATTTTACCCAATTTAATTTTACTCATAATACACGATCTGTAAAATTAATTTCTATATTTTTTAAAAAAAATCCCTCTTTATTTTTGAATAAAAAAATCTTATTTTTTGGAATTCTTAATTTATTACCTGGAGGAATAAGGTCTACAAGATATTTTGGATTGAGAAAAATCAAATCTTGATAAGCAATATTTGCTTTGTGAGCAAAAAATTTCAATGAAATTTTTTCTTTTATAGGAATTAATATAGTTTCTTTATATTTATATTTGTAAGGATAGGGATAATGTATAGAAATATTATGTTCTTTATAATAATTCATTACATAATTGATGGCAATAAATTTTGGAATATAATTTTGAGTTTCTTTCGGAAAAAATTCCCATAATTTCCAAAAATCTTTTTTATTTTTATGACGTTGTAGTATTTTGTCTACTGTACCAGGTCCTGCATTATAAGCAGCTAAAACTAGTTCCCAATTTCCTATTTTTTTATATAAAAATTTTAAATATCGGCAAGCTGCTTCTGTAGATCTAATAGGATCATTTCTTTCATCATAAATATTATTAATATTAAGATTATATATTTTTCCAGTTTCAGGCATAAATTGCCAAATACCTTGAGCTCCTGCTTTAGAAGTAATAACCGGATTTAAATTCGATTCTATGATCGCTAAATATTTTAATTCTTTTGGAAGACGATAATTATCAAGTTTTTCCTCAAACATAGGAAAATAAAAATTTGATAATGAAATGATTTTTCCTATATATTTTCCCATACGAAGATAACTCTCTACAGAAGCATGTACAATACTGTTATATTTTAGTATTTTAATTTGAGATTTTTGATTCAAAAAATTCAGTCTTAGTTTTAATTCTTCAGGATTGATATTAATAATAATATTTTTTTTATTATTATGATTATGAGTATGAGACAATTTTTTTCCAGATCCAGATAAAGATTTCTTCTTTCCTCCTAACATTTTTTTCCATAATTTTTCTATATATATATTATTTAAATCCAATTTTGGATTACAAATGTTTTTATGAAAGTTTATTATATTTTTTTGTTCTAAAAATGGTTTTGATACAGATTGAATAATCAAACTTTTTAATATGAACATAAAAAACATAATATTTCTTACCGTTGTCGTTCCCATTATTTATTAGTTAATTTTAGAAAAAAAAAGGACTAATAAAAACAAACGTAAAATGAAATGAAAATTTTTATTCTTTTTCAGATTCTGAATCTTTTTCTTCAGAAGCTTTTTTAAATTCCTTTAATCCAGTACCCAATCCCCTCATTAATTCTGGAATTTTTTTACCTCCAAATAATAAAAGAGCAAGAATAACAATGACCACGATTTCTGTAGTGCCAAAAGTACCAAGTGGTATATAAATATAAATAAAATCCATATACATGGAATTTTTATCAAATATAAAAAAAATTATGAATTTTTCATTTATTTGAAAATAGAATAATCACCTAAACTTACTTTTTTTGTTTTTTCTCCAACATAAATAGAATGATTTCCTATTATTGAATGATTCAAGTTTGCATATTGAATTTTTGTATAATTTTGAATTAAAGAATTTTTTATATTACTATTTTTTACTTTTGTATATTTTCCTATTGAAACATAAGGACCTACAATACTATTTTCAATATTTGTATTTTCTTCAATTGAACAAGGTTTTATAATCAAACTATTTTTTATAATAACTTTTTTATGAATTAATTCTGAATTTTTTGATTCAATGGATAATATTTTTGAATTTGAAGAAATAATTTTTTCTTGATCTCCAAAATCCATCCATTCATTCACTTTTTTACTAATGAATTTTTCTCCTTTTCTCCTCATATTTTCTAAAGCAGATGTTAATTGATATTCTTCTTCATTCTTAATATTATGATTTAATATGTATTGTAATTCTTTTTTTAAAAGAAAACTATTTTTAAAATAATAAAATCCCACAATTGCAAGATTTGATACATAATTATTGGGTTTTTCTATAAAATGAGTAATCATTTCTGAAGAATTACATTTTACAATACCAAATAAATGAGGATTTTTAACTTTTTTTGTCCATATAATGTTATCTATTTTATGAGTAATTTCTTTATCAAAAGAATTATGATAAAATAAAGAATCAGAAAAGGCAACAATAATAGGTTCTCCTGTTAAAGAATTTTCAGCTTTTAACAATGCGTCAGCAGTTCCAAGAGGAATAATTTGATTATATATTACAGGATGAACATTCATGTCATGGGATAATTTTACTAATTGTTTTTCAATATTATTTTTATTTACAAAATTTCCTATAATAAAGACTATTTCTTGTATGGAAAAAATTTGAATAAGTTTTTGTAAACTTTCTAACAATCTTCTCAAGATTGTTTTTCCTGCAACATACATCAATGGTTTAGGTGTATTTAAAGTATGTGGAAAAAGACGTGATCCTTTTCCTGCCATAGGGATTATAATTTTCATATCATTTTTTTTTATATTCCAGTACTTCCAAAACTATTACTTCCTCTTACACTTGAATTGAGAATAGAAGATTTTTCCCATTTTATTTTAACATTTTTAACTATGTCTAATATTCCTAATTTTTCATTAGGTTGAATTATTATTTTTTTTAAAAAAACGTTTATGACAATTATACTAATTTCTTTGTATGAAGTATATTTTTTATTTTTTGTGATGTGAATGATACAAATTGGTTCTATTAATTTTTTTTTTAAAAAAAATATATTATTTTCCGATTTTTTAATAAAAATTCCGGTTGAAATCAATTTTCTTTCCAAAAAATTAAAGGAAATCGATTTTTTTATATTAGCGATTAAAGAAAAAGGAAATTGATATATTCTTTTATACATATACAAAACTTACTTTTAAGTTATTTCATTAAATTAATAAATCTTTTTTTTTCCAATAAAAAAATAATTATTAAATATGATATTTGAAAAAATATGCCTAATCTCATTTCTTTTTTTGTCATAAAAACGATAAAAAGTGCAAATAAAAAATGTATGATAATATTTCTTATTTTTTTATTACAAAATTTAATAAAATTTTTTTTCCCCCAAATGTATAAAACTATAAGCATAACTCCATAAGAGGTAAAAGTCCCCCAAGCAGGAATCATAAAACTATTATCATAAATAAAAATAGCATTAAATAAAAAAGTGATCAATAACCCAATTAAAGATATATAAGTTCCAATAATAGGTTTATCTATAATTTTATAAAAAATGGATAAATTTGTATAAACTCCCAAAAATAGATTTCCCATCATTATTATAGGAATAATAGGAATGGCTAGATGATATTTTTTATCCATTAAAAATTTCATAAGCACATGTATATTTCCACATGCTAATACATAAAAAATTAACCCAAATAAAACAAATATATAAGTGATTTCTTCGTAATAATATATTGCATCGGAATCTTTAGATTTTTTAAAAAAAAAAGGTTCAATTCCTAATCTAAAAATTCTTATATAAAGACTCATAAAAGAAGCTATTTTATAACAAGCAGAATAAGATCCATTAATTTCGTCTGAAATCCATCTCTTGATTAAAATTTTATCCAAATTTTCATTAATAGAAAAAGCGATAGTCCCTAACATAATAGGAACACTATAATTAACCATGTTTATGGCAAGAATTTTATTAAATTTTTTTATAGTCACTTGTTTTAAAATAATAGGAAGCACTAAAAATAAATTGCTTAAAGAAGCAATCATGTTTGAAAAAAATATATAACCAATTTTATCAGTGAAAGAACTAATCCATTGAAAAATGAAAAAAAAATAAGTTTTTTTACAAAAAAAATTATTAGAACAAAAAAATAAATACATTATTATAAATAATTGGATCAATACATTGACAATATTTATAGCAGAATATTGTAAAGGTTTATCATTTGCACGAAGCCAAGCCATAGGAAGAATACAAATTGTATCAAAGAATATAATTAAAAAAAACATGAGAAAATATTCTGGATGATTATGATATCCAGCAATAGAAGATAAATATCTTATTAAACTTATAGAGATTATTAAAAAAAAAGAACTGATTAACAATTGTATTATTACTCCTGTGGAAAAAACAATTTCTTTATTATAATTTTTTTTATATAAAAACCTAAAATAAGTATTTTCTAATCCAAAAGAAAGAAATCCTATAACTATAAAAGACAGGGCATACATATCTGTATAAAGCGAAAATTCTTCTCTTTTAAAAAAAAGAGTAAAAAATTTTAAAAAAATATAATTAATGATTCTGGGAAAAATGAATCCTATAGAGTAGATAATTGTTTGTATTGCTAATTTTCTGTACAAAATCAATACTTTTTAAATTAAAAGTTTCTAATTTCTGTATTTTTTATGCATGTATAAACTTTTTTGTAAAATTTCATAGAGAAGAAAGTAACTTTGATTAAATTTTTAATATAAAAATATAAAAAAGATGTACTATCATAGAAAATCAGAAGAGTTTATGCAGTATGCCATAAAACATAAGGGAATTAGTAGTTTAAAAATTCATGAATATATTAAGTTTATGACCCCTTATATTGTTGAAGAAAGAAAATTAAATGTAGCTCAAATGGATGTTTTTTCTCGTTTAATGATGGATCGAGTTATTTTTTTAGGAACTCCAATAGAAGATCAAGTAGCTAACATAGTACAAGCTCAGTTATTATTTTTGCAATCTGTAGATTCTATGAAGGATATTCAAATATATATTAATTCTCCAGGAGGAGATGTTTATGCTGGATTAGGGATATATGATACAATGCAAATTGTAGAACCGGATGTTGCAACTATTTGTACTGGAATGGCTGCATCTATGGCTGCTGTATTACTTTGTTCAGGTGTAAAAAATAAAAGATCTGCATTAAAACACTCTAGAATTATGATTCATCAACCTATAGGAGGAACACAAGGTCCAGCTTCAGATATTGAGATAACAGTTCGTGAAATTTTAAAGTTAAAAAAAGAATTGTATGAAATTATATCAAAACATTCAGGTTTACCTATTGAGAAAATAGAAAAAGATTCGGACAGAGATTACTGGATGACATCTGTAGATGCTAAAAAATACGGAATGATAGATGAAATATTAGAAGGAAAAAAATGATCACGACAGGATTCGAACCTGTAACCTACTGCTTAGAAGGCAGTAGCTCTATCCATTTGAGCTACGTGATCTCATATAAATCGGGGTAGCAGGATTTGAACCTACGATCTCCTGGTCCCAAACCAGGCGCGATAACCAAACTACGCTATACCCCGTTTTTTTTGCGGAGAGTGTGGGATTCGAACCCACGCGGCATTTACATACCGACAGTTTAGCAAACTGTTCCGTTAACCACTCCGGCAACTCTCCAAAAAAATACAAATCTAAAATAGATCTGTTAAATAATCAAATTTAGGAATTTGGATATACTATTCTAGTATGATAAATATTCTTTAATTTTTTTTTCAAAACTTGTTTTACTTTTTCTATTTCTTTTAAAGTAATATCTGCATTGGAAAATTGATTTTCTATTTTTTGTTTTTTTATTATATTTTCTACCAAATTTTCCAGATCATGAGTAGATGGATTTTTGATGCTTTTTGAAGCCGCTTCTACAGAATCAGCTATCATTACAATAGCGGTTTCTTTGGAAAAAGGCTTAGGTCCAGAATATTGAAATTGTTTTTTATCTATTTTTAGATTTGGATATTTTTCTTTTTGTTTTTCATAAAAATAATAAACAATACTATTTCCATGATGAGTACGTATAAAATCAGTAACAGGATCAGGTAAATGATATTTTTTGGCAAGTTCAATTCCAATTGACACATGTTCTAAAATAATTTTAGCACTTTCTTTTGGACTTAATTTTTCGTGAGGATTTATTATATTATGTTGATTTTCAGTAAAAAATATAGAATTTTTAATTTTTCCTATATCATGATAAATTGCCCCTATTTTTACTAACAAAGAATTAGCTCCAATTGCAACGGCTGCTTCTTCTGCAATATTTGCTACAGTTAAAACATGTTGTAAAGTTCCTGGTGCTTTTTTAGATAATAATCTTAATATAGGAGTATTGGTATCAGATAGTTCTAATAAAGAAATATCAGAAGTTAAATTTAACAATTTTTCAAAAAGAAATGTTAAAGGGTGAACAAATAAAGTTAAAATTCCACTAAAAAAAAATAAAGAAAAAGTATATAAAGAAATTTTATTCAAAGATCCTTCACGTATTAAAGTGAGTAAACTAAAAGTAATAATATAAGTAACGGTTATTTTTGCAGCAGCAATAAAAAGATTTTCCATTTTGTAAATATTTTTTTTTGTCAACATGACTAAAAAACCTGCAATAAATTGAATAAAAATGAATTCAAAATTGTTTGGAGTAATTAAAGACAACAATAAAATTGTTATCAAATGAATAAAAATACTTAAATTGAAACTGAAAAAAGCACGTATACTTATGGGTAGTATACAAAAAGGAATTATGTATAATATTTTAGAATGATATTTTAAAATTAAAATAGTAATTAATGATATTAATAACATATTTATAATCAAAAAATTAATTTTTCTATTATTTTGAAAAACTTTGTATTCGAAGTGAAAAATATATACGATAAATAAAGTAAATATCATACTTATCATTAAAAAGTATCCTATAATAAGACAATAATATTTTTTTTTATTCCATATTTTATCTTCATATTCTTTTTTAAAATAGGACAAAATTTTAAATTTTGTATTATTAATAATTTCATGATTTCTGATAATATTATCTCCTTTTGCAAAAGAATATTTAATGATTTTTATAGATTGTATTTTACTTGTTAAAAAAAGATTGGTATAATATTGACTGTAAAATAAATTGGGAACAATAATTTTTGTTAAAATTTTAACACAAAAACTTTTTTTTCTAAAATTATTTCTAATAATATTAGAAACCTTATTATGATTGAAAACATTTTTATATAAAATAGGAATCCATTTATTCCCTTTTTTAAAAAAAATTATGTGATTTTTATTTTTTTTCGTAAAATTATTATAGTTTTCTATATATCCATATTTGTATATAGTATTAACTATTCTCTTTACAATTTTGTAATAATGCTTGTTTTTTCGTAAAAATGAAATTTTTTTTATCTTTTTTTTTATATTTTTTGCTATTTTTTCATTTTTAATACAAAATGTTTCTTGATTATTTTTTAAATTTTGAATTTCCAAATTAATATCTTGACTTGTTTTAGGAACTAAAAAATTGAATGGAGAAAATAAATCTCCATAAGACCAAATTTTTCCTTCTGAAAATTCATATTTTAAAATATCTTTTTTTGGGAAAGAAAATGTCAATAATAAGATTGCAATAATTAAAGCTAAAATTTTATATGCAATATTTCTATTATAAAACTTGAAGTAATTAGCCATTACCTAAAAAATTGAATATCATGCAATTTTTTCGTAAGGATGAATTTTTTTCTTTTTTAAAAAAAAAATATCATATTGAAATGATGAAAAATTATAATAATAATTATTATTATAATCATATTTTTTTTTTATTATAAGATGATGTTTGATTTTTTTGTAATATATTGGATAATAATCTATTTTCATCATTTATGCTTTCTTCTAAACAAATAGTCGATTCGGTTCTAAGTACTCCTTTTATTTCTCCTATTTTAGAAATCACATCTCTTGCATCTGAAGGATCTCTTGCGATAATTCTACAAAATAGATTATACTTACCTGAAGTAATATATAATTGTACTACATTCGGTATTTTTTTTAATTCTTCTTTTACTAATTTAGATTCACGAGAATCCGACAGGATTCCTACAAAAGCGATTAAATGGAAGCCTAAAGATTCATATCCTATAATTAAAGTACTTCCCTTGATAATTCCTGCATCTTCCAATTTTTTAACTCGAACATGAACTGTTCCAACAGATAATGGTTTTATTTCTTTACTAATTTGTTTGCTTATTTCAGTATAAGGCGTCCTCGCATTTATGTTTAATTTTCTGACAATAGTATTGTCTATTTCGTCTGTATTGTATCTTAGAATCATTGTTTTATATTTTTATTTTTATTTTTTTCAAATAAAGGTATTAAAAATACCAAGATACAAAACTTTCTTTTGAAGAAATAGATTCTTGTTTTTCAAGATATTTTATGGTTTTTTATGTGAAAATTTTTGATTTTATTTTCAATCAATTATACAATAAAATTATAACTTTATATAATATCATGTTTTTATTGATTTAATATCATTTATTAAAAATAAAGACTTTAGTATTTTAAGTTTATATATAAAAACTTAACCTAATTTTTATGAAAAAAAAACCAATAATTATTGGAATAGAAACATCATGTGATGATACAGGAGTTTCTATTATTCAAGATAAAAATGTGTTATCTAACATTATTATTCCTCAAAAAATTCATAAAAAATATGGAGGAGTGGTCCCAGAATTAGCTTCAAGATTACATGATAAAAATATTACAAAAGCAGTTCAAAAAGCTATTGTTTCAGCAAAAATTAATAAAAATCAAATTGATGCTATATCTTTTACTTTAGGTCCAGGATTAATTGGTTCTTTATTAGTTGGGGCTTCTTTTGCTAAATCATTTTCCATGGGATTAGGAATTCCATTATTAACTGTAAATCATATACAAGCTCATATCCTTTCTCATTTTATAAAAAATGCAAATATCAATAATTCTTACCCAAAATTTCCGTTTTTAGGTTTAGTTATGAGTGGAGGCCATACTCAAATTATTGAGGTAAATGATTTTTTTAAAATGAAAATATTAGGTTCTACTCTAGATGATTCTGTAGGAGAAACTTTAGATAAAATAGCTATAATATTGGGATTTCATTATCCTGGTGGACCTATGATTGAGTTTTTTTCTAAAAATGGAAATAACGAAAAATTCATTTTCTCAAAACCTATAGTGAATGGACTGAATTTCAGTTTTAGTGGATTTAAAAGCGATGTTTTACAATTTATAAAAAAAAAATTAAAAAAAAATACATTTTTTGTAAAACAAAATCTGTCTGATATTTGTGCTTCCATACAAAAAATTACAGCAGAAATTCTTTTAGAAAAAGTGCAAAAAGCTATTTTAAAAACTGATATTTTTAGAATAGTTTTAGCTGGAGGAGTTTCCGCTAATTCTGAAATTAGAAGAATATTTATATCTTTTGCAAAAAAAAATAAAAAATATGAAATTTTTATTCCTAAAAAAAAATATACTACCGATAATGGAGCCATGATAGCCATTACAGGATTACTAAAATATGAAAGAAATTTATTTGATTCTATTCATGTATCCTCATATTCAAAATTTAAAACATTTTAAATTTTATGTTTAACTATTATAGTTCATTTAGTTACATGTGCATATTAAATTTCTATCTCCATATCCATCATCTACACGACTTACTGATGGCCAGAATTTTCTATCTTTAATCCAATGCAATGGATAAGCGGCTTTTTCTCTACTATAAGGATATTTCCATTTGTCTTTAGTCAAAATATCTATACTATGTGGAGCATTTTTTAATACATTATTTTCTTTAGAAAATTTTCCATCCTCAATTTCTATAATTTCTTGTCTTATATTAATAAGAGTATCAATAAAACGATCTAATTCTTCTTTAGATTCACTTTCTGTTGGTTCTATCATCATACATCCTTCTACAGGAAAAGATATAGTAGGGGCATGATACCCATAATCCATCATTCTTTTTGCTATATCTATAACTCCTATATTCGTAGATTTAAATACTCTACAATCTATAATTAATTCGTGCGCCACAGTATTATTTTTTCCTACATATAATATATTATAAAATTTTTTTAATCTATCTTTGATATAATTTGCATTTAACACAGATATTTCTGTACATTTTCTAAGACCATCTGGACCCAACAAACGAATATAAGCATAAGAAATTGTCAAAATTAAAGAAGAACCATATGGAGAAGAAGAAATCGTAAATACTTTTTTATTGTTATTTTTTCTTTTTTGAAAAGGATGGGTAGGGATAAAAGGGTTCAAATGTGAAGCAACACAAATAGGCCCCATTCCAGGGCCTCCTCCTCCATGAGGTATGGCAAAAGTTTTATGAAGATTAAGATGACAAACATCTATTCCTAAATATGCGGGTTTAATTATTCCTATTTGAGCGTTCATATTTGCTCCATCCATATAAACTTGTCCTCCATGATCATGAATAATATTCACAATTTCTTTAATATTATTTTCATATACACCATAAGTAGAAGGATAAGTAATCATTAATACAGATATTAAATTTTTATTTTCTTTTACTTTTTTTAATAAATCTATTCTATTAATAGATCCATCACTTGTTGTCTCTACTAATATGACTTTCATTCCGGCCATATTTGCTGAAGCGGGATTTGTTCCATGAGAAGAAGAAGGAATTAATGCTATATTTCTTTGATATTCTTGTAATGAATGGTGATAATGTTTTATGACCATAAGTCCAGCATACTCTCCTTGAGCTCCTGAATTAGGTTGTAAAGAAATGCCAGAAAATCCAGTAATTTCTTTTAAATATTTTTGTAAATTTTTAATTACAAAATGATATCCCATCGCTTGTTTTTCAGGAACAAAAGGATGTATATTTTTCCATTCATGTTGACTTAATGAAAATAATTCTGCAGCAGCATTTAATTTCATAGTACATGATCCTAACGGAATCATAGAATGAATCAAGGAAATGTCTTTTTTTTCTAATCTTTTGATATAACGCATTAATTCATTTTCTGAATAAAATTTATGAAAAATTTTATTTTTTAGAAAATTAGAAGTTCTTTTTAAAAAATTAGGAAATTGATATTTATCAATATTTTTTGTATTTGTTTGCTTATACGTTATTTTATTTTGATCATAAGCCTCACAAAATATTGATAAAATATGATTTACATCTTCTTGACAAGTTGTTTCATCTAAAGTAATAGTTAAATGATTCTTGTCTACATATCTAAAATTAGTTTTTTTATGTTCTGCTACTTTTCTTATTTTACTTATGTTATCTGTTTTAATTCTGATCGTATCAAAATAAAAAGTGTTTACTTGAAAAAGATGATTTATATTGTGTACTAATAAAAATTCTAATTTTTTAGTATATTTATGAATGCAATCAGCTATTTCTATTAATCCTTTTTTTCCATGATATAAAGCATACATAGAAGCCATTATTGCAGGAAGTACTTGTGCCGTACAAATGTTTGAAGTAGCTTTTTCTCTTTTTATATGTTGTTCTCTTGTTTGTAAAGACATCCGGAAAGCTTTTTTCTTTTCTTTATCTATAGATATTCCAATAATTCTTCCAGGAAGAAAACGTTTATACTGTTTATGAGTAGAAAAAAAAGCAGCATGAGGACCACCATATCCCATAGGAATTCCAAAAGATTGACTAGATCCTATAACTACATCAGCTCCCCATTCTCCAGGAGGTTTTAACAAAGATAAAGATAAAAGGTCTGTAGAAACTATTACTGATATATTGTGATATTTTGAATATTCAATGATTTCACTATAATTATATATCTCTCCTAAACTGGAAGGATAAGATATTATTAATCCAAATATTTTTTTATTATTATATTTTTTTTTTAAATTTTTATGACTATCATTTATAATGGGAATTCCCAATCCAAAACATCTTGTTTTTAAAACGTCCAAAGTTTGTGGATGTATTTCGTCAGAAATAAAAAAATAATAGTTATTATCTATTTGTTTTTTTTTGATTTTTTCATTAAAAATCATAAACATAGCATCAGCTGCTGCTGTAGATTCGTCCAACATAGAAGCATTACTAATTTCCATTCCAGTTAAATCTGAAACCATTGTTTGAAAATTAATTAAAGCTTCTAAACGACCTTGAGATATTTCGGATTGATAAGGAGTATATGGTGTATACCAACTAGGATTTTCCAAAATATTTCTTTGAATAACACTTGGAGTTATAGTATTTTTATATCCTAATCCTATGTAAGAACGATAAATTTTATTTTTTTTACTGATTTTATAAATATGATTCAAATATTGATATTCAGAAATAGAATTAGGAAGATTTAACCTTTTTTTTAAACGTATTTTTTCAGGAATAGTTTTTTTAATAAAATCATTAATCGAAAAACATTGTAATTCTTTTAACATTTTGTTAATCTCATCATAAGATGGTCCTATATGTCTAAGATAGAATTTTTTTCCTCTGACGTTATCCACTTTCATAAAAATAGAAATTGTGTTTATATTTAAAAGATTACAAATTTAGCTAAATAAGCATATCATTAACATATTAAAAAATAAAAAATAAAATGAAAGTAACTATTATTGGAGCAGGAAATGTAGGATCTTCTTGTGCTAGTTTATTAGCTCAAAAGGATATAGTACAAAAAATTGTTTTATTAGATATTAGAAATAAACTTTCAAAAGGAAAAAGTCTAGATATATCCCAAATGCTTCCTATGATAAAATCAAATACTGAAGTACTTGGAGTATGTAATGATTATTCCAAATCGGAAAATTCTGAAATTATTATTATTACTTGTGGAATTCCTAGAAAACCTGGAATGAGTAGAGATGATCTTGTTAATACAAATGCAGAAATTATTCGTACTGTAACTAAAAAATCTATTTTTTTTTCTCCAAAAGCTAAATTTATTATTGTATCTAATCCATTAGATGTTATGGCATATGTAAGTTATATAACAGCAAAAATAGATTCTTCTCGTATTATAGGTATGGCTGGAATATTAGATTCTACCAGATATCGTTTTTTTTTATCAAAAAGATTAAATGTTTCTCCTATTGATATACAATCTTTGTTATTAGGAGGACATGGTGATACAATGGTCCCTTTATATAGATATACATCTATATCAGGAATTCCTATTAAAGAGTTTTTATCAGAAGAAGAAAATAATGAAATTATTGAAAAAACAAAGAAAGGAGGAGAAGAAATAGTAAACTTATTAGGAACATCTGCTTGGATGGCTCCTAGTGCTTCTGTTATAAAAATGGTGGAAGCCATTTTAAAAAATTCTAAACGTATTTTTCCATGTTCTGCTTTTTTAAAAGGACAATATGGATTAGAAAATATATATTTAGGAGTTCCAGTTATTTTGGGAAAATATGGAATAGAAAAAATTATAGAATTACAATTAAATAAAACAGAAAAAAATCTGTTAAAAAAATCTGCAGATCATGTGAAAAATATGATTAGTAAATTAATTCACTAAATATTTCTATTTTTCTATGAATATTAATAGTTCTCCTTTTTCGTAATTTATTTCTATTTTTCGACTACAATTATATGCTTCATTCCTTATTCCTATATTTTTTCCTATTTTTAATAAACCTTTTTTTATGGAATATTTTAGTCCATAAGTGTATAATCCTTCTACTTTAGGAAATGGAAATAAAGACACTTTTTTATTTTTTTTCTGATAAAAAGAAGTTTTTTTATCAGAAAAAAAATAATAATGATATTTATCATGAAATATAATAGATAATTTACTTTTATATTTTAAGGCTGTTGATAAATTTCCTAAAAAATGATCTTGTTCCATACCACTTGCTCCCCAAACATTTATGTTAAAAAATCCTTGTTTATAAATGATATTTAGAGCTTTATCAAAATCTGTATATTTTTGATTATAAGCTTTTAATAAATGTGTTTCCAAAGGGATATCTTTTTTTAAAATAGAATCAAAATCTCCAATAACATAATCTACTGAAATTCCAAATACATTTAAATAATAAAAAGCTCCATCTACCGCAAATATTTTTTCATAAAAGGAAAATTTATTTTCTAAAATAGGGGGAATTTCTCCATTTAAAAATAATCCAACTTCAGGAGTTTTAAACCTATGATTCATTCTCATTTTTTTAATCTGTTTCCTAAATAAACTTTTCTTACTATAGAGTCTTTCATAATCTCTTTAGTCTCTCCACACTTGATAATTTCTCCATTAAACATTAAATAAATACGATCTGCTATTGTGAATATTTCTTGCACATTATGATCTGTAATTAATATACCTATATTTTTTTTTTTTAGGGAAAAAATTATTTTTTGTAGTTCTTCTATAGCAATTGGATCTATTCCAGAAAAAGGTTCATCTAAAAGAATAAATTTAGGATTGATAGCTAAACATCTAGCTATTTCGGTCCGTCTTCGTTCTCCTCCAGAAATAAGATCTCCTCTATTTTTTCTGATTTTTTTCAATTTGAATTCTTCAATTAGTTTTTCTGTAATTTGTATTCTTTCTTTATTAGACATGTTTTTCATTTCTAATATGCATAAAATATTATCTTCTACAGATAATTTTCTAAATATAGATGGTTCTTGAGATAAATATCCAATTCCTTTTTTAGAACGTTGATACATTGGATTTGATGTAATATCTTGATCAAAAAGAAATATTTTCCCTTTATCTGGTTTAATAAATCCTACAATCATATAAAAAGAAGTGGTTTTTCCTGCTCCATTAGGTCCTATTAGGCCTACTATCTCTCCTGGATTCAATTGAATTGAAACATTTTTGACTACATATTGATTTTTATATTTTTTATATATATTTTGAGCTATTAAAGTCATAATCTCAATGATAGAATATTGAATATAGTTTATATTTAAAATAAAAAAAATATGAATATTTGTACATTATGGTAAGTTTTATTAAAAAATATTTTTTTCTCATATTTATATGTAGTAATTTTTTACATTCTTCTGATTTAAAAAAAATGAGTGGAATAGCTATGATTATTGGAAATGATGTCATATTAGATTCTGATCTTAAAAATAGTAATAATAATAAATTACATTGTAACACTGATGTTATAGATGATTTTATCATTCAAAAATTAATGCTTTATTATGCAAAAAAAGATAAAAGCATACAAATTAGTGATCAAGAGTTAGAATTAAAAACTCAAGTCTTTTTATCAGATATGAGAAAAAAATATATCAATCAAGAAGAATTTTTAATACAATTTGAAAATAAAAATTTTTTAAAAGAATTAACTGAAAAAATTAAAAATAAACAGTATATAGAAAAATTTTATAACAAAATAACGGAAGGAATAGAAACCTCTCCTGAAGAGGTAAAATACTTTTTTACGAAAAAACAGTATAAAATTCCTTTTTTTCCCAAAAAAATATGCATTTCTTATATAATCTTTCATCCTAAATTAAGTATAATTAACAAAAAAAAAATAATTTATTTTCTAAATAAAATTAAAAAAGAAATACATTCTGACATTGATTTTTCCACTAAAGCTATTTTATTTTCTGAAGATAATTTATCAGCGTTACAAGGGGGTCTTGTAAAAGGAATGAAAATAAATAATCTTTCAAAAAAATTTGTAGATTATGTTCTTTCTTTAAAAGAAGGAGAAATATCTGAACCATTCGAAACAGATTTAGGATTTCATTTGATCAAATTGGATAAAAAAAGAAAAGATGATATTGATTTTAGACATATTTTAATAAAACCTAAATACTCAAAATATGAATTACATAAAACAAAATCATTTGCAGAACTATTTAGAAAACGTATTCTTAATAAGAAAATCGATTTAGAAAAAATATCTGATTTATTGAATCAAAATAATACAATTGATGTAATAGTACGGAATCAAGTTTGGTTAGAGGAAAATCAATTATCAAAAAAAATGAAAAAAATATTCCTTTTTTTAAAAAAAGGAAAAATCACTAATCCTTATAAGGAAATAATAAATGGAAAAGAAGCATTTGTTATGATCAAATTATTAGATAAAATTCCATCTAAACCCGTTTCTTTTGAAAAAGATTATACGATTTTAAAAAACTTTGTAATAAATATCAAAAAAAAAGAAAAAATAAAAAATTGGGCAAAAGAAATATTGAAAAAAACTTATTACTTAAAAATAAACTGTTAGTTTTTTTTATTGAAAGATTCTTTATATAATCCGGCATAATATCCATTCAATTGAATTAATTCCTGATGTGTCCCTTTTTCGACTATATATCCTTTATCAATAGCTAATATATTATCCGCATTTTCTAATGTAGAAAGACGATGAGTAATAATAATGGAAGTTTTATGTTTTGTCAAAAGATCTGTAGCATGATAAATTATTTTTTCTAATTCTTTATTTAAAGATGCTGTTGCTTCATCTAATATAAGTACAGAATAAGGATGCATTTGAACTCTTAAAAAAGAAATTAATTGTTTTTCTCCAATAGAGAGTAAGTTTCCTCTTTCTTTTACTATGAATTTGTATCCATTAGGCAATGATGTAATAAAATTATGTATTCCTATTTTTTTTGCCATTTTTTCTATTTTATTTATACTAATGGATGGATCGCCTAAAGTAATATTATTAATAATAGAATCATTAAACAGAAAAGTATCTTGTGTAACTACTCTTATATGAGATCTTAAATTTTTAAGTTCTATATCTTGAATAGAATGTCCATCAATCCAAATATTTCCTGTATTGATCTCATATAATCTAGAAATTAAATGAGTTATCGTCGATTTTCCAGAACCTGTTGATCCTACTATAGCAACTTTTTCTCCTGGTTTAATTTCAAAAGAAACTCCATTTAATACTTTTTCATCATCTATATAAGAAAAATGAACATTATTAAATACAATATGCCCTTTTAATTTTTCAAAACGCAAGTTTCCTCTATTAATAATAAATTCTGAAGAATTTAATATAGAAAATACTCGTTCTATTCCAGCTATGCCTCTTTGTATGATATTGAATCTATCTGCTATTTGTCTCATAGGACGAAAAAGAAGATAAATGAAAAAAATAAAAGCAATAATTTGTCCGGGTTTTACTTTTGCATAAAAACCTCCATAAAATATGACAATACTTATTGTTACCGCAGAAATTATTTCTACTATAGGAAAAAAAATAGAAAAATAAAAAATGGTTTTAAAATGAGCATTCATTAATTTATGATTAATAGATTTAAATTTTAAATATTCCTCTTTTTCTTTATGGAAAAGTTGAATAATAGACATTCCTATAATATTTTCTTGTAAAAAACTATTCAATCGTGAAGCTTGAATACGTTCTTCATGAAACGTTTTTTTTAAGGTTTTTTGAAAAAAACGAGTAATGATATATATAAAAGGAATAGTTATAAAAACTAAAAAAGATAATTTTCTATGGACCGTATACATCATAATAATAATCATTATTATTCTCAAAACATCTCCAGAAACAAGTAAAATTCCATCATTAAATATTACAGTTATAGTTTCTATATCTGATACAGAATAAGATACTAATTTTCCTATTGGAGTTTTATTAAAAAAGGAATTTTTAAAATGTAATAATTTTTCAAACAAAAGAATTCTTATTCTTTCAATTACATTTTGAGCTAATACATTAGAAAGATATAACAAAATAAAATGAAATATACTTTCTAAAAAAAGAAGTATAATAATTAACATTAATATATTTTTTAATCCTAAAAAATCCTTGTAAAGAATGTGAATATCAATAGCTTTTTGTATTAATTTAGGACGATAAGCAGATATAAAAGAAATTAGTATAGAAGTAGTAATTGTTGATATTAATATGAGTTTATAATTTAAACTAATTATAATTAATTGTTTTAAGGAGGATTTTTTTTTATTCAAATTTTTTTTCATAAAAAAATATCTTCTGGATATAGAATCTGAGTAAGAAATAGGCCACATGCTGGAACTATAAATTTGCAAAAATTAGAATTTTGTGATTCTATAATTTTTATAAATTCGTTAATACTTATTTTATTTCTTCCTACATCAATCAGTGTTCCTATAATACTCCTAACCATAGATCTTAAAAACCGATTAGCTTCAATAGTAAAACATAAAACATTGTTATACTCATACCAATGAGCATGATATATTTGACATATATTATTTTCTTTTACACTTTGATTTTTATTAGTTCTTTTTTTTTTACAAAAAGAACTAAAATCTTGATATTCCATAATTTTTTTTGAAGCTTCATTCATTTTTTGAATATTTAGAGGGTAAAAACAGTACCAAGAAAAATCTTGATTAAATGGATTTTTTTCGCGTGTTAAATAATATTTATATGTTCTTTTTATAGCATTAAATCTTGCATGAAAATTTTTTTTCACTGGAAAAATATTGAAAACTTTAATAGAATTAGGTAAAAAAACATTTAATCTGTTTACAAAATCATTTTTTATTTTTTTTTCATAATCAAAATGGGCAAACATTTGTTTAGCATGAACACCTTTATCCGTTCTACTAGCCCCTACAATATTTATAGATGTTTTCAATAATTTTGACAAACAATATTCTAATTTTTCTTCTACTGTATTTACTTTTTTCTGAATTTGCCATCCAAAAAAATGTTTACCATTATAAGATAATTCAATAAAAAATCTCAATTATAAAGTTGATTTAAACTTTCAATAATAATAGAACATCCCTTTTGGATTTCTTTTTTTGTGATAGTCAATGGAGGAGATATCCGTATAAAATTCCTATGAAATAAAAAACGAAATAATATTAATCCTTTTTTTAAACAAGTTTTTAAAACTTTTTCTACTGTTTCTTTGTTATTTAGTTCAATAGATAAAAGAAGTCCTTTTCCATGAATATTTTTGATTTCATGATGAATTAAATATTTCCTAATCCACTTTTCCTTTAATGAAACTTGTTCCATTATATTAGAATTGATAAGTTGATTTAAAGTAGCTAAAGAAGAAGAAGCAGAAACAGGATTTCCTCCAAAAGTAGTTAAATGGCCTAAAGGAGCAATATCAATAAAAGTTTTCATAATTTTTTCAGATGATACAAAACCACTAATAGGCATTCCTCCTCCCATTCCTTTTCCCATAATTAATATATCAGGAACAATTTCATAATGTTCAAATGCAAAAAGTTTTCCTGTTCTTCCAAATCCAGTTTGAATTTCATCAAGTATCATTAAAACATTTTTTTGATTGCACAGTTTTCTTACTTCTTTTAAAAAGGAATGATCAGGGAGTATGATTCCATAAGAACATTGAATCGTTTCTAAAATCACACAAGCTGTTTTTTCTGTAATAGAATTTATTAATTCCTCTATATGATTAAATGTAATAAATTTAACTAAAGGTAATAGAGGCCTAAAAGGCCTTTTATAATTTTCATATCCCATAATACTCATAGAACCATGTGTACTTCCATGATAAGACCATTTACTGGATATAATTTCTTCCTTTCCTGTATAACATTTAGCTAATTTTAAAGCTCCTTCTACTGCTTCTGTTCCTGAATTCACTAAGTAAGTGTTAGTAAGTGGATCTGGTATATTTTCTGATATTTTTTTACAAAGTCTAACACAAGGACTTTGTATGAATTCTCCATATACCATAGTATGTAAGTATTGATCTACTTGTTTTTTTATAGCTTTTTTTATTTTCTTATTTCCATGTCCTAATACATTCACGGAAACACCTGCTACAAAATCCAGATATTTTTTTCCATCTATTCCATAAATATAACTTCCTTCAGCATGACTTACCATAATATTCATAGGATATGGATTAATTTGAGTTTGATATTGAAAAAAATCTTTTTCTAATTCTTTCATACATACATAATAATTTTATTCTATTTATTTTTTATTATATTTTTCATTTTTACTTTTTCTAATAAACTTTCTTTTTTATACTTATCCATTTCTTTATATGCAAAAAATTTTTTATGGGGTTTATTTTTTTCTTTCCAAGAAAATTTAGGAAGATAAAGAAACTTATTATAAATTTCTTTATTATGTATTGGAATCAATTCTGAATATACTTCATCAGAAGAAGAAATTTTATTTATTTTTTTTGATTGATCAAAATATATTGATAAAATTTTACAAGATAATCTGTTCATTATTTTTTTTTCTTTATTATGAGTATTAAGAAAAATAATACTGTTAATATTTCCTTCTACCATAACTTTTTCTAAATAATTTTTATTAAAAAAACCAATCATAATATCTCCTTTTATCTGATTAAACTCTTTGGAGTTTATTTTTTCTGTATAGAAAGCATTTTGAATAATTTTTATTTTTTTTAAAAAATTATGATTTTCATTATCTTCAAAATGAATAGAGATAACATCTCCACTAATTTGTCGATTTTTCCCCCAAAATATAGGATTTCCATCAAATTGGATATAATTATTTGAAGATTTATAATTAAGAAAATTACATTTTCCTTGAATGTTTTCATTGAAATTCTGATTCAAAAAAAAACTTTCTACAGAAAAAGCTTGAATTGAATATGCATTATTTTTTTCTATATTTATTTTTAAAATGTTGGAATAAATAAAAATAGAATTATTTTTTGATGTTTTAATAATTTTGGGATTTCTTTCTAAAGTTAAAGAATTGGAATGAAAATCAAATTTTCCATATCCACTTGTCAAAAAATATTTTTTATTTGGATCTTCTAATAAAAGATCTTCAATGAATCCACATTTTTTTTTATGGTCAAAAAATAAATATTTTCCCTTTAAAATTCGTCCATTATAATGAATACTTACATAATTTTTAAATAAAAATATTTTTTTTTTCAATGAAAAAAATGCTTTATTAGCATAAATAAAATTATCAAAATTTTTTTTTTGTATAAAAATAGCTGTATTAAGAAAATTAACTTGATCTTGTTCTAAAAGATATTCTAATGCATTAGCATATATGATATAATTTTCATTAATCAATTGAATTTCATATTTTAATTCTATTTTTTTCTTATTAAGATAAAAAAAACCTTCTTTACTAGATATAGTAAAATCTCCATAATGAATAATGCTATTTTTCTTATAAAAAATTTGATTTAAAATCAAATTATATTCTAATGTATTAGTTTGTAATTTATTTTTACCAAAAAATAGGACCACATTATTGATAGCTTTAAATAGCTTTTTTTTTAGATTAAAATTAACGATATTCGCTATTAATTTGATTTTTTCTCGATATAGAACAACTTTACCTGATAATTGGAAATCGGAAAAATTTCCTTCTATATTTTGAGATATTATTTTATTTTTTCCTGATTCTAAATTTACATTTCCATACCCGTAAAATTTATGAATTTTTTTGTCATATATAATTTTATCACAAAAAAGATGATTATTTCTATATTTCAAATGAACGTTTCCTATTAAAACGAAAGATTGATGATAATTATCTATTATATCTGCATGAATTATTTGTACAGTTTCCCTTATATTATTAGAATGAGAAAATGTTTTATCAGGCGATAATAATAAAAAAATAATAAAAATTAAAAATCCATATTTCACAAAAAATAAGAATTGATTTAATTTTTGTATGCTATTAAAGATATTTCAACGTTGGCATTTTTAGGTAACCCAGATACTTGTATAGTTTCTCTAGCTGGATAATTACCTTTACAAAAAAATTTGGAATATATGTTATTTACTTTAGATAAATAACTCATATTTGTTACGAAAATAGAGGTTTTGACAACATTTTGAAATCCTATTCCATTTTCTGAAAGAATAATTTTGATATTTTCCATCACTTGTTTTGTTTCCATTTCGATATTTTTATCGGAAATTAATTTTTCTCTATTTTGATCTACAGCTATTTGTCCTGAAATAAATAAAAGATTTCCAACAAAAACACATGTACTATATGGTCCATAAGATGGTATTTTATAAATTGAAAATTTTTTTGGTGTCATAATTTAATTTTTTTCATTATACTGTATAATATTTCTAAAATTAGGATCTTTCAATCCTATAAAAAAAGACCAAGAACAATTCTCCCCTAGAATCCAATTGAAATTCATTTCAAAGCTTCTTAAATCTCTATGAAAAATAAGATTTGCGAATATGATTTTATTTTTCAATAAATCATAATCTGTGTGAAAATTAATTTTCCAATATTTTGTAATATTTATAGATCCATTCAAACTTAAAAAAGTTTGAAAAAATTTTTTTTTGTTGAAATAATTTTCATAATTAGAATGAAAATCAATTTTCAAATTCACCGGAATTGTATATCTTGCATAATTTTTCTGATCAAAAAAAAAGTAATCATAACGATTTTTTCCTTTTTTTTGAAATTCATTTTTTATAGGAAAAAAATTTATGTCATAATTAGAAGAAAAACAAAAATCGAAATATATCATTTTATTTTTTACAAAATTTATTCCTGTTTTATATTTTGCTTCCAAATTTTTTGTTAAATCAGCATTCCCCATAATATGAAATTTTTCCCATTTAATAAAATTATCATCAATAATAAATGAGGATTTTATTTCTTTTAATACTTCTATTTTTTTGTATATATTAACATGATTATATGTATCTCTTATCATCCAATTATTATCGATAATAAAATTTATTTTTTTTTCAAAATTATTTTTTACATTATAGAAAACAGGAGGAAAATATTTCATATGAAAAGATAAAATCGGTTTGATTTGATGTTTTAATAGAGTAGTATTTTTGAATTTCCAAATTTTATAAAATGGAATCGAAACTATATTTGTTAAAAAATCCATTTTTTGAATACTAGATATATAAAAAAAATCAGGAAAATTACATGTATAAAAATCATGATAAAAAATTTGAGATGAAATTTTTAAATAAGGATAAAAAAAAGGAAAATAAGTAGTCATACTCATGTCATGACTAAATTCAGTACGGAAATACTTTTTGTTATTAAAATCTATAAAATTTTTTAAATACAGTCTATTTTCAATATTTACCTGATTTAAAAAAAAGTTTTTTTTATTATTAAATAATATTTCTCTTGTATGTAAAATAAATTCTGGAATTATAAATCTTATTTTCCTATTTTTATCATGATTTTGAATCATATAAAAATCCATAAACCATAAATAATTAGATAACTTTTTTTTTATGTTTATGGAAGAAAAAACTTCATTTTGATTGTACAAAATATTACTATCATAATTAATATTTGCATTGAAATTTATTTTTTCAGATTTTAAATCTGAATCATGTTTCCATTGAAATAGATAATTTTTTTGATTTGAAAAATTTTGATAATTAAAATTAATAAATCCATGACAAGCATTTATCAATTTATATTTTATTATTGTTTTAATTCTCCATGTTTCAGTATTATATATGGAAGAATTCATCCTAAAATTTAGAACATCAGAAATAGGAAAAAATAATTCTAAATCTTCCATGTATATTTTTTTATTTTGAATTCCTAATTTTGGATACTTAATTTCATAAGAAGTCTGATTCAATTTTATAGGCATATAAAAAAAAGGAAAAAAAATAGGCATTGGGACTTTATACCAGTAAAAAAAAATAGGACCGGAAAAAATATATTTTTTTGAATGATAATATTTTAAATAATC
This sequence comes from Blattabacterium sp. DPU, assembly GCF_011290385.1. Classification (NCBI taxonomy): domain Bacteria; kingdom Pseudomonadati; phylum Bacteroidota; class Flavobacteriia; order Flavobacteriales; family Blattabacteriaceae; genus Blattabacterium; species Blattabacterium sp. DPU. The sequence continues at coordinate 68,737 of NZ_CP049785.1, forward strand.
TGTTTTTAAATAAAAATCAGGAAAATCATCTTTTTTTTTTAAAAAAAAAGGATCTGATATATATGTAATTTTTTTCATTACAAAATCATCGTTTTTTTTAAAAACCTCATCAGCTACAACGATATAATTTTTTTCTTTTATAGAAAATTTTTTTGCTTCTCCTATTTGATTATTTAAATTTAAGTGAATTTGATTGAAAAAATACTGATGTTCTCCCTTTTTCAAAAAAACATATTTATCTTTTGATTGAGCATACAAATCGCCATTTTTCCAATTAAATTCTATGTAATCTGATTCAATTTTTGTATTATAATATTCTATTGAAGCTTGTCCTTTTAAATATGATTTTCCTTTTTTTATATCGTGTTCTTGTATATTAGATTTGTATTTTAAAACATCTTTTAAAAAAGAAAAATTATTTTTTGTTTTATCATATATAACATTATCATTTTCTTTTTTTTCGTTTCCGTAAAAAGTATATGTTGAAAAAATGGATAACAATATGATATAAACGTAAAATTGAATTTGATACAAATTTATTTTATTTAATGAAAGAATGTTCACTAAAAAATTTTTTTTACATATAATTTATCCATACATAATCCTAATATTTCTAATATGGTTAAATTAAATATTGGATGATTCTTGTTTGGAGCTATTTCACACATAGGTTCTAAAACAAATCTACGTAAATGTAATAATGGATGTGGAATTGTCAAAATTAAACTACGTATGATGATATGATCGTAAAATAAAATATCTATATCTATTTCTCTATTTTGATATTCTTTCTTACAAAAATTTCTTTTTCTTCCTATGAGGTATTCTAAATTCAAAATATGTTTTAAAAGATCCACAGGAGAATAATTTGTTTTTATATGTAAGATCCTATTATAAAAAATAGACGAATTTTTCATATTCCATGCTTCGCTTTCAAAATATGATGAAATTTTAACAATCTTACCTATCTTTTGAGATATTAAAATCAAAGATTTATCCAAAAAATTTTTTTTATCTTCTTTGTTACTTCCTTGCAATAAGAATACATTATGTTCTTTCAAAAAAAAAGTTTTTAAATAAATTCAATATACTGAAAAACTGTATTTTTTATTTAAATTAGGTAAATATTTTCATAGAAAAAATATTGATGGGATTAGTAGTAGATTTTATGAAGAATCTTTTCACCCAAGAAATAGCTATAGATTTGGGAACGGCAAATACGCTGATTATGCATCAAAATAAGGTAATAGTAGATTTACCTTCAATAATCGCAATAGATGTAAGAACAAAAAAAGTATTAGCTGTAGGAGAGGAAGCTAAGCAAATGCAAGGAAAAACACATGAAAATATTAAAATATATAAACCATTGAAAGATGGAGTTATTGCTGATTATCAAGTTGCAGAACTTATGATCAAAGAATTTATTAAAAAAGTTCCAGGTGTCAATAACAAATTTTTTACTCCATCATTAACGATGGTTATTTGCATTCCATCTGGAATAACTGAAGTAGAAAAAAGAGCAGTGAAAGATTCTGCACAACATCTTAATGCTAAAGAAGTTTATCTTATTGAAGAACCTATGGCAGCTGCTATTGGTTCAGGTATTTCTGTAACTAAAGCAGAAGGAAATATGATTATTGATATAGGAGGTGGAACAACAGAATGCGGAGTAATAGCTTTAGGTGGAATAGTATGTCAAAAATCTATAAAAATAGCAGGAGATGTTTTTACTAATGATATAGCTTATTTCCTTCGTTCTAAGTATAATCTATATATTGGAGAAAGAACTGCAGAAAAAATAAAAATAGATATAGGAGCGGCTATGGAATCCATAGAAACACCTCCAGAGGATATTCACATACAAGGAAGAGATCTTCCGACAGGAAAACCAAAAGAAATGAATCTTTCTTATAAAGAAACGATTCCTGCTTTAGATAAATCTATTTTACGAATAGAAGATGCTGTGATGGAAACACTTTCTAGAACTCCTCCAGAACTTGCAGCAGACATTTATAAAACAGGAATATATATGGCTGGAGGAGGATCTCTTTTAAGAGGTTTAGATCAAAGAATATCTAATAAAACGGGTCTTTCTGTTTCTTTAGTAGAGGATCCTCTAAGAGCTGTAGTAAAAGGAACAGGTGTTGCGTTAAAAAATATTGATAAATTTACATTTTTAATGAAATAGGGTTGATAGATTAATTTTATGCGTGAATTTTTTAATTTTTTTTTGAAATGTCGTTTTTTTATTTTCTTTTTTTTACTAGAATCCGTAGCTATTTTTCTTTCTTTTTCAGATTCAAAAATTCATCAATATATTTATGCTGGTTCTTCCAATTTTATGATTGGAAAAATTTATGAAAGTATCTATAAGCTACGTAGTTATTTTTTATTAGAAATTGAAAATAAAAAACTTATAGATGAAAATAAAAGATTACGTGAGGATCTCATTTCTTCTAAAATTAGAAAAATATCTAGAGATTTTAAAGAAGAAAACATTAATTATTTACAAGAATATGTTTTTACTCCAGTACAAATTATTAATAATAGTATTTACGAACAGGAAAATTATATAACTATTAATAAAGGAAGTATAGACGGAATAAAACCAGACATGGGAATTATATTATCTGATGGAATCGCAGGAATTATTATAAAAACGTCTCCCCACTTTAGTATAGCAATTTCTCTTTTAAATTCCCAAATTAAAGTTAATGCTAGACTAAAAAAAAATAAATATTTTGGAACTTTAAGCTGGGATGGCTTAGATCATGAATATGTCATTTTATATGATATACCCAGACATTCCACTATACATAAAGGAGATATTGTAGAAACAGACGGAAAATCTGCTACTTTTCCTGAAGGAATACCAATTGGAAGAGTTCATTCCTATAAATTTGATGAAGAACATGCTAATTATATTATAAAAGTGAAACTTATGGCTAATTTTTCTACCATAGAAAATGCTTATGTTGTAAAAAATTTATTAAAAAAAGAATGGAATGAGGTTCAACTTTATAAAGTTGAAAATAAGCAATGAAATTAATCAAAAGTTTTATTATTTCTGTTTTTTATATTTTTTTTCTTTGTTTAATTCAAATATCTATATTAAATTCTTTATTTCTATTTTTAGGATATTATTTTTACATTTATGTTATTTTCATTTTGGTATATCCATATAATGAAAATAGATTTGCATTTTTATTTTTATCATTTTTAATAGGTTGTATTATAGATTATTGCATGAATTCTGGAGGAATTCATGCTTTTTCTTCTACTTTATCTGCTTTTTTAAGATTAAAATTTTTACAGTTTTTTGATGGAAAAAATTTTATAAATAGAAATGATTTCTCAATTTACGAATTACCTTTTCTTAGAAAAATACTTTATATATTTTCTTTAGTTGTTACACATCATTTTTCTTTGATAATATTAGAAGTGTTAAAAGGTGCTATTTTCAACAAAATTATTTTATTTAGAACAATATTTAGCAGTATTTTTACAACTGTTTTATGTATTATATATTTTTTTTTCAGAAAAATTAAACATTGAAAAACTTATATAAGTTTTATATATTATTGAGTTTTGTAGGTCTAATTTTGGTAATTAGATTATTTTATATACAAATATATACAGAAAAGTATATTCTGAATGCTTTTAATACTTCTATAAAACAGGAAATTATTATTCCTGAAAGAGGATCCATTTTTGATAGAAATGATAATCTATTAGTATTTAATAAATCTATTTACGAATTAATTGTTATTCCTATTCTTATAGATGAACATTTTAATGTTGTAGAATTTTGCAATCTTGTAGGAATTAATGAAAATACTTTTTCTAAAAATTTAGAAAAAGCAAAAGCTTATTCTAAATATTTACCATCTGTTTTTTTACCTTTTATTTCAAAGGAAAAATTTGCGACTATACAAGAAAAACTTTATAAATATAAAGGTTTTGATTGGACAAAACGTTCTCTTAGAGATTATAAGGTAGATAGTTCGGCTAATGTTTTAGGATACATAGGAGAAGTCACTCAAAAAGATATTAAAAAGGAATCTAATTATTATCAAATGGGAGATTTTATCGGTTGGGCTGGAGTAGAAAAGTCTTATGAAAAAATATTAAGAGGAAAAAAAGGAGTTAAATATTGGGTAAGAGATAGAAAAGGATGTATTATAGGAAGTTATAATAATAGTAAAAATAATGTAAAAGCTATAAGTGGAAATGATATTTCTTTAACTATAGATTGGAATTTACAAAATTATGTAGAACAACTTATGTATAAAAAAAAGGGAGGAATAGTTGCTATAAATCCAAAAAATGGAGAGATTTTATCTTTAGTATCTAGTCCTATTAATAATCCCAATTTATTTGTAGGAATAAATCGTTCTAAGGAATTTAAAAAATTAATGAAAGATACAATAGATAATCCTTTATTTGATAGGACAACACAAGCTCGTTATCCTCCAGCTTCTCCATTTAAATTGCTAACTGAATTAGCGGGTCTTCAAATGGGAGTAGTAGATACTAATACTACTTTTATATGTTATAAAGGATTTAGATATGGAAGAAAAAGAATTCATTGTCATTCTGGTATACATGGATTACCTATAGGAATAGAAACTGCTGTTGCCGTTTCTTGTAATAATTATTTTGCACAAGTTTATAAACGTGTTATAGAAAAATATCCTAAAAATTTGACAAAAGGATTGAATGAATGGTGTGATATTATAAAAAGTTTTGGCTTTGGAAATTATTTATATAACGATTTAGCTACAGGAGAAAAAGGAGTTATTCCTTCTGGAGATTATTATAATAAAAAATATGGAAATACAAAATGGAATGCCATTACTATTATTTCTAATAGTATTGGTCAAGGTGAAATAAATGTTACTCCTATACAATTAGCTAATATGGTTTGTGCTATAGCAAATAGAGGATTTTTCTATACTCCACATATAGTAAAACGAATTAATCATAAACCGATATCTAATCCTAATTATACTGTAGCTAAATATACAAAAGTTAAAAGTAAATATTTTGATTTCATTATTAATGGTATGGAAAAAGTTTTCATTATTGGAACTGGAAGAAGTTTTAAATCATCTGACATTAGAATGGCTGGAAAAACAGGAACGGCTCAAAATTTCATTAAAATGAATCAGAAAATAATTTCTTTACCCGATCATTCTATTTTTATATTGTTTGCTCCAGTAGAAGATCCTAAAATTGCTATTTCTGTTATAATAGAAAATGGAGGTTTTGGATCTCGTTGGGCGGGACCTATTGCTAGTCTTATTGCAGAAAAGTATATAAAAAATAATGTAAGTAGAAAAAGTCTTGAAAAAAAAATTATGACTTCAGGACTACAAAAAGTGTATAATACAATAGCAAAAATGAAAAAATTTAATATTTTAAACAATTCTTATACAAAAAATAATATTGCTAAAAAGAAATAAAATATTGTTCAGAAACATAGATTGGGGAGTTGTTGTCATTTACATGATTATGATTTTTTTTGGATGTATGAATTTATCTTCCGTTTCTACTGAAAAAGCAGAAAAACAATTAATATGGATATTATTAAGTTTTATTTTCATATTTGTTATATTTTTATTTAAACCTATTCATTATAAACATATAACTCCATTTTTATTTTTATTTACGTTGTTTCTTTTAATTGGAGTATTTTTTTTTGGAAAAAATATAAATGGAGCAAAATCTTGGTATGTTTTTGGCTCTATTAGTTTTCAACCATCTGAGTTAGCTAAAATATCAACATCTTTAATGATAGCTCATATTATGAGTCAAGAAGATATCAAGAATAATAATAAAGCATTATTACATATATCTATTATATTAGTGTTGCCTGCTTTTTTAATATTTTTGCAACCTGATCCTGGTTCTTCTATAGTTTTTTCTTCTTTTCTTCTTACATTATATAGAGAAGGATTATCTATTTATTTTATACTTTATTCTTTATTTTATGTTCTTTTATTTGTAATTTCGTTGAATTTATCTCCTTGGATTGTAGTTTCACTTTTATTTATTTTTTTCGTTTTATTTTATTTTTTAAAAAAAAGAACATCATTTTTCGATTTATTTTTTTATATATTTTTATTTATTAGTTTTTCACTTTTTTCTATTTTTTCTCCATTTTTTTTTCAAAAATTTTTAAAACAACATCATAAAGATAGAATCAATATTTTATTTCAAAACGAATTTGACAGAAAATATAGAGATAACGTAGGATATAATTTATTATATTCTAAAACAGCTATTGGTTCAGGAAAATTTTTTGGAAAAGGATATAAAAAAGGAACTGTAACAAAAGGAAAATTTGTTCCTGAACAACATACTGATTATATTTTTTGTACAATAGGAGAGGAATGGGGTTTTGTAGGAAGTATAATTTTTATTCTATTTTATTTATTATTTATTAGTCGTATTTATTTTTTATCTGAAAGACAAAAAGATATTTTTGGTAGAATTTTTGGATATTCGGTTGGAAATATTCTTTTTATTCATCTAATTATTAATTTAGGAATGGTTATGGGCCTTTTTCCAACAATAGGAATTGTTTTACCTTTTTTTAGTTATGGAGGATCATCTCTTTGGTCTTTTACTATTTTATTATTTATCTTTATAAGAATAGATGCATCAGATCAAACTAGTTTGATCTGATTTTTAGGGGCTGATTTTGGATTTGACAGCAATATTAGTAATAAAAGATAGCATATCGTGTCACGTAAGGTATTACACGAAAATAAAGCGTTACAAAATATATAAATGGCGAAAAAGAATACGCTTTTGCTGCTTAGTAAATAGCCTTAGTCTGCAAAAATGCAGAAGCAAAATATCTCTCAGAAATTTTTCCTTATAATTTCTGATCTAGAGGTACTAATAAGTTTTAAGGATAAGAAAACAGATGATTCTGAGGTTTTCTGAACCTAAATTTTGAATCTTCAGTTTTTATTCTAGATCCAAAACTGGAATGGAAATGTAGAAATTTTATTTTGGATAAGTATGTAGAAATCTTTTATACTACTTGTTTGGACGCGGGTTCGAATCCCGCCAGCTCCATTTATTCATTAAAACGTTATATAAAATAAAAAAAATTGAATTTCTTATATACTGTATATTTTCGGGCATTTTGTTGGGATTAGGATGGCCTACTGATGGAGATCCCATATATTTATTTATGGCTTTTGTTCCTTTATTGTATATAGAAAATTATTTGAATTCTTCTCTATTTTATATTTTTTTATTTTCTTTTATTACTTTTTTAACATGGAATGCTATTTCTACATGGTGGTTATCTTATGCAAGAAGAACTAATGGTACTTTTGCATTAGAAGCTTATTTAATTCCTATATTATTGAATGCTCTTTTTATGTCAGTTGTTTTTTCTTTTTATTCATGTATTAAAAAACATGTAAAAAATAAAAGAATAGGATATGTATTTCTGATTAGTCTATGGATTTCATTCGAAAAAATGCATTTAGAGTGGGAATTATCTTGGCCATGGTTAAACTTAGGAAATGGATTCGCTAATCGGACAGAATGGATTCAATGGTATGAATACACAGGTATTTTAGGAGGTTCTATATGGATATGGATCGTTAATATTGGTTTTACAGAATCTATTATTAAGTATAAAAAAGATAAAAATATTTTATCATTCTACAATAGAATATTTTTTAATATAGGAATAATTTTTTTTATGATTTTTGTTTCAAACCTCATATACACAAAATATAAAAAAAATCAATATGATCGTACTGCAAATGTATTAATTTTACAACCTAACATTGATCCATATCATCAAAAATATTGTATTTCAACTAATGAATTAGTTTCAAAATTAAAAAGATTAATAGATCGAAAAATATCTAAAGAATCTATGATAATCATAGCTCCAGAAACCATGTTTACAGAAAAAATACAAATAAAAAATATAAGTAAAAATAAAATCGTTTCTTCATTCAAAGATTACTTGAAAAAAAAATCTCCAAATACAGTGTTTATAACGGGAGTAGAATTAATATCTTTATATCAAAAAAATATAAGTAAAACTTCCATTCCCATTTTATTGAAAAAAATGAAAAATATACAATGGATAGATATTTTTAATTCAGTAATTCAAATAGGAACAAATAAAAATATTGAATTTCATCATAAATCTAAACTAGTTCCAGCAGTTGAAACTTTTCCTTATAAAAAAATATTTTCACCTATATTAGGAAATATATTACTTAATTTTGGAGGAACTGTAATAGAACTGGGAAAAGAAAATCATCCTTCTGTTTTTCAACATCCTTATTTAGGAATAAAAATAGCCCCTATTATTTGTTATGAATCCGTTTTTGGAGAATATGTTTCTAATTTTTTTAGAAAAAAAAATGTAGAATTACTGGCTATTATTACTAATGATGGATGGTGGGGTTTTTCTCAAGGACATAAACAACATATGTATTATGCGAGAATCAGAGCGATTGAAAATCGAAAATATGTAGCTAGATCTGCAAATACAGGTATTTCTTGTTTTATTGATGAAAAAGGAGAAATTATATCATCTATTCCTTATGGAAAGGAAGGTTTTTTATATAAAAAAATACATCTCAATAAAAAGAAAACTTTTTATATAAAATATGGAGATTTTCTTTATAAAATTTGTTTATTGACAATGATTATAATTTTATTATATACTATCATATGTAATATATATAAAATATGAAAAAATTTTAATTTTTATTTAATTTTATATAAGCTTCTCCTATATGATTAACAATATCATAAGCTATCATGGCTTCTTTACTGAATTTTTTTGAGGCAATATCTCCAGCTAATCCATGTAAATAAACTCCCATAATACATGATTCTTTTTCAGAATATCCTTGAGATAATAAACTCATGATCATTCCAGTAAGAACATCTCCACTTCCAGCTGTTGCCATTCCTGAATTTCCTGTGCTATTAAAATATAAATTTCCATTAGGATCTGAAATAATAGAATAAGCCCCCTTTAATACAATAAAAATTGTATATTTTTTAGACATTTTTTTTAAAAAATGTAATTTTTCATAATCGTTTTTCCATGATCCGCATAATTTTTTAAATTCTTTCGGATGTGGAGTAAGAATAGTTTTTTCAGGAAGAAGATTCAATAATTCTAATTGAGATGATAATATATTTATAGCATCTGCATCAATTACCATAGGTATTTTTTTTTTCTTATTTTTTAAATTTAAAAAAAAAGATTCTAAAGCATATTTAGTTTTAGTATGAATGCCCATTCCCACTCCTATTCCTATTGCATTTATATTTTCATTATAATTAATAATATTACTTATCCGATATTTATTGATATCTGTATAAACAATAGCTTCTGGAAGTGCATTTTGAATAATATGATATCCACAAGAAGGAATATATACACTTAATTTTCCTATTCCAGTACGAAAACTAGCCGTTGCAGAAAGGACAACAGATCCTATCATACCAAAACTTCCGCCTATAATGATTCCATGACCATAATTTCCTTTATGTGAAAATTTTTTCCTAATTTTTTTTTTATATATAGCATAAATAAATTCATTATTAATAAAAAAATTTTTTGTTTCCATCTTACGAATACAATCATCTTTCCATCCAATATTTATCAAATACCACTTTCCAACATAATCTACATAATTTGGTAACAAAAAAGGTAATTTTGGAACTTGGAAAGTTAAAGTATGAGTAGCTTTGATTATTCCGTTAAAATTATCATGGTTTTTTTCTATAAATAATCCAGATGGAATATCTATAGATATAACCGCTTTGAATTTTTTTTCGTTGATATAATGAAAAAAAGATTTCCAATATTTGTTGATTGTACGATTGAATCCTATACCAAAAATAGCATCAATAAGATAACTTTCCGGATTAAAAAAAGGAAATTTTTCTTCTTCATAAATCGTTTGAAAATTTATTTTATGTTGTAATATTTTATTTTTATTTTTTAAAAAATCATTTGAATAATGACAAGAAATATTGACTTCATATACCGAAACTTTTGCTCCGTATAAGTGTAACATATAAGATAAGGAGAGGCCATCTCCTCCATTATTTCCTTTTCCAACTAATACTATAAATGGAATTTTTGTAATTTTTAAATATTTATTATGAATTATCCAGTTGAAACAACTTTTAGCAGCTTTTTCCATTAATTGAGTAGAAGAAATAGATTCGGAATCAATACAATGTTGATCTGCTTTTCTAATTTGATTTAAAGAAAGAATTTTCATTTTTTAAAATGAATTTATTATTTTTGATTTTGTCAGTTTTCTATTTTGATGAAAAAGTGAAATCTGATTAGTATCTGCAAATATAAAACGATTAATCTAGATGGCCGAGTATAATTTGACCCTTCCAGCCATGGGTGAAAGTATAGCCGAGGCTACTATCATTCGTTGGTTAAAAAAAGAGGGAGATTCTGTAAAAAAAGAAGATCTTTTAGTAGAGATAGCTACAGATAAAGTAGATTCTGAAATATCTTCTCCTGTCAATGGTATTTTGAAAAAAAAATTATTTGCTCCTAATGAAGTTGCTAAAGTGGGGAGTTTTATTGCTATTTTAGAAACGGAAGAAAAATATTCTTTAGAGGAGATTCCAATAGAAAAAAAGAAAAAACGCTTTTATTCTCCTCTTGTCCGTACTATTGCCAATAAAGAAGGAATTAGTTTGTATGAATTGGATACCATAGAAGGAACTGGAGATAAAGGACGTCTTACTAAAAAAGATATATTAGAATACATCCGTATTAAAAATAATACGATTGTTATTCCTAATCATGTTATAAGTACTAAAAATAATGAAGAAATCATTGAAATGGATAGAATGCGTAAAATTACTGCAGAACATATGGTTAGTAGTAAAAATATTTCCGCACATGTTACTTCTTTTGTTGAAGCGGATGTGACTAATATAGTAAAATGGAGAGAAAAAATAAAAGACACTTTTCAGAGGAATACAGGAGAAAAATTAACCTTAATGTCCGTTTTTGTAGAATGTGTAGTGAAAGCCATAAAAGATCTTCCTATGATAAATATTTCCGTAAATGGAACAAGCATAATAAAAAAAAGAAATATTCATATAGGATTAGCTACAGCTTTACCTAATGGTAATTTAATTGTTCCTGTTATAAAAAATGCAGATTCTTATAATTTGGTAGGATTAATAAAAATAATTAATGATTTGATAAAAAGAGCGAAATCTAATCAATTAAAGCCTGAAGAAATACAAGGAGGTACTTATACTATAAGTAATATAGGTAGTTTTGGAAATCTTTTTGGCACACCGATCATACATCAGCCACAAGTAGCTATTATGGCGATAGGTTTAATTCAGAAAAAATTGTCTATAATAGAAACTCCAAAAGGAGATTTAATAGGGATAAGACATAAAACTTATTTATCTCATTCTTATGATCATCGTGTAATAGATGGTGTTTTAGGTGGATGTTTTGCTAAAAAAGTAGCTTTATATTTAGAAAAATTTAATTGTTATACAAAAATATAATATTATGGAAATTAGTTTTGATGCACTTATTGAAATTCCTAAAGGAAGTAGAAATAAATATGAATTTGATAAAAAAAATAATCTAATTCGATTAGATCGAGTATTATATTCTCCCATGAGTTATCCTACAGATTATGGTTTTGTTCCAAAAACTCTTTCTATGGATGGAGATCCATTAGATGTATTAGTTTTTTTAACAGAACCTACAATTCCGGGTTGTTTAATAAAAGTAAAACCTATAGGAATTTTTTTTATGATAGATGAAAAAGGAGAAGACGAAAAAATTATTTGTGTTCCCGTTTCAGATCCCAATTATAATATTATAAACAATATAGATGAAATTGCTTTACATACTAAAAAAGAAATAGAACATTTTTTTTTGGTATATAAAGATTTAGAAAACAAAAAAGTAAAAATAGGAAACTGGAAAGATCAAAAAGAAGCTATATATGTATATAAACAATCTTGTTTGCGGTATCAAAATTCTTTAACGAAAATGTAATTCTTTTAATTTTTCTTTTTCTAAAAAAGATGGAGCATTTATCATTATATCTTTTCCATAATTATTTTTTGGAAAAGCAATGAAATTTTTTATATTATCATTTCCTTCTAAAAGATTAATTAGTCGATCTAATCCAAAAGCTATTCCTCCATGAGGAGGAATACCATATTCAAAGGCTTTGATAAAAAAACCAAATTTAGATTCTATTTCTTTTTGAGATAATCCTAAATGTTTAAAAATTAAATTTTGTATTTTTTTATTATGAATGCGTATAGATCCACTACCAATCTCTATTCCATTTATAATCAAATCATAAGATTTAGAACGAATCTTTTTTGGATTTATTTCCAATAAATAAATATCCTCCTCTTTTGGACTAGTAAACGGATGATGTACAGATTTATATTTTTTAGATTTTTCTTCCCATTCTAAAAGAGGTAAATCTGTAATCCATAAAGGTTTAAAAATTTTATAATTTTTTAAATTCAAAAAATCTGCTATTTTTGATCGTATTTTTCCAAGTTCTTTTCTAGTATCTCTTTTTTTCCCATAGGAAAAAAATAATAATTCACCAGGTATAGCTTCAAAATGTTTGATAAATATTTTTATAATTTTATCGTTTAAAAATTTTTGTTTAGAATAAAGTAAAGTTTTATCATATAAATATTTTATCCAAAAAAAATTTTTTTTTTCTATTTTTTTCAAGAAAGAATTAATTTCATTATTATTGTTATTGTCCTGGAATCTTTCGACTTTAATTCCTATTACCAATTCTTGTTTTTTCAAAAAATTAATATCTTTTTTTTGAACTAAATCATTTAATTCTACAAAAGACATATTAAAACGAATATCAGGAGAATCTGTACCATACTTTTTTATAGCATCAAAATAAGAAATACAAGGAAAAGAATCTAATTGAATATTCTTAATTTTTTTAAAAATATGTTTAATAAAATGTTCGAAAAATACTAATACATCATGAACTTTCACAAAAGACATTTCACAATCTATTTGAGTGAATTCTATTTGTCTATCAGAGCGAGAGTCTTCGTCTCTAAAGCATTTAACAATTTGAAAATATTTATCTATACCTCCTATCATCAATAATTGTTTAAATAATTGTGGAGATTGAGCTAATGCATAGAATTTATTAATATGAGTTCTAGAAGGAACAACAAAACTTCTGGCTCCTTCTGGAGTTGAATTTATCAAAACAGGAGTTTCTACTTCAAGAAATCCATTTTTAGACAGAAAATTACGTATTTCCAAAGATAAATTATGACGAGCGATTAAATTATTTTTAATAGGATTTCGTCTAATATCAAGATATCGATAAATCATCCTAATCTCTTCATTTCCATCTGTTTTATTTTCTATAGTAAAAGGAAGAGATAAAGATGAATTTAATAATTCTATATGATCAATTGATATTTCTATTTCTCCTGTGGAAATATTATAATTTTTAGATAATCTTTCTACTACCTTTCCTTTTACTTGAATTAAATATTCTTTTCCCAGAAAAAAATTTTTTTTTACTGATTTTTTAGAAATAATTAATTGTGTAATACCAAAATAATCTCTAATATCTATAAAAAATAAAGATCCTAAATTCCTTATTTTTTGAATCCAACCAGACAATATTACTTCTTTTCCTACATCTTTTATATTTAATTCTCCACAATTATGTGTTCTATACATATATTAATTTTTTTTATCATATAATTCTTCATAAACTTCTATAAGATCTCCAAATCTTAGATTATGATAATTCTTTATTCCTAATCCACATTCATATCCTTTTGAAACTTCTTTTACATCTTCTTTAAAACGTTTAAGAGAAGTAAATTCTCCATTATGAATAACAATTCCTTCTCGAATCAATCTTACTTTTGCTTGACGTAATAATTTTCCTTCTGTAACCATACATCCGGCTATAGTTCCTATTTTTGGTATTTTAAATATTTCTCTAATTTCAGCATTTCCTAATATTTTTTCTTTAATATCGGGAGATAACATTCCATCCATAGCTTCTTGAATATCATTTGTTACATTATATATGATTGAATATGTTCGTATTTCTATATTTTCTTTTTTTGCTATATTTTTAGCTCCAATATTAGGACGAACATTAAATCCTATGATAATAGCATCTGAAGCACTTGCTAATAAAACATCAGATTCGGTAATTTGACCTACTCCTTTATAAATAATATTAACAATAATAGTTTTTGTAGATAATTTTTGAAGAGCATCAGCAATAGCTTCAACGGATCCATCTACGTCTCCTTTAATAATAATTTTCAATTCTTTAAAATCACCTAATGCTATACGTCTTCCTATTTCATCCAATGTAAGATGTTTTTGAGCTCGTATATTTTGTTCTCTTTGTAATTGTTCTCTTCTAGAAGCAAGTTGTTTAGCTTCTTTTTCATCTTTAAATACTTTAAATTTGTCTCCAGCAGTAGGAGCTCCACTCAATCCTAATATAGTAATAGGTTTAGATGGCCCTGCTAAAAAAATAGATTTTCCTCGTTCATCTAAAATATTTTTTACTTTTCCATGATGACTTCCTGCCAAAACATAATCTCCTACTTTTAATGTTCCTCCTTGTATGAGAAGTGTAGTAATATATCCTCTTCCTTTATCTAAAGAAGCTTCTATAACTGTTCCTATAGCAGGTTTATTTGGGTTCGCTTTTAAATTTAATGATTGAGAAACTAAAAGAACTTTTTCTAATAATTTGTCTATTCCAGTACCCAATTTTGCGGAGATTTCTTGAGTTGTATATTTTCCCCCCCATTCTTGTACTAAAAAATTCAAATTAGCTAATTGTTCTCTAATTTTATCAGAATTTGCATTAGATTTGTCCATTTTATTAAAAACAAAAATAATAGGAACATTAGCGGCTTGAGCATGACTAATTGCTTCTTTAGTTTGAGGCATAATATGATCATCCGCCGCTATAACTATAATTGCAATATCTGTTATTTGTGCTCCTCTTGCACGCATAGCTGTAAAAGCTTCATGACCCGGAGTATCTAAAAAAGTGATACTTTGATGATTTGAACATTCAACACTATAAGCGGCTATATGTTGAGTGATGCCACCTGCTTCACCTGCAATAACATTAGTGTTTCTAATATAATCTAATAAAGATGTTTTGCCATGATCTACATGTCCCATAACAGTAATAATGGGAGGTCGAAGTTCTAATTGTTCTTCTAAATCTTTATCATCTTGAACCGCCTCTTCTAAATCTAATCCAACAAATTTTACATTAAATCCAAATTCGTCTGCTACTAAAGTCAATATTTCTGCATCTAACCTTTGATTCATCGTGACCATGATACCTAAAGACATACAAGACACAATCACATCAGTAGCATTAACTTTCATCATAGATGCTAATTCATTAACTGTAGTAAATTCAGCCAATTTAAGAATTTTTTCTTCCTTTTTATTTTCCATTTCATTTTGTATAAGCCTTTTTTCTTTTTTAGATTGACGTTTTTCTCTTCTAGCTTTTGAAGCTTTTGACTTCATACCTTTAGACGATAACTTTTCTAAAGTTTCTTTAATTTGTTTTTTTATTTGTTCTTCAGTAATTATTGATTTTTGTACATTTTTTTTACTTTTTGGCTTTTCTATTTTTTTTTCCTTAGAATTAGAAAAGGAAGATTTTCTTTCTTTATTTTGTTTTTTTCCTGTATGAACATTTTTCATTTCTTCAATGAAAATTTCTTTTTTAATTCTTCTTCGTTTTTTCTTAATTTCTGATTTTGTTCTCTTTTTTTCAAATTGAGATAAATCTATTCGGTCTCCTGTCAACATAACTCCATCTAATTTTTGATAGATAGTATCTATATGTTCAGGTTTATTGTTATTTTTAAATTTATTTTCTTTTTCTTGATTTTTTTTTTCTTTAGTTTCTTTAGTCCCATATTTTTGATCTAATATATCAATATCTATTTTTCCTATTTTTTTAAATCCAATTAGTTTTTCTGATTTTGCCCGTATAATTTCGCAATTTTGAATATATTTCAATTCTTTTTTTATTTTTTCTTTTTCCATTCTTTTTTGCAAAAAAACTTTCTCAGAAGCATCTCGTATTTCTTTGTATGTTTGAAATTCTCGGACAAGAGACTTGTATACTTTTTCTTCTATTTTTGCATTAGGATTATTTTCTATTTCAATTCCTTTTTTTTTTAAAAAACTAATTACTCTTTGTAAAGAAATATTAAATTTGGTTAATACTGTTTTTAATCTTATTTTATTATCCATAAAAATATATGTATGTAAAAACAAAAATAACTGAAAAAAGAATTTTCATAGAATTATGTATTTATATTAAATTCTTCTTCAAATTCTTTTTTCAATATGGTGAATACTTTATTTATGGTTTTTTCTTCAAGATTAGTTCGTTTTCTTAAATCATTTTTGTTATAATTTAAAATAGATTTCGCAGTATTTAACCCCACCTTATGAAATTTTTCTAATACTTCTGATTCTATTTCGTCAGAAAATTCTGTTAGTTCTACATCATCTTCATAAGGAAAATCTCTAAAAATATGAATTTTGTATCCGGTTAATTGACTCGCTAATTTTATATTTTGTCCTCCTTTTCCAATTGCTTTCGATATCTCTTCAATTTTTACATATACATTTACATATTTATGTTCCTCATTTACTTCCATCATAGAAACTTTAGCAGGATTTAAAGCCCGTGTTATATATAATTGTATATTAGAGGTATAATTAATTACATCAATATTTTCATTTTTTAATTCTCTAACAATAGGATGAATTCTTGATCCCTTCATTCCTACACAAGCTCCAACTGGATCTATACGATCATCATATGATTCTACAGCTACTTTAGCTTTTTCTCCTGGAATACGTGCCACTTTTTTTACGGTAATTAATCCATCAGAGACTTCTGGTATTTCTAATTTTAAAAGTTCTTCTAAAAAAGATTCATCTTTTCTAGTCAAAATAGCAAAAGGTTTATTATCTTTCCAGTCTACTCGCTTAACTAAAGCTCTAACTGGATCTCCTTTTCTAAAAAAATCACTTGGAATTTGTTCTTGTTTAGGTAAAACCATCTCATTTTGTTCATCATCCCTCATAATTATTTGTTTTGGTAAAATATGGTAAACTTCTACATTAATAATTTCTCCTATTTTTTTTTTAAATTTTTTATAGGTATTTGTATTATCATATTCATTAATTTTAGATAGTAAATTTTGTTTTAGAGACAAAATAGCTCTACGACCTAAAGATTGTAATTCTACTTTTTCTGTCACCTCTTCTCCGATTTCAAAATCGGGTTCTATTTTTTTGGCTGTAGATAATTCTATTTCCTTATTTATATCTTTTACTTTACCATCTTGTACTACTATACGGTTTCTCCATATTTCTAAATCACCTTGATCTGGATTTACAATAATATCGTAATTTTTTGATGATTCATATTTTTTTCTTAAAACACACCGTATAGATTCTTCTAAAATAGCCATAAGACTTACTCTATCTATATTTTTTTCATATTTAAAATCTGAAAAAGAACCTATTAAAGCTTCATTATCCATAAATCTAAAATTTTAAAAAATTGAATCAAAATTTTTATCTTTCAATATCTATTATATTATTCAATCTACAAAACAATAATTTTTTGAAAATAACTCAAAATATGGTTAATAATTCAATTTTATAATGATAATTTTGGTTTATGTTTTATAAAATTTTTTTTGAAAAAATAATCACAATTACTTTTGAAATTCAGGGAATTTATGAATTTACCCATAATTTAGATTTAAAAAAATGGGGAACCATAACTCTAATTATAATTGGTAAAATGTTACTTTTTACTATATTTATAATAATTTTAGAGTTTATTTTCAATAAAGGAATTCGTTTTATAGGCAGAAGAATAGTAAGCTCGACTCATTTTGTTTGGGATAATATTTTATATGAAAATAAAGTTTTTGATAGTTTAGCACATTTTTTACCATTATCTATTGGTTTAATATTAATTGAACCGTTTTTTAAAAACTATCATACAATTATCATTTATTTAGAAAAAGTATTTGATATATTATTCGTTTTAATTGTTTTACAATTTTTAATTCGAGTAGTAAATTCTATTATGAGAATAGCCACAAGTGAAAATAATCATCAAACTATAGCGGTTCGTTCTTTTTCACAATTACTGAAAATTATATCCATTATATTTTGCATTTTAATTATTATTGCTATTCTTACAAAAAATGATCTCATTACTATTTTAACCAGTTTAGGAGCTATCACCGCTTTTGTAATCTTGGTTTTTAGAGATACAATACTTGGATTTGTTTCAGGAGTGCAAATGGCTTCCACTAAAATGATAAAAGTAGGAGATTGGATAAGAATTCCTAAATATAATATAGAAGGAACCGTTATTGAAATTAATTTAACTTCCGCAAAGATAGAGAATTTTGACAAAACTATTACTAGTGTTCCTACTTATGACTTAATTTCTACAGCCGTTACTAATTTTGAATTTATGCGTCAAAAAAATATACGTAGAATTAAAAGATCTATCTTATTCAACATACAATCTTTTCATTTTTGTAATTCAGATCAATTAAACAAATTTCAGAACGTATATTTAATAAAAAATTATATACAAGAAAAAAAAAAAGAAATAAATATTTTCAATAGAAAACAAAATATAGATGTAAGTATTAATATTAATGGAAGAAGATTAACAAATATTGGTCTTTTTCGTCAATATGCATTAGAATATTTGGCACAACATCCAAAAATATCGCAATCAGAAACTCTAATGGTGAGACATTTGGAACCGACTCCTTATGGCTTACCTGTAGAATTATATTGTTTTACAAATACCTCTGAATCTATAAAATATGAACAGATACAAGCCAGTGTTTTTGATCATTTATTAACAGTGGCAAAAGAATTTAATTTAGAAGTCACACAAGTTACTAGAAAAGAAACTATAGAAAAATGGTAAGATTAAGTGTAAATTTAAATAAGATAGCTACATTAAGAAATGCAAGGGGGGGAAATATTCCCAATGTTTTGCAAGTAGCAATAGATGTTCAAAAATTCGGATGTCAAGGAATCACCATACATCCACGTCCTGATGAAAGACATATTACATACAAAGATGTTTATGATATAAATTCTGTAATTACAACAGAATTAAACATTGAAGGAAATCCTACTGAAAAATTTATGAAATTAGTATTAGATATTAAACCTACACAAGTTACTTTAGTACCTGATTCTGAAAATATTATAACATCAAATTCTGGATGGAATACTTTTTTATATCAAGATTTTTTAACTGATAAAATTAAAATATTAAAAAATTATGGAATTCGTACTTCCATATTTTTAGATCCAAAACCAGAATTAGTATCATATGCTGCAAATACAGGAGCAGATAGAATAGAATTATATACAGGACATTTTGCTATAGGATATGCAAAAAAAAAATGGAGTTGCATTGATCCTTATATTAATACAGCAAAAATGATTCTTAAAAATCATATGTTAATTAATGCTGGACATGATTTAAATCTAGATAATATTTATTTTTTAATTAAAAAAATACCCAATATATCAGAAGTATCAATTGGACATGCTTTAATTAATGAATCCATATATATGGGGCTAGAAAATACAATACAAAGTTATTTGAAAAGAATTCATAATAAATATCGACGAAATGATACTACATTCTAAAATTTATGGATCTGGTTATCCTCCTGTTTTAGTAATTCACGGTTTGTTTGGTAATGGAGATAATTGGATTTCTTTTGCTAAAAAATTTGAAAAAAATCATCAAATTCATTTATTAGACATGAGAAATCATGGAAAAAGTTTTGTTTCTAACAAAATGAATTATGATATTATGTCAGATGATATACTAAAATATATTTATTATCATAAATTAAATCATCCTATATTATTAGGACATTCTATGGGAGGAAAGACTGTTATGAAATTTTCTATAAAATATCCTATTATTCCAAAAAAAATTATTATTGTGGATATCAGTCCTAAGGATTACATTGATGACAATCAAAAAAAATTGATCCATATTTTAAAAAAAGTAGATTTTAATATTATTAATACAAGAAAAGATTTAGATTTTTTTTTAAAAACATGGATTTCTAATATAAAAATCAGGTCGTTTTTTTCTAAATGTGTTAAAAAACAAAAAAATGGAAAACTATGTTTTTGTTTTTCTTTATTAAACATTGAAAAAAATTATGATTCTTTAATTCATAAAAAAATAGAAAATGGTTCATATCATGGTCCTGTCCTATTTTTACGAGGAGAATATTCAAATTATATTCTTGAAAAAGATTATAATCATATACAACAGTTATTTCCAAAATGTAAAATTTGGACCATAATAAAATCTGATCACTGGATTCATATAGATAATCCCATTGATTTTTATAATAAAATCGGAGTTTTTTTAAACGAAACATAATTTATGTATATTAATATTATTAAATAAAAATTTTATGGTTTTTGATCTTGATATGATTCGAGATTTTTATACAAATTTTTTGTATAAAATTGAAAATATTCGAAATGTGATTGATCATCCTATGACTTATTCGGAAAAAATTTTGTATTCTCATTTAGGAATAAATGAAATAAAAAAAACAGAAAATAATTTTGCATTTAAAAATTTGAGAGATAAATATTACATGGATTTTTTACCCGATCGTATTGTAATGCAAGATGCTACAGCTCAGATGACATTACTTCAATTTATGCAAACTAAAAAAAACAAAACGTTTGTTCCTACTTCCATTCATTGTGATCATCTCATATCTGCTAAAGATGGATCAGATTTAGATTTAAAAAATGCTATAGAAAAAAATGAAGAGATATACAATTTTTTAAAATCAGCATCTTATAAATATGGAATTGATTTTTGGAATCCTGGATCAGGAATTATTCATCAGGTTATTTTAGAAAATTATGCTTTTCCTGGAGGAATGATTATAGGAACGGATTCTCATACTCCTAATGCTGGGGGATTAGGTATGCTTGCAATGGGAATTGGAGGATCTGAAGCAGCCGAAGTTATGGCTGGATCACTTTTGGAATTGAAATTTCCTAAAATAATTGGAATAAATTTAATAGGAAAAATGAATGGGTGGACTTCTTCTAAAGATGTAATATTAAAATTGTCTGGAATGATTGGTGTTTCAGGAGCCAAAAATCATATTATTGAATATTTTGGTGAAGGGGTCAATAACATTTCTTGTGTTGGAAAAGCAACTATATGTAATATGGGTGCAGAAATAGGAGCGACGGCTTCCATATTTCCTTATGACATTAAAATGAAAGATTTTTTAGATAAAAATGGGAGAAATAAAATTTCTATAATGTCAGAGAAAATAAAAGATTTTTTGAAAGCAGATCCAGAAGTTTATCAGAATCCGTATCATTATTATGATCGAGTGATAGAAATAAATTTAAATATTTTAGAACCATATATTAATGGCCCTTTTACTCCAGATAAGGCTACTCCTATTTCTAAAATGAAAGAGGAAGCCATTAAAAACAATTGGCCTACTAAAATTGAGGTAGGATTAATAGGATCCTGTACAAATTCTTCTTACGAAGATTTTTCAAAGGCTATATCAATAATTCAACAAGCAAAAGAGAAAAAATTAAAAATTAATTCAGAATATATGGTATCTCCGGGATCCAAAAAAGTTTATTCTCTTATGAAAGAGGTAGGATTTATATCTATATTTAAAAATATTGGAGCTCAAATTTTTTCTAATGCTTGTGGACCTTGTATTGGACAATGGGTAAGAAAAGGAAATAAAACAAACGAAAAAAATACAATTGTTCATACTTTTAATAGAAATTTTTCATCTCGTAATGATGGAAATCCAAAAACACATGCTTTTATAGCATCTCCAGAAATTGTCACGGCTTTAGTTTTTTCTGGAGATTTAACATTTGATCCTAGAAAAGATATGTTGAAAAATGAAATCGGAGAGTATGTAAAATTTGATGAACCTAAATCACTGAAAATTCCTTTTAAGATTTTTTCTTCAAAAGAATTAGGATATGAAAATTTTCCAAAAAAAAATATAGAAAATTTATCTGTAACTATCAAAAAAAATTCTAAAAGATTACAGATTTTATCTCCATTTTTATCATGGGATGGAAATGACTTACTTAATATTAGACTTTTAATCAAAACTAAAGGAAAATGTACGACTGATCATATTTCAATGGCAGGTTCATGGTTAAAATATAGAGGACATCTTGAAAAGATTTCTGAAAATTTGTTAATGGGTGCTATAAATGCCTTCAATTATGAAAAAAATAAAATAAAAAATATCATAACAGGAACTTACAGTTCTGTTTATGATGTAGCTAAATTTTATAAATCAAAAAATATACAAACTTTAATTGTAGGAGAAAATAATTATGGAGAAGGATCTTCAAGAGAACATGCAGCTATGGAACCACGTTTTTTGGGAGTTCGTATTGTTCTTGTACAATCTTTCTCAAGAATACATGAAACTAATTTAAAAAAACAAGGTGTTTTAGCTGTAACTTTTTTAAATTCAAATGATTACTATAAAATACAAGAAGAAGATCTCATACATTTTTATACAAAAAATATGCGTCCTGGTAAAAATATAGAAGTAGAGTTATTTCATAAAAATGGATATAAAGAAAAAATCATTGTTCAACATTCTTATAATGAAAAACAAATTCAATGGTTTAAAGCCGGTTCCTCACTAAATTTCATTACAAAATAAATAACATGAAAATTGTAAAAATTGTATTCATAAAAATTATCCAATTATATCAAATTG
Organism: Blattabacterium sp. DPU; assembly: GCF_011290385.1. NCBI lineage: Bacteria > Pseudomonadati > Bacteroidota > Flavobacteriia > Flavobacteriales > Blattabacteriaceae > Blattabacterium > Blattabacterium sp. DPU. The sequence goes on from NZ_CP049785.1 coordinate 91,681, forward strand.
GTATTTCTCCATGTATAGGAAATAATTGTAGATATATACCAACTTGTTCAAATTATATGATTTTATCATTGAAAAAATGGAATCTTTTCAAAGCTATTTTTTTAAGTATCATAAGATTTATTAAATGTAATCCGTGGGGCCCATATGGTTATGATCCGATAGATTCAATTTAATTAACAAACAATTAACAATTTTAAAGATGAAAACATTAGAATATATTAATTGGGATCCTATCCAAAAATTTAATTTATGGAAAGGTTTTTTTATTCATATTTATAGTCTAATGTTTGTGATTTCTTTTTTATTAGGATGGTATATAATGAAATATATTTATCAAAATGATAATATTCATAAAAAATATTTGGATCCTTTATTTATATATACTTTTTTTGGTACTCTTATAGGAGCAAGATTAGGTCAAGTATTATTTTATGATATTTCATATTTTTCAGATCATTGGATTGAAGCTTTCCTTCCTATAAGGGAAAATCAACATAATTTTTTATTAGGATTTATAAAAGGATATGAATTCATCGGTTATAGAGGTTTATCAAGTCATGGAGCGACTATAGGAATTATTTTATCTACTTTATTTTATAGTAAAATAATATTAAATAAAAAATCTTTTATTTGGCTATGTGACAGATTATGTATTCCTATATCAATATCTTCTGTTTTTATTAGAATCGGAAATTTTTTTAATTCTGAAATAGTAGGAAAACCATGTAATGAAAAATTGCCTTGGGCAGTAAAATTTGTACAAATGGATACAGAATATGGAGAAATTGTCCCCAGACATCCCACCCAAATTTACGAATCTATTGGTTATCTAGTAATTTTTTTATTACTTTGGTATTTATATAAAATAAGAAAAAAAAATTATGAAGGATTTTTGTCCGGAATTTTTTTTATTTCACTTTGGTCTGTGCGTTTTTTAATAGAATTTTTTAAGGAACCACAAGGAGAAGAAATTATTAATTTTTTATCCATAAATACAGGGCAATGGCTCAGTATTCCTTTTATTATTTTGGGATTTTATCTTATTAATTTTTCAAAAATTAAAAAATATTTTTCTTCATTATGAAAAAAATATTGATTTTTTTTTCCTTGATAATTCTGTGTTTTTTTATAAATTCCTCTGAAAGAATTGATGACATTTCTGATATGTTTTTAGATATCGGAAATTCACTAGAAATAGAATTTATTCAAAATGGAAAATTGTATTTGATAAATAATAATCATATAATAAAAAAAATAGATATAGAATTAGCATATCGAGATACAGAAAAAATAAATGGATTAAAATATAGGTCTTTTTTAAAAGAAAATAGAGGTATGTTATTTTTATTCAAACATCAAGAAGAGTATAAACAAATGAACATGAAAAATGTTCAAATTCCTTTAGATATTATATATATCAATCAATTTGATACGGTTATTTTTGTGAATCAATATGTTCCTCCTATGAGAGATATAGAAAAAATAACGAATTTTCCTTCAAATACTAGCATAAAATATATTTTAGAAATTAATGCAGGGATGTCCAATAAATGGGGTATAAAAGAAGGAGTAACAAAAATTACTTGGTTTATTAAATAATCATGCAAAAAAATTATCTTTATCTTGTGTAATTAAAAAATTATGAAGATATTATGATTTTTATATCCGAAAAAGCTAAAATTAAATTAATTTCTCTTATGAAAAAAGAGGGACTTTCTCACGACATTTCTTTTGTTAGATTTGGAGTTAAAACTGGAGGTTGTTCGGGTTTGTCTTATGAACTTACTTTTGATCAAAAAAAACAAGAAGGGGATAAAATTTTTCAACATAAAGAAATGAAAATATTAATAGATCAAAATAGCATTCCTTATTTAGAAGGAATAACATTAGAATATTCAGATGGATTAGATGGAAAAGGATTTTATTTTAAAAATCCTAAAGCAAAACATACTTGTGGATGCGGAAAAAGTTTTTCATTATAATGAAAAAAAATAATAAAATATTAGAAAATTTTACTAATTCTGAATATAAATATGGGTTTTATACTCCAATAGAATCCGATAAAATTCCAGTAGGGTTAAATGAAGACGTTATTCGTAAAATAACAGAAAAAAAAAAGGAACCTACATGGATGTTAGATTGGAGACTAGAATCCTTCTCTATATGGAAAAAAATGAATATTCCAAAATGGGCAAATATAAAATACAAAATACCAGATTTTCAAAATATAAGTTATTATTCTGCTCCCAAAAAAAAAATAGATTTAAATAATTCGGAGGAAATAGATCCAGAATTAATAGACACATTTAAAAAATTAGGAATTTCTATAAAAGAACAAAAAATGCTTTCAGGTGTAGCTACAGATATAGTATTAGATTCCGTTTCTTTAGCAACTACATTTCAAAAAAAATTGAAAGATAAAGGCATTATATTTTGTTCTATGAATGATGCTTTAAGAAAATATCCAAATATTGTAAAAAAATATTTAGGTTCAGTTGTTTCAAAAAAAGATAATTTTTATGCTGCTCTAAATTCAGCTGTATTTTCGGATGGTTCTTTTTGTTATATTCCCAAAGGAGTCCGTTGTCCTATGGAATTATCCACATATTTCCGTATTAATGAAAATCAAACGGGTCAATTTGAAAGAACCTTGATTATCGCAGATAAAGATTCTTATGTTAGTTATTTAGAAGGATGTACAGCTCCGCAAAGAAAAGAAAATCAATTACATGCCGCTGTAGTGGAAATTATTGCCTTAGAAAATGCTGAAATTAAATACTCTACGGTTCAAAATTGGTTCCCTGGAAATAAAAAAGGAGAAGGAGGGATTTTTAATTTTGTAACAAAACGTGGATTGTGTGAAAAAGGAGCAAAAATATCTTGGATACAAGTAGAAACAGGTTCTTCTATCACTTGGAAATATCCGTCTTGTATTCTAAAAGGAGATTTTTCTATGGGTCAATTTTATTCTATAGCTTTAACTAAAGATTTTCAACAAGCAGATACGGGAACTAAGATGATACATATAGGAAAAAACACTAAAAGTATTATTATATCGAAAGGAATATCTGCTGGAAAAGCTCAAAATAATTATAGAGGATTGGTAAAAATAACCCCTCAAGCAATGCATTCTCGTAATTTTTCTCAATGTGATTCTTTATTAATAGGAAATCAATGTGGAGCTCATACTTTTCCATATATTCGTGTATATAATTCCAATTCTAAAGTAGAACATGAAGCAACAACTTCAAAAATTGGAGAAAACCAAATTTTTTACTGTAATCAAAGAGGAATAAATACAGAAAAGGCAATTTCTTTAATTGTTTATGGATTTAGTAATGAAGTTTTGAAAAAACTTCCCATGGAATTTGCAATAGAAGCTCAAAAACTTTTGGAAATTTCTTTGGAAGGATCTGTTGGATAATAATAAAAAATTATGTTAAATATAGAAAATTTACATGCTTCTATAAAAACGAAAAAAATTCTTAGAGGAATTAACTTAAAAATTAACGCAGGAGAAAGTCATGTGATTATGGGCCCTAATGGATCTGGAAAAAGCACTCTAGCTTCTATCATAGCAGGGAAAAAAGAGTATAAAATAACTGAAGGTAATATTTATTTTTTTAATCAAAATTTAAAAAATTTTTCTATAGAAGAACGAGCACAATTAGGAATTTTTCTTTCTTTTCAACATCCAATAGAAATACCAGGAGTATCCATTATTAATTTTATTAAAACAGCAGTGAATTCTATTCGTGAAGCAAAAAATATGGAAAAAATGTCTGCTAAAGATATTTTATTAAAAATCAACAAAAAATCCTCTTCATTAAATATTGAAAAAGATTTCTTATTTCGTTCTTTAAATGAAGGATTTTCGGGAGGAGAAAAAAAACGTAATGAAATATTACAAATGATGATGTTAGATCCTTTATTATCGATTTTAGATGAAATTGATTCAGGATTAGATATAGATGCTTTACGTATAGTTGCTAAAGGAATTAATACTTTTAGAAATGATAAAAATTCGGTTTTAATTATTACCCATTACAAAAGATTATTAGATCATATTTTATCAGACTATATTGTACATATTTTATATGATGGAAAAATTATTCAGTCAGGAGATAAAAAATTAGCTGAAAAATTAGAACAAAAAGGATATGATCATATAGTGAAAAATAAAGTATAAAAAGAATCGTTAAATTTTATAACTCAATGCAGTTAAAAGAAAAAATAATTTTACTAAATAAAAAATTTTCTTCTGTAAAAAAAAAAGATTCTTATATGTCTTTTTTACAACGAGAACATTCTGATTTCTTTAACAAAAAAGGATTCCCTTCTTCTATAGATGAAGAATGGAAAAATACGAATATTGACTCAATTCTTTCAAAAGATTATAATATAATTACAGAAAATATAAAAATAGAAAATGTAGAATATAAAAAAATAAGAAAATTAACCTTTCTTAAAAAAGAAAAATCTCTTATTTTGATTTTTATAGATGGAAAATATAATCCTTATCTTTCTTCTACTCATGCGGAAAATATTATTTTATCAAATATAATATCACTAAAAGAAAACGATATTAAAGATTATTATGGAAAACTGTCATATCAATATGATGCATTTTATACTTTAAATACACTTTTTTTAAAAGATGGAGCATATATTTATATTCCAGACAATGTTATTTTAGAATCTCCCATAGAGATATTACATATTTCTACAGGTAAAGAATCTAAAATTATGTTGAATAATAGGAATTTAATTGTGGTGGGAGAACATTCCTATGTTAAAATTATAGAACATTATAAATGTTTGAAAAAACATTTAGTTTTTATAAATTCTGTAAGTGAAATTTATGCTATGAATCATAGCAAAATTGATTACTATAAAATACAAAATGATTTAAAAGAAACTTCTGTAATAGATAATACATTTTTAAAACAAAAAAATAATAGTAAGTGTAGTGTTTATACTTTTTCTTTTCAAGGAAATTTTATAAAAAATAATTTAAAATTTTATTCTAATGGAGAAAAAGCTTATTCTTATTTATATGGAATTTCACTTTTATCAGGAAAACAATTTGTAGATCATCATACTTTAATAGATCATTTATATTCAAATACTTATAGTTTTCAATTATATAAAAATATTCTGTGTGGAAAATCTAAAGGTATTTTTAATGGAAAAATAATTGTTAACGAATTTATAAAAGAAATAAATGCTTTTCAAAAAAATCATAATATTATTCTTTCTAATGAAGCAAGTATATATGCTAAACCTCAATTAGAGATTTTTTCTGAATATGTAAAATGTTCACATGGTTGTACTGTAGGAAACATACAAGAATCTGAATTATTTTATCTTCAATCAAGAGGAATTCCTGAAAAAAAGGCTAAAATGTTATTATTATTATCTTTTTTAGGAGAAATGTTAATTCCTATTCATATTTCTGAGTTGAAAAAATTTATACATAAAAAAATGAAGGAAAAATTAGATAAACATTTATAAAACATATGTTTTCAGAAAAAGAAATACAAAAAATAAGAAATCAATTTCCTATTTTAAAAGAAAAAGTATATTCTAATCCTTTAATATATATGGATAATGCGGCAACAACTCAAAAACCATTAAAGGTGATACAAGCTACTAAAAATTATTATTCAACCATGAATTCTAATATCCATAGGGGGTTACATTATCTTAGTCATAAAGCAACTCTATATGTAGAAAATGTAAGAAAAAAAATTCAAAAATTTATTCATGCAAAATATTCTTCAGAAATTATATTTACGAAAGGAACTACAGAATCGATTAACTTGGTAGCTTCTAGTTTGGCCTCTTTTATAAAAAAAGGAGATGAAATTATCATTTCTTGTATCGAACATCATTCAAATCTTGTTCCATGGCAGGTTCTTTGTAAAAAAAAAGGTGCTATTTTAAAAATAATATCTATTTATAAAAATGGTTTTTTGAAATTAAAAGATTTTGAATTTTTCATTTCAGAAAAAACTAAAATAGTGACTATCAGTCACATATCTAATGTTTTAGGAATTATTAATCCCGTTAAAAATATCATAGAAAAGGCACATAGATATGGAGCTTTAGTTTTAATTGATGGAGCTCAAGTTCCATCTAATTTATATTTGAATATGCAAGATTTAAATGTTGATTTTTATGTTTTTTCTGCCCATAAAATGTATGGACCTACTGGAATTGGAATATTGTATGGAAAAAAGAAAATATTAGAAAAGTTATGTCCTTATCAATTTGGTGGTGAAATGATTAAAAATGTAAGTTTTGATCAAACAATTTATTCCGATTTACCGTTAAAATTTGAAGCAGGAACTCCAAATATAGAAGGAATTGTTGTATGGGGAGCAGCTATAGACTTTGTAAAAGAAATAGGTATATCAAATATTCGATCTTATAAAGAAAAACTTTTAACATATGCGATGAAACGTTTAAAATCTATAGATGGAATCCAATTCTATGGATATTCCAGTGATTTTTCTGAAAAATCTGGAATTATTTCCTTTAACTTAAATAAGTTACATTGTTTTGATGTAGGAAGTATTTTAGATCGTTTAGGAATTGCAGTTAGGACAGGACATTTATGTGCACAACCTCTCATGAATTTTTTTAAAGTATCAGGTATGATTCGTGTTAGTTTTTCTGTGTATAATACTTTTAAAGAAATTGATTATTTATTTGAAAGTCTTTTAAAAGCAAAAAAAATATTATTAAGGTAAAAATTATTTATAATGTATGCTATTATTAATATAAAAGATAAACAATTTAAAATTGTTGAAAACAAATATATTTATGTTCCTTATATTTCTATGAATGTAGGAGAAAAAATATTATTAAATCAAGTTTTTTTATTTTTTAAAGAAGATAAACTTTTTTTAGGAAATCCTTTTCTAGATAACATAAGTGTAAAAATAGAAATATTACAACATATAAAAGGTAATAAAATTATTATTTTTAAAAAGAAAAGAAGAAAAGGATATAGAGTAAAGAATGGATTTAGACCTTTATTTTCGAAAATAAAAATAATTTCTTTTTTAGAAAAAAAAAAATAAAATATGGCTCATAAAAAAGGTTCTGGAAGTTCTAGAAACGGAAGAGATTCAATAGGAAGAAGATTAGGAGTTAAAATATATGGGAATCAATATGTACATTCGGGTAATATTATAGTTCGTCAAAGAGGAACAAAACACCATCCTGGAATAAATGTAGGAATGGGGAGAGATCATACTTTATACGCTATTAAGAATGGTTATGTTTCTTTTAAAAAAGTAAAAAAAAGATCGATTGTTTCTATTATAAATGTTAAGACTGGGTAGTTCAAATAGGATAGAACAACAGTTTCCTAAACTGTAAGTTGTGGGTTCGAATCCCTCCCCGGTTGCAAATAATAATGGTCCCAGCTGGATTTGAACCAGCGACTTCCTGATTATGAGTCAGGTGCTCTAACCAACTGAGCTATGGGACCTAAAATAGAGAGAAATGTACAATTTTACAACATTATTTTTCCTATTACAAATTTTTTGAAAATTTTTTATTTTTTGATTTTATTATACAAATAATTCAAGAAACAAAACTATGAAAAAAAAGAAATGAATTTTACTAAAAATGAAAAATTATATTCAATATTTTTTGTGGAAATAGCAGAAATCCTTAATAAGGATATCTGTTATAATCAAAGTAAAAATAAATTTTTAGTGACTTTGATGAAAATATGTATTACTTCTGATATGAATCTAATAAAGGTATATATTAGTATTTATCCTTTTTTGGATAAAAAAATATTAAAATTTATTCGTTCTAAATCTAGATTTTATAGAAAATTACTTTCTGATAGACTTAGATATCGTGTTAAAAAAATTCCAAAATTGGATTTTTATGCTATTAAAAATTAATGGTTATTGAATACTTCTTTTTATATATCTATACGTTATTTTTTTTCTAAAAAAAAAACGAATATTGTTAATATTATTGTTTTTTTATCAATTTTTTCTATTAGTATTTCCACATTTTCTTTATCAACAATTTTATTTATTTTTTCTGGATTAAAAGATTTAAATAAAAAATTTTATCAAATTCATTATCCTGATATTACTATTTCCTATTCAAATGAAAAAAAATTTTTTTTTGACGATAATATTATAAAAAAAATAAAATATGTCCCAGGAATTCTATTTTTTTCTAAAACTATGGAAAAAAAAGTTTTTTTATATGATAAAAATCATACATATTTTCTTTTATTAAAAGGAGTAGATATGGAATATGAAAAAGTAATGAGTCAATTTACAAAAACAAATTTTAAAAAAAATATAAATATATTTGATTCTTTAAATATATATGTAGGATGGTCTTCTATGATTTCATATTTTCCCATATTTTTTCATATCATAAATAAACCTTTAAAAATATTTATTTTTGATTATAAAAAAAATCAAAAAAATATTTTGATTCCATTTTTTATTAAAAAAAAAATTCATATAAAAGGAATTTACCATTTTAGCTCTAAAATAGATAATAAATATTTATTTTGTGATTTATATGAACTTCAGAATACAATACAAAAAAAAGTTTTTCATAGATTAGAAATAAAAACTCATCATAAAGCTAATATATATAATATAAAAAACATTTTAATAAAAAAATTAGGTCCCAAATTTAATATCATAACACGTTCAGAAAAAGAAAGAATTTTTTATAGGGTTTTAAATACAGAAAAAATATTTATATATTTTTTGTTTACATTAATGACATTAATCACTGGATTTAATTTATTTAGTGCTATTTTCATTTTACAATTAGATAAAGTTAAAGAACTTTTTACATTATGGAGTTTGGGATTCTCTTTGCATAAGATTAAGACCATATTTTTTTATATGGGATTTATGATTACTATTTTCGGTTGTTTAATTGGATTATTAATGTCTTATATTGTTTTTTTAATACAAAAAAAATATAAAATATTTAAAGTAGGAAAAAAAATCCCCTTTCCCATAAAAATTACAGTAGAAGATGCTTTTGTTGTAGTAAGTATTATCCTAATAATAGGATCAATTATATCTTTTTTTTCTTTAAAAAGAATTAGTAATATGATTTATAAATAATATGTTTTTAGAGGTTCAGATGCTTCTACATTAAAAAATATTTCTTTTGCTTCTTTTTCAAATTCTTTAATATTAGGAAATCTATTTGAATAGTGTCCTAATAATAATTTTTTTACTTTAGCTTCCTTAGCTATATATGCTGCCTGATTAGCTGTAGAATGCCCTGTGTTAATAGCTCTATTTTGTTCTATTTTTAAAAAAGTAGACTCATGATATAATAAATCTACATATTTTATATGTTCAATTATAGGTAAGTAAAAAGAAGTGTCTGAGCAAAAAGCGTAAGATAATATTTTGGGAGGATCAAATGTTAATTTATAGTTTGGAATAATTATTCCCTCATTAGTTTTAAAATCTTTTCCTAATTTTAAATTCATATAGTCTGTTATTTTAACATCGGGAATTTTTTTAATTTCTTCCATATTTAATTTTCTATTACTGGGTTTTTCTCTAAAAAGAAATCCATTTGTATAAATTCTGTGTTTCAATGGGATTGAAAAAATTTCTATTTTTTCATTTTCCATAATTTTTTCCAATTTTTTAGATGATAATTCAATATGATCGATACAATATTTAAGTCTAGTACAAGACCACTTAAAATGTATGTCTATAATTTCCTTTAATCCTTTCGGAGCATAAATATTTACTGATTTTTCTCTGCCTAATAAATGAAAAGTAGATAATAATCCAATCAATCCAAAAAAATGATCTCCATGTAAATGAGATATAAATATATGTATTATTCTATTAAATTTTATTTTTGCTTTTCTTAATTGAACTTGAGTTCCCTCTCCACAATCAATAAGAAAGGAAAATCCTTTCATCTCCAATACTTGAGCAGTGGGATAAAACTTGTTTGTAGGAATGGAAGAATGACACCCCAAAATAGTTAATGAAGACTTTTTCATTATCGAGAAATTTTAAATAGTATAATTTATTTTATAAACAATATTCAGTCCTTTATTAGGAAATTACTTTTAATTGAGGTAAAATAATAAATAATTGAGTTTTAAATTTTACTTTTTTTTTTAAAAAGAAAAATCCCCCCACTCATTATTATTATGAAAGACATTATTAAAATTAATACAATATTCATATTTCCCTCTTTTGAAAAAAGAGGATCTTCATTTTTCATGAAGAAAAACGTAGTGAATATAGCGAAAGCATTATTAAAAACATGTAATAATATACAGTCTATAATAGAAGAAGTTATAAAATAAATAAAACCTATAAAACTTCCAATGATCATGCCTCCTACAAACTGCCATGGATTCATATGAGTTAATCCAAATAGAAATGAAGAAAATAAAATAGCTTTAATAGGATGTATCTTATTTTTTAACATTCCATTTAAAATAATTCCTCTAAAAAGAACTTCTTCACATATAGGTGCTAACAATATTGTAGTAGAAAAGAAAGGGATTGGATTTTTAATTTCTTCTTTTATAAATTCTTCAATTTCTTTGTACATATTTCCTAATATTGGTCCTTCTCTAGGAACTAATGAAGAAATATATTCATTGATAATAATCATACATAACATCATAAAAAAAATAATACAATAAATATACCATGGAGATAATTTCATAGATAAATCTATAAAAATATTTTTTTTTTGAGCTTGATGAGATATAAAAATAAATAAAAAAATGAAAGGAAGAGTATACGATATTGAAAATATCATATTTTCAGGTAGATTAACATAAATTAATAATTTTCTAATAATTATATTGAAAAAGTTTAAAGCAGTAAATCCCACTATTAGTAAAATAGATTCGATATAATTTATTTTAAAATAATTTCTCATAACAAATGTTAAAATTCATTTTTAATTTAGTAAATATTTTATTTTTATATTTTTTTGAAATATAATAACAATTTTTTTATTAATCATAATTGTAATTTATTGTAATTTAAAAGAAGAAAATTAAAATTTATTATGTTTTTTTTCGATATATCATTCCTATTTCATAATTATGAATGTTTTAAAGACAAAAGTATTGGACAATCAAAAATATTCAAATACTCGGATTTATTGCAAATTATGAATAAGTATAAAAATATATGTTCTATTATTCCTATAGGATTGTCTATAGAAAAAAGAAAGATTTTCAAAATCAAATGGGGTATAGGAAAAACAAAAATATTGATATGGTCTCAAATGCATGGAAATGAAACAACTGGAACAAAATCAATGTTTGATCTTTTTCATTTTTTTTTAATGGAAGAAAATTGTGACTTAGTTCAATTTTTAAAAAAAAGTTTAACTATTGTATTTATTCCAATGTTAAATCCTGATGGATCTGAAAAATTTCAAAGAAGGAATGCTGTAAATATAGATTTAAACAGAGATGCTATTCGGCTACAATCTCCAGAAATACAAATATTATTTAAAGAAATAGAAAAAAATAAACCTAGTGTTTTATTTAATTTACATGATCAAAGAAGTATTTACAACGTTGGAGATAAAAGCTTCAACCCTGCTTTATTATCTTTTTTATCTCCATCTGTATCTCTGAAAAAAGGAACTTACCCCATAAGTAGAAAAAAATCTATGGGAATTATAAATTTTATAGCAAAAGAACTTTATAAAATTTTACCAAATATTGGATCAATAGGAAGATTTTCTGAAAAGTTATATCCAACAGCAACTGGAGATCAGTTACAAAAGTTAGGATATCCTTGTGTTCTAATAGAATCAGGAAATTATCCAAAAGATTTTGAAAAAAAAATTATTAGAAAATATGCTTTCCTGTCTATTATTGCGGGAATTTATTATATTTCTCACGAAATAGAAAATATGGAAAAAAATTATAAATCTTATTTTTTGATTCCGAAAAACAAAAATATTTTATTAGATAAAATCTACAGAAATGTACAAATATATAATAAATTTTTAGTAGACATAGGATTAATGAAATTTGAAAAATTTGATTTAGAAAAAAAAAATATTCATACTATTACCAAAATAGTAGACATAGGAGATTTATCCAATTTTTTTGCCTACGAGGAATTTATCGTTACAGGTAAAAAATATTATGGAAAAAGTGGAGAAAGTTTTCCTAAAATTGGAAACATAGAACATTTTAAAATTTTGTAGTTTATTTTTTATAATTAGAGACGGCAAGTCTTTTTCTTCCTTTTTTTCTTCTTCTAGATATAATCATACGACCTGTTTTTGTATTCATTCGTTTCATAAATCCATGAACATTTATTTTTTTTTTATTTGAAGGTTGATAAGTTCTTTTCATATTATTTATTATTTTATTTGTTTTTTATTTTTTAATATTTTTATAAAAATATTTTACATCTTTCTTTTCTACTATTTTTTTCTTTTTTATATTCAATAATCTTTTTTGATAGGAAAAAAAAAATAATATCAAAATACCAATAATAAAACCTGTAAAAAAGAAAATTATACGTCTTGAAAAACTCATGATATAACATGTAATGTATATGAGAGAAATTACATAAAGTTTTTATTTTTATGGTATTTTTTTTGTAAAATTTCTATTCAATTTATATTATATATGCTTGAAAAGCAAAAGACTATTGCAGAAAAAATTTCTTTAAGAGGATTTGGTTTATATACTAAAAAAAAAGTAACTATTACTTTCAAACCAGCTCCAATCCATACAGGATTCATTTTTGTTAGAACAGATATAAAAGAAAAACCATGTATCAAAGCACATTATTCTTTTTTTGTTAAGGAGAGTATAGATAAAGGTATTATTTTGGAAAAAAATGGATTCAAAATTTATACAATTGAACATGTTTTAGCGGCTTTAACAGGTATGGATTTAGATAATGTAATCATAGAATTAGATAACTTGGAAATTCCTATAATGGATGGTTCTTCTAAATTTTTTGTAGAAGCAATTCAAAAAGTGGGAATTATAGAACAAAACGAAATAAGAAAATATTACTCTATAACGGAAATTATTTCTTATGAGAATACAAAAACAGGAGGAGAAATCTTAGTTTTACCTGCTAAAAAATTTGAAATCATGATTTTTATAGATTTTAACTCTAAATATTATGCGCAAAATATTATTTTTAAACATTTATATCAATTTCAAAAAATTGCAAATTCAAAGATTTTTTGTATTCTGAATGATAAAAAAAAGCGAAAAAAAATAATTAATTCTTCTTTCAAAAAAATTAGTAAAATAAAAGAAGATTCTATGTATTCTTTTTTTTATAAAACATTTTCTGATCAGTATCAAACATTTAATGAAATTGCTAAACATTTTATTTTAGATATTTTAGGCTTTCTAACTTTAATGGAAACTAAGTTAAAAGGTAAATTCATTTTTTATAATCCAGATAACTATATTATTATGCAATTTTTAAAGGAGTTAATGAATAAAATTCAAACATTTAGAAAAAATGATATTCCTGAATTTGATTTAAAAAAGAAACCTCTTTTAGATATAAAAAGTATTATGAGAATTTTACCTCATAAACCTCCATTTCTTTTAGTTGATAAAATTATAGATTTAACAGAAAATAGTATTGTAGGGATCAAGAATGTGACAATGAATGAATCTTTTTTTATAGGTCATTTTCCTAGAGAACCCATCATGCCTGGTGTGTTACAAATAGAAGCCATCGCACAAGTTGGAGGAATACTTGTTTTAAATAAATTAAGTCATCCTGAATTATATTCTACCTATTTTTTGAAAATAGATAAAGTAAAATTTAAACATAAAATAATTCCTGGAGATATTATTGTTTTTAAAGTTTATTTATTAGAATCTATGAAAAGAGGGATTGTTCATATGCAAGGAAAAGGGTATGTAAATAACAAACTTGTAGTGGAAGCAGAAGTAGTCGCAAAAATAGTTAAAAATTTGTGATAAGTTTTGAAAATTTTCAATCAAATGAATATAAAAAAGGGATTGCATATACAATGGAAAAATGAAATATTTAAAATTATTGATTTTCTTCATGTAAAACCAGGAAAAGGATATGCTTTTATTAGAACAAAATTAAAAAATTTGATAACTGGTCATATTATAGAAAATAATTTTTCAGCAAAATATAAATTAAAAAAGGTTCAAATAGAATCTCATTTCTATAGATATTTATATAAAGGAAAAAATACTTTTTATTTTATAAATGATAGTACTTATGATCAAATACAAATAGAAAAAAGGTTAATAAAAAATGTAAATATAGAATTTTTAAAAGAAGGGATGATAATATCTATTTTTTTTCATGTTAAAAGTGAAAAAGAAAAAATTTTTTTATTTTTTAAAATACCTTCCACAGTAATTTTAAAAGTAGAAGAGACAGAAAATGTAAAAAAGGGAGATACCGTTAATAATGTAAATAAAGTTGTTATTTTAGAAACAGGAACAAGATTATTAGTTCCCTCTTTTATTAAAAGAGGAGATTTTGTTAAAATAAATACAGTAAATAAATCTTATGTTGAAAGAGTTAGAAAATAAAATTCAAATGATTGGAGATAAAAATTAATTCATAAAAATTATGAGCATTTTGATAGATAAAAATATTAAAGTCCTTGTGCAAGGATTAACGGGAAAAGAAGGATTATTTCATACTGAACAAATGATCAATTTTGGAACAACTATAGTAGGAGGCATCACTCCGGGAAAAGGAGGAAAAAAGTGTTTAGGCATTCCTATTTTTAATACTATAGAAGAAGCAATGAATTCAACAGGAGGAAATGTTAGCGTAATTTTTGTTCCTTATGCTTTTGCTACTGATGCAATTTTAGAATCTATTTATGCGAATATACAAATTATTGTTTGTATAACAGAAGGGATTCCCGTTTCAGATATGATTAGAGTTAAACACTTTTTAAAAAATAAAAAATCTCATTTTATAGGACCAAATTGCCCCGGAATTATTTCTCCAGAAGAATCTAAAGTAGGAATAATGCCTAATTCAGTATTTAAAAAAAAAGGAAATATAGGTATAATTTCTAGATCAGGAACTCTTACTTATGAAGCGGCAGATCAAATTGTAAAATGGGGTTATGGAATTTCCACAGCTATTGGCATAGGAGGTGATTCTATTATCGGAATGAATATAAAGGAGATTATGAAATTGTTTTTGGATGATTCAGAAACTGAATGTATTGTTATGATTGGAGAAATAGGGGGACAATTAGAAATTGATGCAGCTGAATGGATAAAAAAATTGAAAAATAAAAAACCAGTTGTAGGTTTTATAGCTGGAAAAACAGCTCCAAAAGGGAGAACGATGGGTCATGCTGGAGCTATTATAGAAAAAAAAATAGAAACAGCACAAGAAAAAATGAAAATAATGGAAAAGAGTGGAATACATATCGTTAAATCTCCAGCTGATATAGGAAAATCTGTGTATGAAATTCTTCATTAATTCATCATGAATAATTTACATAGTATAGAAAAATTTTTGATAATTGGATTAGGAAATCCAGGATATTTATATAGAAAAAATAGACATAATTTAGGATTTATGATATTGGATCAAATATCTAAAAAATATTTTTTTTCTTTTTCTAAAAAAAAATTCGGTTTTATTTCTAAATTCAATTATGATAATAAATTACTTTTTTTCTTAAAACCTAGCACTTATATGAATCAAAGTGGCATAGCTGTTAAATATTGGATGATACAAGAAAAAATAATATTAAAAAATATTATTGTAATATCTGATGATATTTATTTGAATTTTGGTCGTTTTCGCTTAAGAGGTCAAGGAGGTAGTGGAGGACATAATGGGTTAAAAAATATAGAAAAAGAAATAGGAACTTCTCATTATGCACGACTTCGTTTTGGCATTAAAAAAAAAATCATTTTGATCAAAAAATAGATTCTTATGTATTGGAAAATTGGACAAATGAAGAAATAGATTATGTATTTTGCAAATTAGACATAGGTATAAAAATAATATTTTCATTTATAAAAAATGGATTACAGAAAACAATGAATATGTTCAATCATCATACTTAAATATGATAAAATTAACCTTGTAGTTTAATAGGATAGAATATAGGATTCCGATTCCTATGGTATGGGTTCGATCCCCTTCAAGGTTATTGAATTATTTTAAAACTTAATCAATCATGATTCATTATATTCGTAATTTTTGTATTATCGCACATATAGATCACGGAAAAAGTACGTTGGCTGATCGTTTATTAGAATTTACAAAAACAGTTTCAGAAAAAAAACGAAGTCAATTATTGGATGATATGGATTTAGAGAGAGAACGTGGAATAACTATTAAGAGTCACGCTGTTCAAATGGAATATAAATATAAAAATAAAATATATATTCTTAATCTAATAGATACACCTGGACATGTTGATTTTTCATATGAAGTGTCACGTTCTATTGCGGCTTGTGAAGGAGCTTTACTTGTTGTTGATTGTACAAAAAGTGTGCAAGCACAAACAATATCTAATCTTTCTTTAGCATTAAAAAATCATCTAGTCATTATTCCAGTTTTAAACAAAATTGATTTGTATGATTCTATTCCTGAATATGTAACGAAAGAAATTATGGAATTAGTGGAATGTAAAATGGAAGATATTATTCCAGTTAGTGCAAAAAATGGATTTGGCATAAATAATGTATTAAATCAAATAATAACACGTATTCCTGCTCCAAAAGGAGATCCAAAAGCCCCTTTGCAAGCCTTTATTTTTGATTATTTATACAATCCATTTAGAGGAATTGAAGCTTTATTTAGGATAAAAAATGGTTGTATCCGAAAAGGACAAAAATTACGATTTATGTCCACAGGAAAAATTTATTCAGCTTATGAAATAGGGACTTTAAAAATAAAACGTATTTCAAAAAATCAAATTAATACAGGAGATGTTGGATATGTTGTTTCTGGGATTAAAAATACAAGTGAGGTAAAAGTAGGAGATACTATAACAGATGCTTATAATCCAGCTACAAAAGCAATACAAAAATTTCAAAAGTTTAAACCTATGGTTTTTGCTAGTATTTATCCAGTTAACTCTGATAAATATGAAGAATTACGTTCTTCTATAGAAAAATTGCAGTTAAATGATGCCGCTTTTTCTTTTAGACCTGAATCTTCTCCTGCATTAGGATTTGGTTTTCATTGTGGATTTCTTGGATTTCTTCATATGGAAATAGTGAAAGATCGTTTAGAACGTGAATATGAGGTTTCTATTATACTTACTATTCCTAATGTTTCTTATAGAGTTTATACGAAAAATGATCAAAAAGTTTTAATTAATCATCCTTCAGATTTTCCAGAAATGGAAAAATTAAAAAAAATAGAAGAACCATTTGTTTTGGTTTCTATTATAACTAAAGATATTTATATAGGAAGTGTTATGTCATTATGCATTGAGAAAAGAGGAATTATGATTGAACACCATAATTATATGAATTCAGAAAGAATCAAAATTATGTTTGAAATGCCTTTGTCTGAAATTATATTTGATTTTTATGATAAACTAAAAACTATTTCTAATGGATATGCTTCTTTTGATTATAATTTTATTGGGTACAAAAGTTCAGATCTAAAAAAAATTACTGTATTGATTAATCACGAAAAAATAGAACCTTTATCCCTTTTAGTTCATAAAACAAAAGCTTTTTTTTTAGCAAAAAAAATATGTCAAGAATTATCTGTATTAATTCCAAAACATCAATTCAGTATTCCCATTCAAGTATCTGTTTCTGGAAAAATCATAGCAAGAGAAACGATTAAATCTTTAAGAAAAAATGTCACGGATAAATGTTATGGAGGAGATATTTCTAGAAAAAGAAAACTTTTAGAAAAACAAAAAAAAGGGAAAAAAAAAATGCGTCAAATAGGAAAAGTTGAAATACCGTCATCCACTTTTATGACTTTTTTAAAAGTTAAAAATTAATTTTACAACAAAAAAATTATTTAAATATGTCTATCAAAATAGGAATTAATGGAATTGGAAGAATAGGAAAGCTAGTTTTATTAGCTGCTTTAAATAGAAAAAATGTTAAAATTGTATCTATAAATGATTTAGTATCTATAGAATATTTAGCTTATATGTTGAAATATGATTCTATACATGGTTATTTTAAAGGAAATATTCGTATTGAAGATACAAATTATATAATATTGAATGAAAAACGAATAAAGGTTACTAATGAAAAAAATCCTGAAAAACTCAATTGGGGAAATTTAAATGTAAAATATGTTGTTGAATCTACGGGACTTTTTTTAACAAAAAATTTAGCTAATGCTCATTTAAAATCAGGGGCTAAAAAAGTGATTTTATCAGCTCCACCTAAAGATGATATTCCTATGTTTGTTATGGGAGTAAATCATACAAATATGAAACAGTGCCAAAATATTGTATCTAATGCTTCTTGCACTACAAATTGTATGTCTCCAATTGTCAAAGTTCTAAATGATAATTTTGTAGTATCTGAGGGATTAATGACAACTATACACGCTTCTACTGCTACTCAAAAAGTAGTAGATTCTGTATCCGATAGAGATTGGAGAGGAGGTAGATCTTCATTAGTCAACATCATTCCATCATCAACAGGGGCCGCTAATGCAGTTGGAAAAATTATTCCTAGTTTAAATGGAAAATTAACAGGAATGGCTTTTAGAGTTCCTGTTGCAGATGTGTCTGTGTTGGATTTTACGGTTTATTTAAAAAATAGTACCAATTTTGATAAAATTAAATTTTGTATGAAACATGCTTCTCAAACAACATTAAAAGGTATATTAGGATATACTGAAGATGCTGTTGTTTCATCTGATTTTATAGGAGATGAAAGAATTTCAATCTTTGATGCCAATTCTAGTATTATGTTAAATTCCAATTTTTTAAAAATCATATCATGGTATGATAATGAAGTAGGATATTCTACAAAATTATTAGATCTCATTGAATATATGGATTCTTTGTCATAATAATTTTTTTATGGAATATATTTTAAAAACAAAAATTTTCTTTTATATTTGTCGATTTTAAAAATGAAATTATTTACTCCATTACTTACCATTAAAAATGGAGCTTTTATTATTTTGTTATATATAGAAATTTGATCAAAAGTTTTTTGTGTAATAGGAATTTTTGGTGTTTTACATTCGATAAGTATATGTGGTTTTTTATGAAATTGGACAAGAATATCTAGTCGTTTATTTAATTTATTTACTTTTAAAGGATGCTCTACCCATATGTTGGAGTTTTGATAGTTTTTTATTTTTTTTAATAAAAAAATTATATATTGTCGTATCACTTCTTCTTGAGTAAAGAGATAAAATTTTTTTCTGATTACGCAAAATATATGAATTCTATTTTTTATCATTTTTAAATGTAAATGTCTTCTGATAAAAAAATTTAAATAATGCATTATTAAACAATAATATTAAAATTATAAAATTTTTATGTTTTTAGAAAAAAAAATACAAGATTGTGTAATTATTGGATCGGGACCTGCTGGTTATTCTTCGGCCATATATGCAGCAAGAGCAGATATGAATCCTATTATTTTTACTGGAGATCAACCTGGGGGTCAGTTAACTACGACTACTGATGTTGATAATTATCTTGGATTTCCTGAAGGAATTCATGGAAATGATCTAATGAATAATTCTAAAAAACAAGCAGAACGTTTTCATACTAAAATCATAAATCAATCCGTAAATCGTGTTATTTTATCTTCTAAAGAAGGAGGAGTACATCGTATTTTTTTTGATACAGAAAAATATATAGAAAGTATAGGATTAATTGTAGCTACAGGTTCTAAACCCAAATTTTTAGGAATTAATAAAGAAAAAAAATTCATGGGATTAGGTGTTTCTTTTTGTGCTATTTGCGATGGTTTTTTCCATAAAGAAAAAGATGTAGCAGTAGTAGGAGGTGGAGATAAAGCTTTAGAAGAAGCAAATTATTTATCAAAAATTTGTAAAAAAGTATATGTAATAGTTAGAAAAAATTATTTTAAAGCATCCAAAATTTTGCAATATCGTGTTTCACGAAAAAAAAATGTTAATATTTTATTTTCTTCTAATGTTATAGAAATTATTGGAGATAATTTTCTAGAAGGGATTAAAATTTTTAATCAAAAAAATAAAACAAGCAGAATTGTGTTAATTAGTGGTTTATTTATTGCGATAGGTCATCTTCCTAATACAGAAATTTTTAAAAATAAATTAGATTTGGATGAAAAAGGATATATTGTTGTACAAAAAGGAAAAACTATAACTAGTAAACCTGGAGTATTCGCTGCTGGAGATGTACAAGATTCTGTTTATCGTCAAGCTATTACTTCTGCTGGAACCGGATGTATGGCTGCATTAGATTTAGAAAGGTATTTATCTTTATGTGTAAAATAAATTTTGATTTTTTAATTTCTCATGCAAAAGTTTATGGTTTTATTTTTCCTTCTAGCGAAATTTATGGAGGGTTAAATGCTGTTTATGATTATGGACCACACGGAGTTGAGTTAAAAAATAACATAAAAAAATTTTGGTGGAAATCCATGACCCAACTTCATGAAAATATAATAGGATTGGATTCTTCTATTATAATGCATTCTGATGTTTGGCATGCTTCTGGTCATGTTGATAAATTTAATGAGTTATTAATTGATAATAAAGATTCTAAAAAAAGATATCGTCCTGAAATTTTAATTCAAGAATATGTAGAAAAAAATTTCTTAAATAATCCTAAAAAAAAAGAAGAAATATTATCTCGTTTATTCCAATCTTTGCAAAATCAAAATTTGGGGGAGTTAAAAATTTTAATTGACGAATTGTGTATTTGTGATCCCATTTTTAAGACAAAAAATTGGACAGAAATTCGTCATTTTAATATGATGTACAAAATCAAAAATGAAAAAGATTTATATCTTCGTCCTGAAACGGCTCAAGGTATATTTTCAAATTTTCATAATATTCTAAAATCCACTAGAATAAAAATTCCATTTGGCATTGCACAAATAGGAAAATCATTTAGAAATGAAATTTTTGCAAGAAAATTTATATTTAGAATGCGAGAATTTGAACAAATGGAAATGCAGTATTTTATACTCCCAGAAGAAGAAATAAAATGGTATGAATACTGGAGAAAAAATAGATTAAAATGGCATTTAGAATTGAATTTAGAAAATAAACAATCATATAAATTATGTGATCATGATCATTTAGCTCATTATGAAAATGTAGGATCAGATATAGAATTTCATTTTCCTTTTGGATTTAAAGAGATAGAAGGAATTCACTCTCGTAGAGATTTTGATTTAAAAAATCATGAATTTTTTTCGAAAAAAAAATTAAGAATTTTTGAATCAAAAAGAAATTATATTCCTTATGTTATAGAAACATCTTTAGGATTAGATCGTCTTTTTTTAGCAATATTTTCTTCTTCCTTAAAAAAAGAAAAATTAAAAAATGGGAAAATACGTGTAGTATTAAAATTTCCCTATTATTTATCTCCAATTCAAGCTGCCATATTTCCATTAGTTAGAAAAGATGGATTACCAGAAATTGCAAAAAAAATATTTTATGATCTTAAAATCCATCATAGATTAGTTTACGATGAAAAAGAATCTATTGGAAAATTGTATAGAAGACAAGATGCAATAGGAACTCCATTTTGTTTTACTGTAGATTATGATACGATAAAAACAGATACAGTAACCATGAGAAATAGAGATAGTATGAAACAAAAAAGAATTTATATCAAAGAAATATCAAATATTATAGAACAAGAAACCGGATTGAAAAAAATTTTCAAAAAATTGTCTTATTTCATATAATTTCATTTTTCTATTCCTCTGATTTCAGCTTGTAATTCTTTTTTCAAAAAAAACTCAATTTTTTTCATATAATTTTTGATAATTTGATCAGTTAATGTTTCTTTTTGGCTTTCAAAAAAGAAACTTATAGTATAAGATTTTTTTGATATCGGTAAATTTATTCCTTCGTATAAATCGTATATTTGAATTTTTTTAATAATGTGATTTTCTTTTTTCTTGATTAATTGATTTATTCTTTCAAATGAAATAGATTTGTCTACTAATAAAGATAAATCTCTTCTTGAAGTTGGGTATCTGGAAAATGGAATATAAATTATTTTTTTTTCTTGAATAATAGATATTAAATATTGCCAATCAATCTCTGCATAAAATATTTCATTTTTTTTTAACACATTGTTTTTCAACTTTTTTATTTTTCCTATTTCAACTAAATTTTTATGATTATATAATATAGAAATCCCATTTTCTAATAATAGATGTTTAGAAAGTATTTGTGTATAATTAGAAATCCCACTTTTTTGAAAAATTTGTTCGATAATTCCTTTTAAATAAAAAAAAATATAATTTTTAGATTCAGTTATTTTTTTTTGAAAAATTATTATCCCAAGATAGGTTTTTTCTAAAAATTTATTATTTTTTTTAAAATATATTTTTCCTAATTCAAAAAATTTGATATCCAAATCAATTCTATTGTTATTATAATTGTATATTATACATTCTATCATACTGAATAATAAACTAAAACGCAATAATTTTTGATTTTGATTCACGGGATTCATTACTTCAATTTTTTCTATATTAAAAAAAGAATTGAGTAAAGAAGAACATTCTTTTTCTTTGATCATAGTAGGAGAAATAATTTCTTGAAATCCATAAGAAACTAATTGTTCAAAAAGTATTTTTTGTATTTCATATTCTGTCTTATGAAAAACTTTAGGAAGTGTGGATATTTTTATTTGATCATGTATTGGAATTTTATGAATTCCATAAATTCGTAATATTTCTTCAATTACATCTATCTCTCTTTGAACATCTGTTCTATAAGAAGGAATACTAATGAATAAATATTCATTATTTTCATAATGAATTATAATTTCTAATAATGATAAAATTTTTTTTATTTTTCTTTTAGATATTTTTCTTCCTATAATATTTACAATTTTATTATAACGAAGTTTTATTTTTGAAAAAAAAATAGGATTAGGATAACAATCAATTATATCAGAGTATATGATTTCATTTTTTGTTATTTTCTTGATAAGAAAAACTACTCTTTGTAAAGCATATACAGTCTGATTTGGATCCGAATCTTTTTCAAAAAGATGTTGTGTTTTTATTTGTATTGAATGTTTTTTTATAATATTTCGGATAATATTGGAATTAAAAGAAGCGCTTCCAATAAAAATATTTTTTGTACTAATATGTATATTAGATTGAATATTATTGATCATTCCAGCTATAGACAATGGTTTTATTTCATCGTAAATCACTAAATCTTCTTTGTCTAGTTTTCTTATAACGTTGTCCGAGGATAGAAATTTTGTATTTTTTTCTCCATTTTTAATTATTATTTTTCCACATTCTATTTGGTCCATATCAAAAATATGTAGGGGTTGGCCTAATTCATACATTACAAAATATAATGTATCTATTATATTATTTGTAGATTCTATACCTATAGATCTTAATCTAGAAATTAACCAATAAGGAGATGGTTCTATTTTTATTTTGGAAATAAAAATTCCAGAATATCTTATGCATTTTTCATGTATTTTCAAAATAATTTGAAAATTTTGAAAATGAGATTTACTATCATTCCTATTAATTTCTTCATTGATTACTGGTTTTAATAAATGAACTTTGTATCCCCGAAATTTTAAAACAGCATATAAATCACGAGCAATTCCATAATGACTCATAGCATCCGTACGATTAGGTGTTATTTCAATATCTAAAACAAAATCCTTATTTATATGATTGATGCTTTTGACTGTTAGGCCAATATTAGTCAATATGTTGGATATTTCGTCTTCACTCATATTAAGAGGAAATACATATTTTTTAATCCAATTCAACGATATTTTCATATTTTTATTGTAGACATAATCAATATAAAAATTGATTCTTCTTTTTTTTTATGTATGGGTTTCAAAATTCCCATTTTATGATATAGTTCAAAATAGACAAAATCTTCATTCAAAGAAGATAAAATTTCAATCAAAAATTGAGAGTTAAAACCTATTTTCAAATTTTTTATATTTGTAACAACAACTTTATACTCTATTTCTGAAATAAAATGATTTTTGGAAATTGTATTTTGATCACAAATTTTTAATTTGTTATGATAAAAATGAAAATCTATAAAATTTTTTCTTTTTTTGGAAAAAATGGAAATTC
Organism: Blattabacterium sp. DPU; assembly: GCF_011290385.1. NCBI lineage: Bacteria > Pseudomonadati > Bacteroidota > Flavobacteriia > Flavobacteriales > Blattabacteriaceae > Blattabacterium > Blattabacterium sp. DPU. The sequence continues at coordinate 115,970 of NZ_CP049785.1, forward strand.
TTTTCAGAGTATTTAACAATAAAAATTTGTTAAAAATAAAAGATATATGACATTTATTATGAGGAATAAAAGAATGATAATCTGGATATTTTTCATTTATTAGTTGACATATAAAAGTATGATCTTCAAAATCAAAAAGAACATTATTTTTTTCAAAATATTTAATAACAATGTTATTTTTATTTTCATTTTTTACAATTTCTTTAACTATGTTAAGATATTTTTTAGATATAGTAAATTCTACATTTTGATTTGTTTTAAAATTTTTTATAGTATATTTTACAAGTTTGTAAGTATCTGTTGCTACAAAATTTGCTTCATTAGTATTAAATTGAAAAAAAACTCCATTAAATATAGATTTCATTTCTTTATCTCCAGTAGCAAATAAAGTTTTGTTTAATATTTTTAAAAGAGTACTTGATAACAAAGGAATTCTTACAAAAGAAGATTTTTTTAATTTATTATTATGATAATTAAAATTATCATAATAAGTAGGGACTTCATAAACACCCTGTTTAGAATAAATAAACAGCGTTTTTTTTTTCTTTTCTATAAAAAGTTTTTCATTTGAAAACGTAGTTAGAAGATCTATCATAAATTTGATAGACACAGTCACTTTTTCCTCAGTATATTTTTGAACAAATATCCTTATATATGTATGAATTAAATTTCTAGGATCTAATCCCCATATAATCTTTAATTGATTTTTTTTTGAAATTACAAAAGTAATAGAATTAGATAAATTATTAATATTTATAATTTTATATAAAGTATGTAATTTTCTTAAAATATAATAGTTATAAACAGAAAAATACATATTATGTTGTATTAAAAAAAACTAATGATGACTCATTTTTGGTAGCGTGAGGGGGATTTGAACCCCCGACCTCTGGGTTATGAATCCAACGCTCTAAAACCAACTGAGCTATCACGCCAATTTATATATTTTTGGGCGCACATTATAACTCGATAAAGTTAATATATTTTTGTTTTATATTAATATTATAATATTATGTATGTTGATTTGAGTGATTTAAGAAAAAATTATAGAAAGAATTCTTTATTAGAATCTGAAGTACCAAAAGACCCTTTTTGGTTATTTGATTCTTGGTTTCAAGAAGAAAAATTCTATCAAAAAGATAACGAAGAAATTAATGCTATGTCTATTTCTACTATTGGAGAAGATGGGGGACCAGAAACTAGAGTGGTTTTATTAAAAGGATATTCAGAAAATGGATTCATTTTTTATACAAATTATTATAGTTTTAAAGGAAGAGCTATTCAAAATGTACCAAAAATATGCATTTCTTTTTACTGGAATAGAATGAAAAGACAAATTATTATTAAAGGAATTACATCAAAAATTAAAAGAAAAAAATCAGATGAATATTTTAACAAAAGACCTAGAGAAAATCAAATTGGAAGTTGGGCATCTAGACAAAGTATGATTATTTCGTCTAAAGAATATTTATTAGAACAGTATGAAAAATGGGATAATTTTTTTGATAAAAAAATTATAAAACGTCCTTTTGATTGGGGAGGATATATTGTAACCCCATATAAAATGGAATTTTGGCAGGGACAACCTAATAGACTTCATGATCGACTTATTTATATTTTAGAAGAAAAAAAAAAATGGATTTTATATAGATTATCTCCATGAGAAAATAAAAAGATAAAGCTTGTAAATAACAAACTTTATCTTTTATTAAATTACAATTTTGTTAATTCTGCTCCTATTTTAAATTTAGCTACTTTTTTTCCTGGAATATATATTTTTTCTCCTGTTCTAGGATTCACTCCATTTCTAGGATTTCTTTTAACTACAGAAAAGGTACCGAATCCTACTAGAGTTACCTTATCCCCTCTTTTTAAAGATTCAATCACTGTTTCTATAAATGCATCCGTAACGTTTTTTGCTTTTATTTTTGTTATTCCAGTTTTTTCAGCTATTGAATTAACCAATTCTGTTTTGTTCATGAATAATGAATTTGATTTTAGTATAAAAAATAATCTTATAATTAACAATAGCAATAGCAATAGCAATAGCAATAGCAAATATATAATATATAAAGGATAAATAACTAAAATTTTTATTGAACGAAAAGATTTTCTTTTATTTTCAATCCATTAATTAAATTTTTAATATACATTCTTTTTTTTCCCTCTATCTGTCCTTCTATAATAGATATAAAACCTTCTTTAACAGAAATTTTCATTTCATTCGAAAAAACAATTACCCCTATTGGATAAGTATGTATTTCACGTATTTTCTTAACTAGAAAAATATTAAATCTAACAAATTTTTTTTCATTAAAAAAGAGAAAAGTCCATGCAGTAGGAGAAGGACTTAATCCTCTTATTTTGTTATAAATCAATTCTATAGATGGATTGTCCCATTGTATCTTACAATCCTTTGTATATATTTTTGGGGCATATTTCAATAAAGAAAAATCAATATTTTTTTGGGGTATAGATTTAATTTTCTTTTTTATAATGTTTTCTAAAGTTCGAATTACTATAGGAGCGCTAATTTTTTTTAATTTTTTTTCCAGTTCTCCTGCAGTTTCTTCTTTTTCTATATTAATTTCTTTTTGTATAAGTATTTTTCCAGAATCTATTTTTTCTTCTATAAAAAAAGTTGTCACCCCTGTTTTATTTTCTCCATTAATAATTGCCCAATTTATAGGAGCCGCTCCTCTATATTGTGGAAGAAGAGATGCATGTAAATTAATAGATCCCATTTTAGGTAAATTCCACACTTTTTTAGGTAAGATTCGAAAAGAAACAACAACTTGTATATCTGCTTTCCATGCTTTTAAATTTTCCAAAAAAGAATGATTTACAAGATTTTTAGGTTGTAAAAAAGGGATATTATTTTCTAATGCGTATATTTTTACAGGAGAAAAAGCTTTTTCTCCTTTATTTTTGAATAAAGGGTTATCAGGACTTGTGATGATTCCTACTATGTTATATTGTTTGATATATAATTTTTTTAAAGTATAAAGAGAAAAATGGGTTGAACCTATAAATACAATTTTTGGAAACTTTTTCATATAATTTATTTGTAATTTAAATTCACTAATTTTATCTTGTAATTTTTATGAAAAAGTTCATCAATTTTTGAGAATCAAATATATAAAATAAAATATCATTTTTTTGATTTTTTACATAATTAAAAATATCAATATATGTATTGGACTTTAGAATTAGCCTCTCATTTAGAAGATGCACCTTGGCCTGCAACAAAAGAAGAATTGATTGATTTTGCTATTCGAACTGGAGCTCCTTTAGAAGTAGTAGAGAATCTTCAACAATTAGAAAATGGAGAAGGAGAAGTTTTTGAATCTATAGAAGATATATGGGCAGATTATCCACGTGATGATGAAGATTTTTATTGGAATAGAGATGAATATGAACTTTAAATTGTTTGTTTATTTTTTTTGTATGATCTATTGATTGATCTATATTTTTAATTTAATGAGTTTTATTAAAAAGATTTTAAATAAATTATTGGTAAATAAGAATGAAAGAGACCTTAAAGAGGTTAGACAATTTTTGGTTAAAATCAAAGAAGAAGAAAAAAAAATATTTTTATTATCTGATGATGAATTAAGAAATAAAACTCAAGATTTAAAAAATATTATACAAAAATCTACAAAAAAGTTTCATAATAAGAATAAAGAATTATTGAAAAAAATACAAAATAAATTTTGTTCTATTAGTGTTTTAGAAAAAATATATTCTAATATAGAAAATCTTCAAGAAGAATGTTACAAAATAGAACAAAAAGTATTAATAGATATTTTACCAAAAGCTTTTGCTGTAATTAAAGAAACGGCTAAACGTTTAAAAGAAAATAAACAATTAGTTGTTGCATCTACTGACTTTGATGAAAAATTATCAAAAATAAAATCTTATGTCCATTTGAACGGAAATAAAGCTATTTGGAAAAATGAGTGGGATGCATATGGTAAAAGCATAATTTGGGACATGGTTCATTATGATGAACAGCTTATGGGAGGGGTCGTGTTACATCAGGGAAAAATAGCAGAAATGGCGACAGGAGAAGGAAAAACTTTTGTAGCAACTTTATCTACTTATTTAAATGCTTTATCTGGAAGAGGAGTACATGTTGTCACAGTAAATAGTTATTTATCTAGAAGAGATACAAGTTGGATGTCTCCTTTAATGGAATTTCATGGATTAAAAGTTGATTGTATTGATTATTATTCATCTTCTGATGTAATTATGCGTAAAAAAGCTTATCAGGCTGATATTACTTATGGAACGAACAATGAATTTGGTTTTGATTATTTACGTGATAATATGGCTTCTTCTAAAGAAGAGCTAGTTCAGAGAGAATTGAATTATGCTATTATAGATGAAATAGATTCTGTATTAATAGATGAAGCAAGAACTCCTCTGATCATATCAGGGCCTGTAGATCCTAAAAAAGATAATAAAGAAGAATTTGAGTTATTTAAAAAAAAAGTAAAAACTTTAGTCAATAAACAAAACGTGATAGTTAATAATTTTTTGCATGAAGCAAAGAATTTAATTAAAAATGGAGAAAAAAAATTAGGGGGATTTAAATTGTTTCAAACATATCGGGGATTACCCAAAAAAAAATCTCTTATAAAATTTTTGAGTGAAGATAATATTCGTTTGATTTTACAAAAAACTGAAAGTCAATATTTACAAGATTATGGAAGAGAAATGTACAAAGTAGATAAAGATCTTTATTTTGTTATTGATGAAAAAAATAATACTGTAGAATTAACAGATAAAGGAATTGAATTTTTATCAAAAAATGTGGAAGATATAGGTTTCTTTGTTTTACCAGATATAAATCTTGAACTAACTGAAGTCGAGAAAAAAAATTTTTCTAAGGAAAAAGAAACAAAAGAAAAAGAAAAACTTTTGAAAAATTTTTCTATCAAATCACAAAGAATTCATACTATAAATCAGTTACTTAAATCCTTTACTTTATTTGAAAGAGATGTTGATTATGTTGTTTTAGAGGGTAAAGTGAAAATAGTAGATGAACAAACAGGTCGTATAATGGAAGGTAGACGTTATTCTGATGGATTACATCAAGCTATAGAAGCAAAAGAAAATGTACAAATAGAATCTTCCAGTCAGACTTTTGCTACAATAACTTTGCAAAATTATTTTAGAATGTATAGGAAAATTTCTGGAATGACGGGAACAGCAGAAACAGAATCTGGAGAATTTTGGCATATTTATAAATTAGATGTAGTAGTAATTCCTACACATAAAAAGATCCAAAGAAAAGATTTGCAAGATTTTGTTTTTAAAACCCAACGAGAAAAATATAATGCGATTATTGAAAAAATTATTTTTTTATCTAAAAATGAAAAACGTCCTGTTCTTGTTGGAACAACTTCTGTTGAAGTATCAGAATTTCTAAGTAGAGCTTTAAAATTTATGAAAATACCACATAATGTATTGAATGCTAAATTACATGAAAAAGAAGCGGAAATCATAGCGAAAGCAGGATTTCCTGGGGCTGTAACTATAGCAACCAATATGGCTGGTCGTGGTACTGATATTAAATTATCAAAAGAAGTTATTAAGAATGGAGGATTAGCTGTTTTAGGAACTGAAAGACATGATTCTAGAAGAGTGGATAATCAATTAAGAGGAAGATCAGGTCGTCAAGGAGATCCAGGAAGTTCTCAATTTTATGTTTCCTTAGAAGATAACTTAATTCGTTTATTTCTTGATTCGGAAAGACTCTCTAAATTAATGGATAGATTTGGACATAAAGAAGGAGACATAATACAACATCCTTTATTGACAAAATCTATTGAAAAAGCACAAAAAAAAATAGAAGATAACAATTTTAGTATACGAAAACGTTTGTTAGATTATGATGATGTTATTAATAAACAAAGAGAATTTATTTATAAAAAACGAAAAAATGCATTATGTGGAACTGAATTAAGTTTAGATATTTCTAACATGGTTTATATTTTATTGGATAGTATGATTACTGTGAATCAATCTTTTCATGATTTTAAAAATTTAGAGTATGAGTTTTTTCAAATTTTTGGTATAAATTTTCCGATACAAGAAGACGAATTTTTATCCTATAAAGAACGTGATTGTATCAACAAACTTCATGATATAATTATAAATTTTTATGAAAAAAAGAAAGTAAAAATGATTGATCATGATATTAAATCTATTATTATAGATAATATTTTAGATAAAAATAATCATGAATTTTATCAAATACGAGTGATTTTAACTGATGGATATCAAAGTATAGTTTCTATATCAAATTTGAAAGAATTTTATAGTACAAAAGGAAAGTCTTTTTTATCCATGTTTGAAAAAAAAACTATATTATGTTTTATGGATGATAAATGGAAAGAACATTTACGTGAAATGGATAGTTTGCGATATTCTGTGCAAAATGCTGTTTTTGAACAAAAAGATCCTCTTATTGTTTATAAACAAAATGCTTTTAATTTGTTCCAAGAGAAAGTTTATGATATAAACAAAAGAATTATTTCTTTTTTACTTAAATCCGTTATTATAAGAGGAGATATTTTATATTTTCCTAAAAAAAATAAAAATAATTTTAAAACAAATCTTTTGATGAAAGGAAAAGATAAAAAAAAATTAGGGAGAAACAATAGAATTAATATTCGTCATTTAATTACGGGAGAAACAAAAAATATTAAATTTAAACAAATCGAATTTTTTTTAGAAAAAGGAGAATGGGTTATAGAGGATGATTCTTTTTAGAATATGTTAATTAGAAATAAAACGTATATTTTTTCTTATTATTTCATTTTTTATATTTTGTTATCTTGGAATAAGTTTTTGGTCAATAAAAAAGAGTTATGATTCTATTAATTATATTCCATATAACACATTTGGCGTTGTTTTAGGTACTTCTAAATATTTGCATGGAGGAGGAATTAACGCTTATTTTAAGTATAGAATAGATGCAGCTTATTTTCTTTTTTGTCATAAAAAAATACGTTATATCATTGTCAGTGGAGATAATAGAGAAAAAAACTATAATGAACCAAAAATGATGAAAAAAGAATTAATTAAAAAAGGGATTCCTTCTCATTTGATATATGAAGATTTTTATGGAATTAGCACTTTATATTCTATTATTAGAGTTCATAAAATTTTTCACCAAAATAAATTTACAATTATATCTCAAAAATTTCATAATGAGAGAGCTATTTTTATTGGGAATTGTTTGGGGTTAGATGTCATTGGATTTAATGCTAAAAGCCTTTCTTTTGATAGTAAAATACAATTGAGAGAAATTTTTGCAAGAATTAAAGCCTTGTGGGATATTGTTCTATCTTTTCAGGATAAATGAGAAAAATATTTTTTTAAAATTTTATCATTATCAGATTTTTGAGTATTGATTTCCAATAAACAAGGATGATTTGATTTTTTCCAAAAACATGATAAGCTTTTTTTTAAAGTATTTTGATCGGATACTTTTTCATATTTCCAATGATACATTTCGCATATTTTTTTTGCAGAAAAAAAATGTTTTGTTTCGAAAAAATTGAATATTTTTTTGGAAAACTTTTTTTCTGAAATAAATCTAAAAATATTTCCTCCTCCATTATTAATAAGTATAATACGAAAACTTTCAGGAATATAATTATTCCATAAAGCGTTACTGTCGTAAAAAAAACTAATATCTCCAACGATTAATGTTACAGTTTTTTTTTTAGTTGTAGCAATAGCAGAACCTACTGCAGTTGAAACACATCCATCTATTCCTGAAGTTCCACGATTGCAATAAGATTTGATAGAATATTTTTTTTCATAAAAAAGTTGATAGTATCGTACAATCATACTATTTCCTAATTGTAAAATAGTATAATTAGGTATCGCTTTGAATACATAAAATAATACTTTTAAATCGGAAAAACTTTTTTCTGTTTTTAAAAAAAACTTATGTTTTTTTACTTTTTCTTTTCTTAATTTCTCCCATTTTTTTCTGTAATTTGAAATAGATATGTTATTAGAATTATCAAAAATAAAAATCTTAAAAAATAATTCAGGATTTATAGGCCAATAAGTTGTTAACTTATAATAAGTATCTGGATAATTTTCGTAATGTTTTCCTATATGCCAATGGTATTTTGGGGGATATTTTCTTAAAAAAAATTTTATTCTTTTGGATATAATATTAATTCCAATAGTTAATAAAATATTAGGTTTCAAACTTATCCATTTTTTAGAATTCATATTGAAAATAAGTTGATCTATATTTGAAAAAAAAAATTTTCCATATACATGAGATGTCGTTTCTGTAAAAATAACAATGGAAGGATCTAAGCTTAATTTTCTTAAAATTTTTTCCATATTTTTTTCTGGATAATATAATCCTAATAGGATCATTTTTTTTTCATGTATTCTCCATATGTGTTGCTCTTTTTTATAATTATATGTTTCAATATAATTTTGAACAGGTATAGTTTTTATAATTTTAGGTTTTACTTGTAAATGATTTGTTGTATTATAAAGAGGTTCTGAAAATGGAATATTAATATGTATAGGTTTTCTTTTGGATATACATTTGTTTATCGATTCATTAATCAAACGATCATTATACCATATTCCTAATTCAGATTCATCTTCCGTTAGTTGAATAGATGTTTCTACATGTTTTTGAAAAATATTTTCCTGATGAATAGATTGTCCTTCAAATATATTTATACTTTCTTTTGGTCTATCTGCAGTAACCAAAATAAGGGGTATATTTTGATAGAAAGCTTCCGTTATTGCAGGATAATAATTCACTACAGAAGACCCAGAAGTACAACTCATGACCACAGGTTTTCTTATTTGTTGAGCGATTCCTAATGCAAAAAAACCTGCACATCGTTCATCTACAATACTGTAAGTTTTAAAGTCTTTATGTTGAGTAAAATGTATAATAATCGGAGCATTTCTAGATCCTGGAGATATGATTATATTGAATATAGATTTTGCTTTTAATATTTCTCCTAAACTTTGTACAATTTTTTTACTAGAATACATTACAATTTAAATTAATCCTCCATTTACATTTAATACAGTACCGGTAATATAATTTGATAAATCTGAAGCAAGAAACAAAGTAGAATTGGCTATATCTTGAGGACTTCCTGGTCTTTTTAATGGAATGTTTTTAATCCAATCTTCTTTAATTTTATATTTAAGATGAGAATTCATTTTTGTTACAATAAACCCTGGAGCTATAGCATTACAACGAATATTTTTTTTTCCTAATTCTCTAGCTATTGATTTTGTAAATCCGATAATTCCTGCTTTAGATGTCGCATAATTAGATTGTCCAATATTTCCCGTTAATCCTACAACAGAACTCATATTAATAATGCTTCCTTTTTTTTGTTTCATCATAGGATGAATAGCATGCTTAGTTAAATTAAATATAGAATATAGATTAGTTTTAATAACATCATCCCAATCATTTTTTGATATTTTAAGCAAAAAATTATCTTTTATGATTCCTGCATTGTTCACTAATATATCTATTCTACCGTATTTTTCAATTACTTTTAGCACCAAATTTCCTGATGAATAAAAATCAGAAAGATCTATTTTATATGCTTCTACTAAATTTTTTAATTCAAATTCTAATTTTTTTGCTTCTTTTTTTGAAGAAAAAAATGTGAAAACAACATTAGCTCCATGTTGTACAAAAGTTTTTACTATAGATCGTCCTATATCTCCTGAACCTCCTGTAACTATAGCTAGTTTCCCATTTAATAATTTCATATAGTTATTTTTTTATTTTATTAATTAATTGAAAAATAATATTCAATTGTTCTTCTATACTTAAATACGTATTATCTATTTCTATAGAGTCTCTAGATTTTTTGAGCGGAGAAATATTTCGTGAAATATCCATCATATCTCTATGAACTATATTTTTTCTTACTTCTTCATAAGAAACTTTTTCTCCTCTTTTTTTTAGATCTTTATATCTTCTGTAAGAACGAATTTCTACAGATCCTTTTATAAATATTTTTAATTCGGATTTAGGAAATACATAATTTCCTACATCTCTTCCTTCTATCACGATTCCTTTATTTTTTCCAATATTTCTTTGTATAGATGTTAACTTTTCTCGAATTTCAGGAATTTGAGCAATAAAACTTACTTTAGTCGCTACTTTTTCTGATCTAATTTTATCTTGAATATTTTCTTTATTTAAAAAAATATCTGTTTTATTATATTTTTTGTTCCATTGAAATTTTAAATTCATATCTTTTAAAAGAGGAATAAAATTTTTTATATCCCACAAATCACTATCAAAAATTTTTTTTCGAATAGCAAATAAAGTTACACTTCTATACAATGCCCCACTATCTATATACTTATATTTTAGTTTTTCAGAAATAGCTTTTCCCAAAGTACTTTTTCCTGATGAAGAATATCCATCTATAGCTATAATAATTTTTTTATTCATATTGATGAATTCATATTTTTATATATTTGTATGATAGTAATTTATAATAAAGTTTTACAGCTAGAAAATCTGTAGAAGATTCCTTTTTATTAGGTAAAAGTTCTACAATATCAAATCCTATTACATTTTTATTTTTAAAAACTTTTTTCAAAAATTTTAAGGTAGTATACCAGAATAAACCTCCTGGCTCTGGAGTACCTGTTGAAGGAGCTATACTGGGATCAAAAACATCTATATCTATACTGATAAATACATTTTCAGATAATTTATGAATAGCATTTTGCATCCATAAATCATTTTTATAAATTTTATGCATATAAAATATATTTCCTTTTTGAATATATTTTTTCTCTACTATATCCATGCTACGAATTCCTATTTGTATTAAAGGATATTTTTGTGAAGCTTCGTACATAGAACAAGCATGATTATAAGGACTTCCTTTATATATAGGACGTAAATCTGTATGTGCATCCATATGAAGAATACTTAAATTTGTATATTTTTCCCCTATTGCTCTAATACTGCCAATTGATATTGAATGATCTCCTCCTATAAGTGTTATGAATTTTTCTTTAGAAAGATATTTTTTTGTAATATGATATACTTTTTCAATCATTTTTTTTATAGATATTGAAGGATTTATGACATCAGGAACAATAAATATTCCTTTTCTATACACTTCTGAATTAGTTTCAATATCATATAATTCTATGTGTTTTGCTGCAGATAAAAAAGCTTTAGGAGCTTTTTTCGACCCTTTTTTCCATGTTTGAGTATAATCATATGGAACTGGAATAAGTACCGTTTTAGATTTATCAAGTGTTGCATACTTTTTAGGGATTCCCGCAAAAGTTTTTTTTTTATAATTCAATTTCAATAACCTAATATTTTTAAAATTTCTTCTGGACTTTGTGATTTACGGAAAATTTTATATACAAAATTTTTTTTTTCATCATCATTTATCAATATATGAATGGGTTGGGGAATTAAACAATGATGTACTCCACCATATCCACTAATTGTATCTTGATAAGCTCCAGTATTAAAGAAGCCAATATAAAGCGGAATTTTTTGATGAAAACAAGGTAGATATATTGCATTCATATGTTGCTCCGAATTATAATAATCATCACTATCACATGTTAACCCTCCTAAAAAAACTCTTTCATAAGAATCGTTCCACCGATTTATCGCCATCATAATAAATCTACGACTGATTGCCCAAGTATCAGGAAGTGTAGTCATGAAAGAACTATCTATCATATTCCATTTTTCCCTATCATTTTGACGTTTTTGATTCAGTATTTGATATAAAATTCCCCCACTTTCTCCTACTGTATAAGCTCCAAACTCTGTGTAAATATGAGGTTCTGATATTTTTTCTTTTTGACAAAATTTTTTTATTTGATAAACTATCTCATTAGTCATATATTCATAATCATAGTTAAAAGACATGGATGTTTTAATAGGAAAACCTCCTCCTATATTTAAAATTTCTAATTCTGGTGCAATTTTTTTTAATTTAGCATAAATGTGTAAGCACTTGAAAAGTTCATTCCAATAATAAGCAGTATCTTTGATTCCTGTGTTTATAAAAAAATGCAACATTTTTAATTCTACTTTCGGATTATTTTTTATTTTGTTTATATAAAAAACAATAATATCTTTATATCCAATTCCTAATCTAGAAGTATAAAATTCAAATTTAGGTTCTTCTTCAGAAGCTATGCGTATTCCTAATTTAAAAGGAGAATTGATAACTAAATTTAATTTTTCTAATTCATCTGAATTATCTAATATTGGTATTGTATTATAGAATCCATTATTAATAAGCTCTGATATATTTTCAATATAATTTTTAGTTTTAAATCCATTACATATAACTTCTATATTTTTAGTAGTTTTTCCTTTCCTATAAAGATTTTTAACAATTTCTATGTCATATGCATATGAAGTTTCAATACTAATATTATTTTTCAAAGCTTCTTCTAATACAAAAGAAAAATGAGAACTTTTTGTACAATAGCAATAAGTATATTTATTATTGTATTGGTTAGAATGAATAGCCTTTTCAAACCATTTTTTTGCTTTTTGTATATTTTGAGATATTTTTGGTAAATATGTAAACTTTAATGGAGTTCCATACCTGTTTATAAGATCCATTAATGGAATTCCGTGAAATTCTAAAAAATTATTTTTTATGGAAAATTCCTCAGTGGGAAAATCAAAAGTTTGATCTATAAGATCAGCGTAACGAACTTTCATTGAAAAATAAAATTAATTTGTATTTTCTCTATTATAGATTAAAAATTTTTTTAAAAAAATGTCTATTTCTCCATTCATTACCGATTGAATTTTCGTAGTTTCATATCCAGTTCTTAAATCCTTCACCAATTTGTAAGGATGCATTATATAATTTCGAATTTGAGATCCCCATTCTATTTTCTTTTTTTTGGATTTTATTTTTTCTTTTTTCTCATTTCTTTTAATCATTTCTATTTCAAATAACCTGGATTTCAATATTTGTAAAGCTTTTTGCCTATTTTGTGTTTGAGAACGAGATTCTGTATTTTCTATAGTAATTCCTGTAGGATTATGACGTAATCTTACTCCTGTTTCGACTTTATTTACATTTTGACCTCCTGCTCCACTAGAACGAAAAGTTTCCCATTGTATATCTGATATTTTAATATCTATATTAATAGAATCATTTATCATAGGATAAACATATACAGAAGAAAAAGAAGTATGACGTTTTGAATTACTATCAAATGGAGAAATTCGAATTAGTCTATGTACTCCATTTTCTCCTTTTAAATATCCAAAAGCATAAAGTCCATCAATTTCTAAAGTAACAGATTTAATCCCAGTAATGTCTCCAGATACATGATGTATTTTTTTTACTCCAAAATTTTTTTTTTCTGCCCACATAAAATACATTCTCGTTAACATGGAAGTCCAATCACAACTTTCAGTTCCTCCAGCTCCAGAAGATATTTGTAATATAGCATTGAAAGAATCTTCTTTCTCTGAAAAAATATTTTTTAATTCTATATTTGAAAGTAATTCTTTGGTTTTATTCAATTGAATTCCAAATTCTTTTTCTACATTTTCTTCTTTTGAAAAAGAAAATATTATTTTTAGTTCTTCAAAAGCATTTTTTAATTTCGTAAAATCTTTTATACATGCTTTCATATCATGTATTTCTTTTACATAATTTTTATGTTTTCTATAATTTTTCCAAAAATTGGGATTTGATGTTTTTTTTTGTTTTTTACTTATATGCTCCTTTATTTGATCTATTTTGAGAATATCATAAATTTTATGAATTCTTTCTGAAATGGATTGGATTTCATCTTTTTTTATCATAGTGCGAAAATAAATATTTTGAAATAATTAATTTTAATAACTATGTTAATCACAAATTTTTTATCTTATAAGAATATAAATTTCATTTTTATATGAATTATAATAAGTTTACAATCAAATCACAAGAAGCAATACAAGAGGCACAACATATTGCATTAAAAAATAGGCAACAATCTATTGAAAATGCACATATTTTAAAATCGATATTAAAAATTGAAAAAAATATAATTCCTTTTATGTTAAAAAAATTAAAAGTGAATTCTCTATCAATAATAATTGGATTAGACCGTATTATTTCCTCTTATCCAAAAATGCTTAGTGGGTCTTTTATACAACATCTTAGTTCCCATGTAACAAAAATGTTGAATATTGCAGAAAACTATGCTAATACATTACAAGATGAATTTATTTCTGTAGAACATATTTTTTATGGAATTTTTATAAGTTTCGATTCTACTTCGCAATTATTGATAGATCAGGGGATTACAGAAAAAAATATAAAAGAAATTATTGAAGATATAAGAAAAAAAAGCGGAAAAGTAATTTCTTCTACAGTAGAAAATATATACAATTCTTTAGAAAAATATGCGAAAAATCTGAATGAATGGGCCTATAAAGGTAAGTTGGATCCTGTTATTGGACGTGATGAAGAAATCCGTAGAGTTTTGCAAATTTTATCTAGAAGAACAAAAAACAATCCCATTTTAATTGGAGAAGCAGGAGTTGGTAAAACAGCTATTGCTGAAGGGTTAGCACATCGTATTATTAGTGGAGATATTCCAGATAATTTAAAAAATAAACAAGTTTTTTCTTTAGATATGGCTGCATTAATTGCAGGAGCTAAATATAAAGGAGAATTTGAAGAACGTCTTAAAGCTGTAGTAAAAGAAGTAACATCTTCAGATGGAGAAATTATATTGTTTATTGATGAAATTCATACTTTGGTTGGGGCAGGAGGAGGAGAAGGAGCTATGGATGCCGCAAATATTTTAAAACCAGCATTAGCTAGAGGAGAACTTAGAGCTATAGGAGCTACTACTTTAAATGAATATCAAAAATATTTCAAAATAGATAAAGCTTTAGAAAGAAGATTTCAACAGGTATACGTAGATGAACCTTCTATTGCAGATGCAATATCCATATTACGTGGAATTAAAGATAAATATGAAAGTCATCATAAAGTAAAAATAAAAGATGAATCTATAATAGCTGCTGTAGAATTATCTAAACGTTATATTAATGAACGTTTTTTGCCAGATAAAGCAATTGATCTTATAGATGAAGCGGCTTCTAAATTAAGAATGGAAATAAATTCAAAACCTGAAGAATTAGATGTTTTGCATAGAAAAATTATGCATATGGAAATACAAATAGAAGCTTTAAAAAAAGAAAATGATGAAAAACAATTAATCCCTTTAAAAAAGGAGTTGCATAAATTGAATGAAAAAAAAATGCAATTACAAACTCAGTGGCAAAATGAAAAAGATTTAGTGGAAGGAATACAAAAAACTAAAGATAAAATAGAGAGTTATAAATTTGAAGCAGAACAAGCAGAAAGATCGGGTGATTATGGAAGAGTAGCTGAATTAAGATATGGAAAAATTAAAGAAGAAGAAAATAAGGTAAAAACATTTGAAAATGAATTAAAAAAACAAGAAGATAAGGGTAAAAAAATGATACAAGAAGAAGTTTATAGAGAAGATATAGCTCAAGTAGTCTCTAAATGGACTGGGATTCCGGTAACTAAAATGTTGCAGAGTGAAAAAGAAAAATTATTATTTTTAGAAAAAGAATTACATAAAAGAGTTGTAGGACAAAATGATGCTATTCAATCTATAGCAGATGCGATACGACGTTCCAGAGCAGGATTACAGGACGAAAAAAGACCTATAGGATCTTTTCTTTTTATGGGAAGTACAGGAGTCGGAAAAACAGAATTAGCTAAAACTTTAGCAGAATATTTGTTTGATGATGAGAATAATATGGTTCGTATAGATATGAGCGAATATCAAGAACGTCATTCTGTAAGTAAATTTATAGGGGCTCCCCCCGGATATATAGGTTATGATGAAAGTGGTCAATTAACAGAATCCATACGTAGACGTCCTTATAGTGTTATTTTACTAGACGAAATAGAAAAAGCTCATTCAGATGTTTTTAACATACTTTTGCAAATTTTAGATGATGGAAGATTAACTGATAATAAAGGAAGAACAGTTAATTTCACAAATACTATTATTATTATGACTTCCAATATAGGATCAGATATTGTTCAGGAAAATTTATATCAGGAAATTTCTTATAATAGAATAGAGACTACAAAAAAAGCTTTAATAGATTTATTAAAAAATATTGTAAGACCTGAATTTGTTAACCGTATAGACGAAATCATTTTATTTAAACCTCTTTCTAGAAAAGAAATAAAAGATATAGTTAAATTACAAATGAAAAAATTAGGAGAATTGCTATACAATAAAAAAAATATTTATATAGAATCGACTAATGAAGCTATAGAATATCTATCAGAAAAAGGATACGATCCACATTTTGGAGCAAGACCTTTAAAAAGAGTAATTCAACATGATATTCTAAATAATCTATCTAAAGAAATCATAAAAGACAAAATACAAAAAAATCATAAAATTTTAATAGATTTTTTCAAAGAACAAGGAATTGTATTTAGACAATCAGAAAGAATTTAAAATGTCAATATAATAATAGTGAATCATAAATCCGGTTTTGTTAATATAATAGGATCTCCTAATGTAGGAAAATCTACTCTTATGAATTCTCTTGTGGGAGAAAAACTTTCTATCATAACAAAAAAGCCACAAACAACTCGTCATAGAATATTGGGAATCATTAATAGATCTAATTTTCAAATTATATTTTCGGATACTCCAGGTATGATTGATCCTGTTTATCCCATGCAAAAAATTATGATGCAATATATAGAAAAATCATTAGAAGATGCAGATATTATTTTGCTCACAACAGAAATAGGAAAAATAGAAGATATTTCAATATTTAATTATATTAAAAAAAAAAATAAGAATGTTCCTATCATTATTTTAATTAACAAAATAGATAAAATAGGTTCCCTATACATAGAAAACACATTATATGATGCAGTGAATTATTGGCATAAATTATTCCCTTTTTCAGAAATATTACCAATATCTGCATTAAAAAAAATGAATCAAGATCTATTAATGAATAAAATTATATCTTTATTATCTGAACATCCACCTTATTATCCCAAAACTTATTTAAGTGATAAATCTGAACGTTTCTTCGTAAATGAAATAATCAGAGAAAAAATATTTTTTCTATATAAAAAAGAAATTCCTTATTCCGTAGAAGTACATACAAAACTTTTTAAAATCCAAAATGCTTTTATATATATATTGTCATACATATATGTAGAAAAAGATTCTCAAAAAGGAATATTAATAGGAAAAAAAGGAAATGCTATTAATAAATTGAAATTTATTTCTATAAAAAGCATAGAATTTTTTTTAAAAAAAAAGATAAAATTAAAATTTTATGTAAAAGTTTGTAAAAATTGGCGATATGATTATAAAATATTAAAATATTTTGGATATTAAATTTATTCAATTTTTATAATAAAAAATTCTTTTTTTCCAAATCGAAACAAAATATATTTTTTTCCTATTATATTTTCTTTTTTTATCAAAATATTTTCTTTTACAAGAATTTTGTTTAAATAAATTGAATTTGCTTTTAAAGCACGATTTGCTTCACTTTTGGAATAAAAAAACCCACTTTTTTTTAAAAGATCCAATAAAAAAATTCCTTTTTCAAATTCCTCACAAGATATTAACATGTGTGGAATATGATTATATATAGAAATATAAGTTTTATCATCCAACAATTGAAAGGATTCACTTTTTTTTTCAAATAATATATTCGTGATTTCTATCATTTTTTTGGAAATTCCATTTCCATGAACCCATTCAGTAATTTTATTAGCTAATTTTTTTTGTAATAATCTTTTATTTGGATATTTTCTATGTTCGCAAATTAAATTTTCGATTTTTTCTTTAGAAAAAAAAGTATATATTCTTATATATTTTTCTACTTCAAAATCAGAAATATTTATCCAAAATTGATAAAATTTATATGGAGATGTTTTTTTTCCATCTAGCCATATATTTTCTCCTTTCTCGCTTTTACCAAATTTAATTCCATTAGGTTTAATAATTAAAGGAAAGGTAATTCCATACGCTTTTTTTCCTGTTTTTTTTCGTATTAATTCTATACCTGACATAATATTTCCCCATTGATCAGATCCTCCAACTTGCAATTGACAATTTTTTGCTTGATTTAAATATAAGAAATCATATCCTTGTATAAGAGAATAAGAAAATTCAGTGAAGGATATTCCGTTTTTATTATTAATTCTTTTTTTTACAGAATCTCTAGAGATCATATGATTTACAGTAAAATATTTTCCTATTTCACGGATAAAATCTATAAAAGAAATATTTTGAATCCAATCTAAATTATTTAATAATTCTATTTTTTCTGAATAAAACTTCAAAAGTTTTAATATTTGATTTTTTATAGATTCCGTATTTTTTTGCAAAATTTCTTTACTTAATAAGATTCTTTGATCTTCTTTTTCTGAGGGATCTCCTATAAAACCTGTAGCTCCTCCAATCAATGCTAAAGATTTGTGTCCCTTTCTTTGAAAATGAATTAATATAATAATAGGCAAAAGATTTCCTATATGTAAAGAATCAGATGTAGGATCAAAACCTATGTACATAGTAGTAGGTTTTTTTAATTGATTTTCTATACCGGTAACTTTATTTTTAATTAAATATCTCCATGAGAGTTCATCAATAATATCTTGCATAAGAAAAAAATAATAGAAACTATTCAATTATGATAAAAAAAATCGCAGCATATAATTTACTTACTTTTTTTTTTAGTTTAATTCACATTATTTTCACTTCTTTTTTTTCTAAAAATAATTTTTTTTTTGTATTAAAAATATATGTTTTTTTGTTTCCTGTAAATAATTTTTTTTTTTTTGTTTGTTTATTTATGAAAAATAAATATAAATACACTATATATACATATATTTATATGTTATGTAGTGTACTACAATTACTTTACAGTATTTTTATTTTTTTTTATTTAATCACTGATTGTTTTCCTTCTTTTTTATTATCGAAAGCTTTGATTCATTTTATTTTTTCATATTTTGTAATTCTTTTTTTCAGAGTTTCATTTTTAATTAAATAATTTTCGTTATTTTTGATTATTTTTTAAAAATTTTTCTTTTATAATCAATTCTACAGATTTATTCTCTATTTTTGAATCTATCCAAGAAATAATATCTAAATATAGAAAAGTTCTTTTTTCATAAGGATGATTATAATATTTGATTAATTTATCTTTTAATTTCTTAAATTGATTTTTAATTTGATGTGGATACACATTTCCTAAATTTTGAAAAAAATGAATAATTTTTTTTTGTACAATATACCAATCATCCATTTGAATAAAGAATTTATATGTAGATTTAATTTTTTGATCCATATTTTCATCTAGACCACTTTCGTAGCAGGCAATTAAATATAGAAGTCTTGCAAAACATTGTAAATCTTGTCGTATATTTTTTTTTTTACTTTCCATAATTTTTGATAAATACAAAATAGTATTTTCATTATCTCCACTTCCAAAATATAAACAAGCAATTTTATAATAAAGAATCATAATGTAATGAGAATCTAAACGATTATAAATTTGATTAAATTTTACAAATAATGATGGAATTACTTTTTTAACCCCTTCCGAAAAACTTCCTTCCATATAATGTTTATTAATACGATTTGTATATGTATACATAAAAATTAATATTTTGGTATTTCCATTGATCAGTATTTCCCCATTTTTCACTTCTTCTTCAAATTTTTTAAATACATGAATAAATTTTGAATAATGATTCAAATAAAATAAAGTATCTAACAAGTAATGATATCCTTTTAAATAGCTTACAGGAGCTATTTTTTTAGATTTTGTATAATTTTGAAATAATTCTATCCATTTATAAGAAGACCTATAACACATTATGAAATCTTGTCGTATATAATGATACCATACTTGAGCTTGATATAA
The DNA here is from genome assembly GCF_011290385.1 of Blattabacterium sp. DPU. NCBI lineage: Bacteria > Pseudomonadati > Bacteroidota > Flavobacteriia > Flavobacteriales > Blattabacteriaceae > Blattabacterium > Blattabacterium sp. DPU. The sequence goes on from NZ_CP049785.1 coordinate 135,984, forward strand.
AAATAACTTTTCGTAAAAACTAAGTTTATTAATGTCAAATTTTGGAAAATTTGTACGAAAATATGTTTCTATAAATATTTTATCTTTCTTGTTTCTTACATATCCTACCTTTAGATATAAACCATATAGTTCCAAAGAAAGGCTAGATAATGCATTATTGCATTGAATTTTTTCAATTAATTCTTTTGATTCTGTGGATAATTCTCCAGATCTAGAATAAATACTTCTGGTTATATGTTGAGATTCTATCATTTTTTCGAATTCTACTAGTTCTAAAAGAATGGTATTAGATTCATAATATTTAGCAATAATTTTTGCTTTTCCTAATAATTTTAAACTTTGTATATATAATCCTTTATTATATAAAATTTTTGCAAAATCTAAATATTCACGTATTTGTATATCATGATTTTCTACAGTATGTTGTAGTTGTTTAAGACTAATCAAAATTTGTTTATACAAATGAGCTTTAATATTAGATAATTGTTTTTTTTTTATAGGAACATTTTTAAGTATTTTTTGTTCGTTATAATAATTTATTTTATTTATGATTTCGAATAGTTTCATGAACTTGGCATATTTATTTTTTTTTATGCGATTAGCATAAAGTCTAAAATTTCTTTTTTCTGATTTTGATAAAGTTTTAATTAATAAAAAAAGATGTTCTGATTTATAGTTAGACATTGTAATATTGTGGTGACATTTAATTTGATTCATAGAAAAATATAAAAATCTTTTAATGATTAGATATTGTAAATATTATAATAATTTATTTCTATTTTCTATTGGTAAAAAATAGTTTTGATGAAAACAATCCAATGATATGGAAAAAAAAAGAATACAAATTTTTGACACCACTTTGCGAGATGGAGAACAGGTTCCAGGATGTAAATTGAATGTAAAAGAAAAAGTAAGAATAGCTAAGAAATTGGACTATTTAGGAGTAGATGTGATAGAAGCTGGATTTCCCACTTCTAGTCCAGGAGATTATCAATCTGTTCAAGAGATTTGTAAATCAATTTCGCATACGGTAGTTTGTGCATTATCTAGAGCCGTAGAAAAGGATATAGAAATAGCAGGTTTAGCATTAAAATATGCTAAAAGACCCAGAATACACACTGGAATAGGGACTTCAAATTGTCATATTCGTTATAAATTTAACAGTACTCCAGAAAAAATTATAGAAAGAGCGATACATGCAGTTAAATATGCAAAAAAATTCGTAGAAGATGTAGAATTTTATGCTGAAGATGCAGGACGGACAGAAAATAAATTTTTAGCAAAAATATGTGAAAATGTGATTAAATATGGAGCTACGGTTATTAATATCCCTGATACAACAGGATATTGTTTACCGAAAGAATATGGAGATAAAATCCGTTTTTTAAAGGAAAATGTAAAAGGAATTCACAAAATTATATTGTCTACTCACTGTCATAATGATTTAGGATTAGCTACAGCTAATTCTTTAGCTGGTATCATGAATGGAGCGGAACAAGTAGAATGTACTATAAACGGGATTGGAGAAAGAGCAGGAAATACTTCTTTAGAAGAAATTGTTATGATTATTAAGCAAAATTCCCATTTAAATTTATTTACTAATATTAATACAAAATTAATTTTTTCAACAAGTAATTTAGTATCGGAATGTACTGGAATGAAAGTACATGCGAATAAAGCTATAGTAGGAATTAACGCTTTTTCTCATTCTTCTGGAATTCATCAAGATGGAATTATCAAAAAAAGGGAAACTTATGAAAGTATTAATCCAAAAGATGTTGGAATTGATCAATCTTCAATAATTCTTACAGCTAGGAGTGGAAGAGCGGCTTTAGCTTATCGTTATAAAAAATTAGGTTATTTATTAAATAAAAATTCTTTAGATTTAGTTTATTCTATTTTTTTAAAATATGCGGATGAAAAAAAAGAAATTACTGATATAGAACTAAAGACAATATTAAAAAAAGCAAATTTGAATAATATAAAAAATAATCAAATATTGCATACAGCTAATACAAATAATAGGATAAGAATAAATGTTGTATAAAAATGTCAAAATCATTATTTGATAAAATTTGGGGGGGGCATATTATTAAAAAATTGGAAAACGAAATTTATGTTCTTTACATAGATAGACATTATATACATGAAGTAACAAGTCCCCAAGCTTTTATTGAGTTAAAAAAAAGAAATTTACCTGTTTTTAGACCAAATCAAATTATAGCAACAGCAGATCATAACGTTCCGACGATTAATCAACACTTATCTATTTCAGATTCTTTATCGAGAAAACAAATAAACTTATTAACAGATAATTGTAATAAGTTTGGAATTACATTATATGAATTAGGAAATAAAAATAATGGAATAGTTCATGTGATTGGACCGGAATTAGGCTATACATTACCTGGAATGACAATAGTTTGTGGTGACAGTCATACTTCTACTCATGGAGCTTTTGGATGTATAGCTTTTGGAATTGGAACCAGTCAAGTTACTATGGTTATGGCTAGTCAATGTTTATTGTTATCTAAACCTAAACAAATGAAAATACAGTTAAATGGAAATTTAAGAAAAGGAGTGACGCCAAAGGATGTAATTTTATATATTATATCAAAATTAGGAGTGGATGCTGGTGTAGGATATTTTGTAGAATATATGGGTTCTACCATTAAAAAAATGAGTATGGAAGGAAGAATGACCGTTTGCAATATGAGCATTGAAATGGGAGCAAAAGGGGGATTAATAGCTCCAGATCAAATCACTTTTGATTATGTAAAAAAATGTAAGAGATTTCAAGAATTGAAAAGAAAAGAAAAAGAATTCATGGAATATTGGAAATCTTTAAGATCAGATGACAATACAACATTTGATAAGGAATATGAATTCAATGCTGAATATATTGAACCTATGATAACGTATGGAACAAATCCTGGAATGGCAATAAAAATATCTGAAAAAATTCCAAAATTGAATATAGATCATAAGTCTTTGAAATACATGGGATTTTCACCAGGTGAATCTTTGATAGGAAAAATAATTAATTACATTTTTATTGGAAGTTGCACAAATTCTAGGATAGAAGATTTAAGATTGGTAGCTACCCTAATAAAAGGGAAAAAAAAAGCTAGTCATGTACACGCAATGATTGTACCTGGATCAAATTTGGTTGTAAAACAAGCTAAAAAAGAAGGATTAGATAAAATTTTTAAAGAATCTGGATTTGATTTTCGTCAACCAGGATGTTCTGCTTGTTTAGGAATGAATGAAGATAAAATTCCTTCAGGAGAATATTGTATTTCTACATCTAATAGAAATTTTGAAGGAAGACAAGGCCCCGGATCTCGCACCTTACTTGCGAGTCCTTTGACTGCAGCTATTATAGCTATTGAAGGTAAAATTGTAGATATTAATAAATATATTCATGAAAAAATTTACGATTTTAATTAGTCAAGCAATTCCATTAGCTATAGAGGATATAGATACGGATCAAATCATTCCTGCTCGTTTTTTAAAAGCGATTAAACGTGAGGAATGTGGAAAAAATCTTTTTATAGATTGGCGTTATCACAAAAATGGAACCTTAAATAAAGATTTTATTTTAAATGATTCTAATTTTTATGGAAAAATTCTTTTATCAGGAAGGAATTTTGGTTGTGGATCTAGTCGAGAACATGCCGTATGGGCTATTTTAGATTATGGATTTAGAGTGATAATATCTAGTTTTTTTGCTGATATTTTTAAAGAAAATGCATTCAACAATGGATTATTAACTGTAGAAGTATCCGAATATTTTTTAAAAAAATTATTTCAAACAGTTGAAAAAAATCCCAAAATTAAAATAAAAGTTGATTTAATTCATCAAAAGATTACAATTTTAAAAACAGGAGAATTTGATCCATTTCATATCCACCCATATAAAAAAAATTGTTTTATCCATGGATATGATGATATAGATTTTTTAATTTCCATTAAGGATGATGTGTATAATTTTGAAAAAAATAAAAGATTTTTTTAATTATGAAAAAAAATATTTCTGTAATAGAAGGAGATGGAGTAGGACCTGAGGTGATCAAACAAACCATAAAAGTTTTAAATTCCATAGCTATAAAATATGGTCATGATTTCCATTATAAAAATATTTTAGCGGGATCCAAAGCTATAGAAAAATTAGGAGATCCGATGCCAAAAGAAACCATAGATAATTGTTTAAAATCAGATGCTGTTTTATTTGGTTGTGTTGGAGATCCAAAATATGATCATAATCCAATAGGTATGAGACCCGAAGACGGATTATTGAAACTTAGAAAAAAAATGAATTTATATTGTAATATTCGTCCTGTAGTAGTTTTTCCTAAATTAAATAAATCTCCTATAAAAAAAAAATTGTTAAATAAAGTTGATTTTATTATATATCGTGAATTAACGGGAGGAATTTATTTTGGAAAAAAAGGTCGTTATAAAAATGGAGAAGAAGCTTATGATTATTGTACTTATTCTAAAACAGAAATCGAGAGAATTGGAGAAATGGCTTTTAAAGCTTCTCTTCATCGTAAAAAAAAAGTAACATTAGTGGATAAAGCGAATGTACTAGAAACTTCTAGATTGTGGAGAGAAGTTATTAAAAAAATATCATTGGATTATCCCGACGTGCATCTAGATTTTTTATATGTAGATCACGCATCTATGCAAATTATTATGAATCCTAAAAAATTTGATATCATTTTAACAGATAACATGTTTGGAGATATTCTTTCAGACGAATCTAGTGTTTTAACGAGTTCTTTAGGGTTACTTCCTTCAGCTTCTATAGGTAATTGTAAATGTATGTTTGAACCTATTCATGGATCTTTTCCCCAAGCAAAAGGAAAAAATATAGCAAATCCTTTGGGATGTATTCTTTCAGGTTCTATGATGTTAGAATATTTTGGAATGTATCAAGAAAAAAATATTTTAGAAAAAGCAGTTAAAAATTCTATAGAAAAAAAAATATGTACTCCAGATATTATCGATTCCAAATTATCTTCCACTACGGAAGAAGTAGGTGATTATATAGAAAAATATATTATAAGTCAATAAATTTTTCTACGAGAGGAATACTAGGATCTAGTAAATCAGAAATTCTTTTAATAAGAAATGGAAGAACATTTATTTTATAATTTGCATATGTTATGTTATTTTTTGGAGAATTAAAAATAGTTATAGGAACTAGTAATATGTTTCCATTCATTTCTGGGGAAACATTTCCTATGATAGGAGATTTTTTTTTATTTTCTTTAAATATGTAAGATTCAAACCATAAATAAACATAAATCAGTAATTGCATAGTATTTGCATAATTTATATCATAAAAAATATTTTCAATATTTTTTGAAGAAACATTGATTTTTTTAATTTTTGAAAATCCTATTTTATAATCAAGAATACGAGTTGTTCCATCATATTCATCTATCCTATCTATAATTCCATGTAAATTTACTTTTTTTGTTCCTACATTTAATATTGCAGACACTTTTTTTTCTATTTCTTTTATAAAAATTTTATGTCCATTTTTAATAAATTTCTCTTCCCATGAAATAAAATTTTCTATATAATTTTTTATAACATAATAAAGAAACATGTTATGTCCTTCAATCATTTCTTTCTTTTCAAAAAAAACTCTTTTTATAGTACATTCATAATTTTGTTTCATTGTATGAATATAATCAATAGTTATAAAATTTTTTTTTATGGGATCATATAAAATTTTTAATATTTTATGAATAACTTCACCTATTTTTCTTTTATAGGAGATTTCTTCTTTATCCTTTAACTTAAGAACTTTTTTATAATAAAATAAAAGAGGATTATAATTGTATAAATGAATAGAAGAAGGAGATAATCCTTTTTTTATTAATTCATCTAAACATTGAATTATAGATTTTTTTTTATTAATTACAATAGGGATTTTTTTAAAAATTATAGGAAAAAATGGCTTTTTTATTTTTTCTGTTGAAATTTTAGAATTTATTTCTATTCTGTGAATAAAACGACTTTTTTCTCCAGAATTAATTTCATCTGGTTGATTTTTATATATTAAATATGTTTGATTTGAAAATTGAAAAATCCTTGTTAAATGATGAAAATAAAAATTTTCGTCGAATTTATCCATTTCTAATTTTTGATATATATCAAATGAAATAAAAGAACTATTTTCTTTATGATTTTTTGGAATTACTCCTTCATTAAAAGAAGTAATAATTCCAACATCAAAATTTTCAAAAAATAAATCCATAAAACCTGTCACATATAATCCTTTTTGATTTTTATGTATATATCGTATATTTTCTATATGAGGAAATTGTTCATATATGTTAAATATATCATTAATTCCTATAGAAAAATTTTTATTTTTTCTAACTATTATTCTTAATTTTTGTATATAAACTTCTAGTTTAAAAATAAATTTCAATTCCAAAAAATGTTTTCTAACATTTGTAATGAGCAACTTTTTGAATTTTCTAATAAAACTAATAAGACTTATAAGAATTATTTTGATGTTATTAATTGGAATATTAAAAATAATCCACAAATTATTTTTATATAAGTATTTTTTTATTTCGTTTTCGAAAACATAATCTGAATCATTTTCTATATTCAATTTTTTCAATACTGAATTTCTTTTTAAAAAAAATTTTTGAATATATCCATTGGATAATACTTGTACAACATCTTTTTTAGTGAATTTTTTGAATTTCTTTTTTTTTAACAGTAATTGAAATATAGAATAAAAAGTATAATAAATAGGAAGATCATTTAATGGATAATCTATATTGATAGATACATCAACTCCTAATTTTTTTATAGAATGTACTAGTGGAATCGTCAAAGAATTATCTCCTGGTATTACAAGTATTTTATTAGGAGGGATTTTATTCTTTTTTATAAATTTACATATAATTTTTTCCACAGTTTTCACTTGTTCTATTTCTTTTGAAACACCAATAACTTTTAAATTATCATATTGTAAACGTGTTTTTGAACTGAAAAATTTTTTTTCACATAAATCATAAACTAGTCCTTGTTTACTTATTTTTCTAATAAAAATTTTTTCACATTCGTTAAATGCAACAGAATCAACAAGGAATAATACTATTTTTGTGTCTGAATTTTTATATAAAAAAGAATCTAAATGAGAAATTGATGTTTTGAAAAGCATTCCATAATAAGCAATTCCTTTCTTTAGGAGTTGAGATCTCAAAATATAATAATATTCATGAATATTTTCCCAAAAAAAAATTTTTTTTTTTCTACAAAATCAAGATTCCATTTACTTATCTTTTCTGTAGAAATAATAGAAGAGAAAAAATGTTCAACATCAACCATATTTAAATCTATATTTTGAAAATTATTTAATATTTTAGGCGCCCAATTAAAAAAATAATGAAAATTTTTTTCCATAAAATCATCTTTTTTTAAAAGAGAAAAAAAGTAAAATAATATTGAATAATTATCCAAAATTTTTAGTCCAGAAACATTTTCTAAAAATTCTTCCATTATGAAAAATCTAATTTTTGAATTAAATTTTGAACTGTGTTTATTTTTTATATATTCTATAATAGAATGAGATTTTGATATGAAAAAAATTTTCTGATTAAAGTTTTTTACTATAAATTCGATAATATTGTCAATTTTTTTTTTCACGAGAAAAAAATTTTTTTACATTGATTTTATCTATATATATTTGAGTTATTAACTCTTGTATAGAGTTGAATTTTTTTTCTTCACGGATGATATGAATCATTAAAACATCTATTTTTTTTCCATATATATTCTCAAAAAAATCGAATATATGCACTTCTATTTTTATTTTTTTATTTTCTCTCTCTATCGTAGGATTTATTCCTATATTTAACATTCCTAAATACATATTATTTAAATAATTAATTTTTACAGCATAAACTCCCTTTTTAGGGATTAATTTTTTAGAGTCTACTTGTATATTTGCTGTGGGAAAATTAATCTTTTTTCCTATTCCTTTTCCTTGTATCACATTACCAGATAATGTATAAAAATATCCTAAAGCTTGATTTGCCCACTGGATATTTCCTAATAAAAGAGATTTACGTATGTGAGTAGAACTAACTATTTTTTTTTTAAATTTTTGGGGATGAACCTGATAAACTCTTACTCCATAAATATGAGATATTTTTTTTAATTCTTCGTAAGAATTGTCTCTATTTTTTCCAATATGAGAATCATATCCAGTAACGATTTTTTTAATTTTATATTTAGGATGTAAAATTTTTTTCAAAAAATCTTTTGTTTTTAATCTTGAAAAATTTATAGTAAAAGGATGAATAATCAAGTGTTCTATTCCAGTTTTCTTTAATTTATATATTCTTTCAGAAAGTGTGTTTAAATAAAAAAAGTTTTTGTCTGAATTTAAAATTTCTTTTGGATGTGGATGGAAAGTAAGCAGAACGGAACAATATTTTTTTTTAGATCTCAAAATTAAATTTTGAATAATTTTTTTATGACCTATATGAACCCCATCAAAAACTCCAAGTGTAAATACACATGGATAATTAGAAGAAAATTCATCAATTAATGAATAAATTTTCAAGATTTTTATCTTTTTCTCTTACATTTACAATTACAAATATAATTGTATAAATGTTTAAAAAAAAGGAATTGCATGATGCACAAAAAAAAATTTAAAGGAATAATTACTAAAATTATAGGACCAGTAATTGATGTTTCTTTTAATAAAGGATCTTATCTTCCTAAAATTTATGATGCTTTGGAAGTATGCTTATCTAAAGACAATAAAATTGTATTAGAAGTTCAACAACATATGGGAGATAGTAATGTTCGTTGTATATCTATGGAAGTAACAGATGGACTACAAAGAGGACAAGAAGTTTATGCATTAGATAAACCAATTTGTGTTCCTATTGGAGAATATATTAATGGTAGAGTTTTTAATGTTTTAGGAGATTGTATAGATGGATTAGGAGATGTAGATAGATCTAAAGTTAAACCTATTCATAGTGCATCTCCTGCATTTGTAGATTTATCGACTGATACAGAAATTTTGTATACGGGAATTAAAGTTATAGATTTAATAGAACCTTATCCTAAAGGAGGAAAAATTGGATTATTTGGGGGAGCAGGAGTAGGAAAGACTGTATTGATACAGGAATTAATTAATAATGTAGCGAAAGGACATGGAGGACAATCTGTTTTTGCAGGAGTTGGAGAAAGATCTAGAGAAGGAAACGATTTATTAAGAGAAATGTTAGAATCTGGAATTATAAAATATGGAAAGTCTTTTATGGAATCAATGAAAAAAGGATATTGGGATATTTCTAAGGTAGATAAAGAATCTTTAAAGAAATCTAAAGCAACTTTTGTTTTTGGTCAAATGAACGAATCTCCTGGAGCAAGAGCAAGAGTAGCTTTATCAGGATTAACATTGGCTGAATATTATAGAGATCAATATTTAGATGGAAAAAAAGGACAAGATGTATTGTTTTTTATAGATAATATATTTCGTTTTACTCAAGCTGGATCAGAAGTTTCAGCATTATTAGGAAGAATTCCATCATCAGTTGGATATCAACCTACTTTATCTTCTGAAATGGGTGCTATGCAAGAAAGAATCACTTCTACTAGAACAGGGTCTATTACTTCAGTACAAGCTGTTTATGTTCCTGCAGATGACCTTACTGATCCTGCTCCTGCTATTACATTTTCGCATTTGGATGCAACTACCGTTCTTTCCAGAAAAATAGCATCTTTAGGAATTTATCCTGCAGTAGATCCTTTAGATTCCACTTCACGTATTTTATCTCCAGATATAATTGATAAAAATCATTATGATTGTGCACAAAGAGTAAAGGAGATATTACAAAAATATAATTCTTTACAAGATATTATAGCTATTCTGGGTATCGAAGAATTAAGTGAAGAAGATCAATTAACCGTTTTTAGAGCTAGACGTGTTCAACGTTTTTTATCTCAACCATTTCATGTGGCAAAACAATTTACGGGAATAGAGGGAGAATTTGTAAAAATTGAAGATACTATAAAAGGATTCAATATGATAATAGATGGAGAATTAGATGAAATTCCAGAAGCAGCTTTCAATTTAAAAGGAACGATAGAACAAGTTATCAAAAGTGGAAAAAAAATGTTATCGATATAAATAAATTTATTTATGAAAATAAAAATCATTAGCTTTCATAAAATTTTGTATGAAGAAAATATAAATTCTATTATAGCTCCTGGCTTTTATGGATCTTTTCAAATATTAAAAAATCATGCTCCATTTATATCTATATTAAAAAATGGTTTTTTAAAATTAGAATCAGAAAATATAAAAAAAGAAATTAAAATAGAAGGTGGAATTTTACAAGTAAAAGAAAATTGGATTATTGTTATTTTATGATAATTTTAATGAACCGAATTTCATGTATTCTTTTCTATTTTTAAATATTTTTATAGCATTGAATATTGCTTCTTCAAATGAATTTTCATTAGCAATTCCTCTTTTAGCTATATCATAGGCCACTCCATGATCAGGAGATGTTCGTATGTGAGACAGACCAGCTGTAAAATTGACACCTTGATTAGAGGTTAGTATTTTAAAAGGAATTAATCCTTGATCATGATACATAGCTAAAACAGCATCAAAATTTCGATAGCTTTGATTCCCAAAAAAGCTATCTGAAGGATAAGGGCCAAAAACTAACCATCCTTGTTTTTGAAATAAATTATCAATAGCTGGTTTAATTTGTATTTTTTCCTCATTTCCTATTAATCCATTATCACTTAAATGTGGATTACATCCCAATACTGCAATTTTAGGTTTTTCTACAGAAAAATCCATGATAAGAGATTGACGTAAAATTTTAATTGATTTTATTATTTTTTTTGTATTTAATTCTGAACTTACCTTTTTTAAAGGCAAATGATTAGTTACTAAAGCTATTTTTAAAATGTCGTGAATCATAAACATTAAAGATTCTCCTTCTAAAATATTTTGAAGATATTCAGTGTGACCTACAAATGAAAAATTTGAAAAATTCATATATTTTTTATTAACCGGAGCTGTTACAAGGACATCTATTTTTCCTTCTTTCAAAGCTTTTACGGCTTTTTTTAAAGATAAAATAGGATATTTTCCTGATTCAGGATGATTTATTTTTATAGATTCAAATTGAATGTCTTCTTTCCATATATTGAATATATTGATTTTATAATCAACAACTTCTTGAAAACTTTTTACTTCTCGTATGTTATTGATTTCTATGTTTAAAATTTTTTTATAATAAAAACATAATTTGGTAGATCCAAATAATATCGGAGTAAAAAAATCTAAAAGTTTTTTTTTACAACATACTTTCAAAAAAATCTCTATTCCTATTCCGTTTATATCGCCTGTGGTAAATCCTACTTTAATTTTTTTTTTCATAATAAAATATTTAATTAATTTTAAAAAAATTATAAATATGTTTACTGGTATCGTAGAATACACTGCAAAAGTACATCAATTAAGTCGAGATCAAAACAATCTTTGTCTAACTTTTATAAATCCATTTTTAAATAAAGAAATTCAAATTAATCAAAGCATTTCTCATAATGGAATATGTTTAAGCATTATGAATATCAATCAAAAAACTTATTCAGTTCTGGCTTCTGAAGAAACTTTATTATGTACTAATTTAAATTTTTTAAAACTTAAAGATAAAGTAAATTTAGAAAGGAGTATGATGTTGCATGAAAGATTAAATGGACATATAGTTCAAGGACATGTAGATACGATTGCTACGATTGTTAATATTGAAAATAGGAATGGAAGTTGGCTATTTTTTTTTAGGTCTAAAAAAAAATTGGATCATGTAGTTGTAGAAAAAGGTTCTATTACTATTAATGGAATAAGTCTTACTATAGTAACATATAATCAATATATATTTAATGTATCTATTATTCCTTACACTTATAGAAAAACCAACCTTCATATGATGAAGATTGGTGATATTGTCAATGTAGAATTTGATATCATAGGAAAATATATGAATAAACATATACAAGAATGTAAAAAAAAAATGTAATATTTGTTATAAAACAGGTTCTCCAGACAAAATATTTTTGTCTATAAATCCTCTATATATATCAAAATTTTTAATAAATTTTTTAGCAAGTATTTTTACTTGATTTTGATATATTTTCTTATTTTTCCATGAATTTTTAGGATTCAATATGTTGGAAGAGACTCCAGGACAATATTTTGGTATTTGAAAATTAAAAATAGGATATTTTTCGAAAGGTACTTTTAATAAAGAACCATTTAAAACATTTTGTACAATTTTACGCGTATCATCTAATTTAATACGATATCCCAACAAATCCCCCCCAGATATTAATCCCGTATTGAGCATCCAAACATTAATTTCAGTATTCTCTAATTTTTTCATTAACATTTTTGTATACTGAACGGGATGTAATGGCATAAATGGAGCTCCAAAACAAAAAGAAAAAGTTGCTTTCGGTTTTTTTATATTTAATTCAGTACCAGCTACTTTAGATGTATATCCTAATAAAAAATAGTAAGAAGACTGTGCTTTATTTAGTTGAGATATAGGTGGTAAAACACCAAAAGCGTCATATGTTAGAAAAAAAATATTTTTTATGTTAGAAGATAATAATTTTTCTTCAATATTTTTTATAAAATAAATAGGATAACTCATTCTTATATTTTGAGTAATTGTATCATTTGAAAAATCAACTTCTCTAGTTTTTTTTTTAAAAATTACATTTTCTAGCATAGCTCCTTTTCTGATAGCATGATAAATCATAGGTTCATTTTTTGGAGAAATTCCCAATATTTTGGCATAACATCCTCCTTCAAAGTTAAATATAATATTATCATAAGTCCATCCGTGTTCATCATCTCCCACTAAATTTCTATTTACATCATTAGAAATAGTAGTTTTTCCTGTTCCAGATAATCCAAAAAAAAGAGCCGTATCTTTTTCTTTTTTTCCTACATTTGCGGCACAATGCATAGGAAAAACATTTTTATACATAGGAAGTATAAAATTTAGAACAGAAAATACAGATTTTTTAATTTCTCCTGTATATCCTGATCCTCCAATAAGTATTATTCTTTTAGAAAAATTTAATATGGAAAAATTTTTATTTCGTGTTCCATCTTCGATGGGATTAGCATAAAATCCTGGAGCACACAATAATAACCAATCGGGGATAATTCTTTCTAATTTTGAAAATCTTAAAAAAAGATTATAAATAAATAGATCAGACCATGGATATTCACTGATCGAACGAATATTTAATTGATAACGTTTATCGGAACAAAGATATCCATCTCGTATATATAATGTCTTTCCCGATAAATATTGTACTACTTTTTGATATAAATGATCAAATTTTTTTGAATCAAAAGATTGATTAAATTTTTCATCCCACCATACTTTTTTTTCTGTAATACTATCTTTTACAATAAATCGATCTTTTGGTGACCTTCCCGTAAAAGGGCCCGTATTTATAGCTAAAACTCCTGATTTCGTTTCAATTCCCATTTTTTTTTGAATAATAATTTTTTGTAGTTCATTAGGCGTCAATTGCCAATTACATGAAGAATTCAAAATTCCATAACTTTCTAGAGAAAAAAAAATCATATATCATGTACTATTTATGCATCAAGCAAATTTATATATGATTTACAAAAGTTTACTAATTTTGTATCATAAAAAAATTATGAATCTATGTCTGATATAGCATCCAAAGTAAATGCTCTCATTGTAGAAAAATTAAGCGTAGAAGAAAGTGAGATTACTCCTACTGCTAGTTTTACCAATGATTTAGGAGCAGATTCCCTAGATATAGTCGAACTCATTATGGAGTTTGAGAAAGAATTTAATATTAGTATTTCTGATGAAAAAGCAGAAAAAATAACAACAGTAGGTGAAGCCATACAGGCTATAGAAAATCTTTTGATGGAAAAAAATAATGTAGAAAAAAAAAAAACAGATTAGATATTTATGTATGGATGATATGGAATACTTAAAAAAAGTAGTGGTAACTGGGATTGGTTCTATTACTCCTATAGGAAATACTGCAGAGGAGTATTGGATTTCTCTTGTAAACGGAAAAAATGGTTGTGGTCCCATTACTTATTTCGATACCAAAAAATATAAAACTAAATTTGCTTGTGAATTAAAAAATTATGATTCAAGTGTTTTTTTTAATAAAAAAGAAAAACGAAAATTAGATCCTTGTGCACAATACGGGATTATTGCTTCTGAAGAAGCTATAAAAAGTAGTAGAATAAATTTTTCAAAAGAAAAAAAAGAAAGAGTAGGAGTAATTTGGTCATCTGGAATTGGAGGGCTTTTAAATCTAGAAGAGTCTATTTCTGATTATGTATATGGAGGAAAATATCCTAGATTTAGTCCTTTTTTCATTCCAAAAATGTTAATAGATATTACGGCTGGTTTTATTTCTATGAATTATGGTCTTCATGGTCCAAATTATGCAACAGTATCTGCTTGTGCTTCATCTTCTAATGCTATTGTAGATGCTTATCATTTAATATGTTTAGGAAAAGCTGATATAATGGTAACTGGGGGCTCTGAAGCTGCTATCACGCAAAGTGGGGTAGGTGGGTTTAATGCTTTACATGCATTATCTACCAGAAATGAAGATTATAAAACGGCGTCACGACCTTTTGATGAAAATAGAGATGGTTTTGTATTAGGAGAAGGAGCAGGATGTCTTGTTCTTGAAGAATATAAACATGCTCAAGAAAGAGGAGCAAAAATATATGCTGAAATAGTGGGAGTGGGAATGTCTGGAGATGCTTACCATATTACAGCTCCTCATCCAGAAGGAAAAGGAATTATTTTAGCTATGAAATCTGCAATTAAAGATGCAGGTATTGAATGTGAAGAAGTAGATCATATTAATTCTCATGGAACATCTACCAGATTAGGAGATATTGCAGAGATAAAAGCAATTCAAAAAGTATTTCATGAAAATATATATAATATCAATATTAATTCCACAAAATCTATGACAGGACATTTGTTAGGTGCAGCTGGAGCCATAGAAGCAATAGCTTCTATTCTTCCTTTAACAAAGGGAATTATTCCTCCCACTATAAACTTGTTCCATATAGATAAAAATATAGATCCCAAAATTAATTTAACTCCAAATAAAGCAATAAAAAAAGAAGTAAAAATTAGTATATGCAATACTTTTGGTTTTGGAGGACATAATGTTTGTATTTTATTTAAAAGAATAAATGGTATCTGAAAATAATACTATTAAAAATGATTATTCCATTTTAGTTAGTAAGTTGATAAAAATATTGGGTTTTTATCCAAAAAATACAAAACTTTTAAAAGAAGTATTTATATATAATTTTTCTAAAAAAAATTTTCATCAAAATTATTCTCTTAATTTTCAAAGATTGGAATTTTTAGGAGATGCTGTATTGAATTCTATTATATCACATTTTTTATGTGAAAAATTTCCTGAAAAAAAAGAAGGAGAATTAACTCAGATACGATCTAAAATTGTATGCAGAAAAAATTTAAATAAAATTTCTCAAAAATTAACTCTTACAGATATTTTTTTTGATAAATCTATGATATCTGATAACATACTAGGAAATGATAAATCTATGATATCTGATAATATACTAGGAAACACACTTGAAGCTTTAATAGGATTTATTTATTTGGAAGTGGGATATCAAAGCTGTAAAAAATTTATATATAACAAAATATTACATATTCATATAAATCTTGAAAAATTACAGAATGAAATTTTCAGTTATAAAGTATGGATAATAGAATGGTCTCAAAAAAATAAATTTTTTATAAATTTTAAAACTTTTAAAAAAAATAAAAACAAAAATAAAATTATTTATTTATCTGAATTTACAATATCAGAATGTGGAATTATAACTCAAGGAACAGGTCCTTCGAAAAAAAAATCAGAAGAAATGGCAGCTAAAGAAGCTTACTTTATTGTTCAAAAACAATGTAAAAAAAATACTTAAGACTTAAAAACATAAAATCAATAGAAATCGTATGTATGCTTCATATTATTAATAAAGAAAAAAAGTTTCCTCATATAAAAAAAGGGAAAGGTCATCCTTTGATTTTACTTCATGGTTTAATGGGAGGATTGAGTAATTTCAAAGCTCTTTTAGATTTTTTTCCAAAAAAAGGTTATCAAGTAATCATTCCTTCATTACCTCTTTATAACATGCCATTATTTTTGACTAATATTTTTAACATTTCTAAATATGTTATTCAATTTTTAATGGAAATAGGAATTAAAAAAGCTACTTTAATAGGAAATTCTCTTGGAGGACATATAGCTTTAATCATAGCAAAAAAAAGAATAGATTTGGTTCATTCCGTTGTTTTGACAGGAAGTTCAGGTTTATTTGAAAAAGCTTTTGGAGATGCTTTTCCTAAAAGAGAAAATTATGAGTATATTAGAAAAAAATCACAAGAAGTATTCTATGATCCTAATATAGCAACTAAAGAATTAGTCGATGAAGTTTTTCATATTGTAAATGATAAAAAAAAAGGAATTAAAATTTTATATCTTGCAAAAAGTGCTATGAAATATAATATGTCTAAAGATTTATCTGTAATTCAACAACCTATTTGTTTAATTTGGGGAAAGCAAGATCATGTAACTCCTCCAGGAGTTGCAAAAGAATTTCATAGACTATTGCCTCATTCGGAATTACATTGGATAGATAAATGTGGACATGTTCCGATGATGGAACATCCTGAAATATTTATAAATATATTAGAGGAATGGCTTTCTAAATTTGATTTTAATCATGAAAATTTTTTCTGTAAAATTTGAAGGAAGTTATAAAAATATTAATCAGTTTTCAATTCATCATTCCTTTCCTGAATATGCATTTGTTGGACGTTCGAATGTAGGAAAATCTAGTTTAATCAATAGTATAGTTAAAAAAAAAATAGCCCGGGTTTCTTCTTCTCCTGGAAGAACACAATGTATTAATTATTTTTTAATAAATCATCAATGGTATTTGGTAGATTTACCAGGTTATGGATTTTTTTATATAAAAAAAAATAAAAAAGAAACGCAAAAATTAATTACAGATTATATTTTTCATAAAAAAAACATCGTTTTTTTATTTTTATTGATAGACTGTAGATTGATCATGCAAGAAATAGATTTAAATTTTATACAAAAATTAAACAATGCAAGGATCCATTTTTGTATTGTTTTCACAAAAACAGATAAATTAAGAAATCATAAATGTATTGATGAAAATATTTCTTCTTATATTAATACAATTAAAAAAAATGATTTTACTATACCTATATGGTTTAAAGTATCCGTAAAAAATAAATATGGAATTGATAACATTATTCAACATATTAAAAAATTAAATGATTTTTATCAATCTTATAAACAAAAACTCATTATCCCCAATTCATAGGACTTGAATCCAAAACCAAAAATGGTTCCCTTACAAACAGGAGAAATAAACGATTTTTTTCTAAAAGATTCTCTAGAATAAATGTTAGATATGTGAACTTCTACAACAGGAGATAAAATAGATTTTATAGCATCAGCAATTCCTATAGAAGTGTGAGTATATGCTCCTGCATTTAACAGAATCCCATCCGATTTAAATCCTATAGAATGTAAAATATCTATAATTTTTCCTTCACTATTGTTTTGATAATAATCAATTTCTATATTATTAGAATGTAGTTTTATTTTTAATTTATTAAAATAATCTAAAAAATTTTCATTTCCATATAACTCAGGTTCTCTTATTCCTAAAAGATTTAAGTTAGGGCCATTAATAATGGTGATTTTTTTCATAAAAAAATATCTATTTAGTAATATTTTCTATTTCTTTTTTATTTAAGAAACACCAGTTTCCTATTTTAAGATTTTTTTTGGTTATCCCTCCAAAATTAATTCGGTCTAATCGAATAACTTTATAATTCAGTTTTTTAAATACTCGTTTAATGACTCTATTCCATCCTATAGACAATCCTATTTCTATTTTATTTTTATCATTTTTTTTTATAAAAATGACTTTAACTTTTCCTTCTTTTAAAGAAATTTTTCCTTTTCTTATTTTATCTAAATCTTCATTTATAATATTCTTATTTAATGATACATGATATATTTTTTTTATATGATATTTAGGATGAGTTAATTTTTCAGCTATATATCCGTCATTTGTTAAAAGTAAAACTCCTGTAGTAGAACAATCTAATCTTCCTACAGGAAAAATTCTATATTCAGATAAACAAGAAATTAAATTCATTACTGTTCTTCTGTTGAATTGATCTCGTGTCGTAGTGATAAAACCTTTAGGTTTATTTAGTAATATATAAATTTTATTTTTAGATTTAATTTTTGATCCATGAAATTTAACAATATCATTAGTATGAATAATCGTGCCTAATTTAAAAACAGGTTTTCCATTTACTTCTATTACTCCAGATTGAATAAGTTGATCTGCTTTTCTCCTAGAAGAAATTCCTGCATTGGACAAGTAATGATTTAATCTTATTTTCATAAAAAAAAGAATTAAAAACGAAAAAGTACTTTTATGGTGTATTTTTTCAATTTTTTTTGAGATAAATCATAATTTTGTGTAAAACCTAAAAAAAATCCTCCTCCTCCAGAACCACATAGCTTCAAATAATACATGTTATTAAATATACCATCTTTCCATATTTTATAAAAATTTTTGGAAATCATGGGACGAAAATGATTAAAAATCCAAGTAGATAGAAGTTTTACATTTTTCAACAAAATTTTAAAATCTTTTTTTAAAAAAGCTTCAATACATTTTTCATTATATTTTATAAATTCTACAAAAAAAATTTTTCTGAATTTATCATGTTTTAATTTTTTTAAAAAAAATTTCATCATAGAATTAGTTTTGCGAGGAATTCCAGAATTTAATAAGAAAATAGCTCCTTTTCCCTTATTATTATTAGGAATCTTTGTTATAGAAATATCTGTTTTAGATCGAATAAGTAAAGGTTTATTTAAATAGCAAATCAAAGGATCTATTCCAGAACTTATTCCATGAAAAAAAGATTCCATTTTGCTAAAAATATTTTTTAATACTATAATATGTTTTTTTAAATATCCTTTTATTTTATGCTTTGCATATTTATCATAAATTGCAGCTACTAATGCTCCAGAGCTTCCCAATCCATATCCTTTAGGAATATTTGAATGAAAAAATATTCCTTTTTGTATATCTCTATGTAACTTATTTAAATCTAATTTTGTTGGAATTTGTTTTTTTTTTCTAAAATGGATAAAAAATTATAAAATTTTCTAATTTCATAATTAGAATATAAAATATCTTTATTGAATTCAGAATGTACTTTCAAAGTCCCTTTGTAAATATCATGAGGAATAGAAAGTCCACTATAATTCTTCAAAATTCCATATTCTCCAAATAACAATATTTTTGCCGGAAATAACGATTCCTTCATTTTAGGCTTTGTTGTTTTCAAAACAAACACAAATTTAATAAAAAACTTTGTATAAATTTAATATAATGAAATAATTAATTTCGTAATTTTTAATAATTTTAAGAAAATTTTCAAATGAAAGTAGCCGTGTATGGACAAAAATTTTGTGAAAAAAATATATCATATTTTAATCAGTTCATAGGCTATGCATCTAGTAATTCAATAGAAATATATATTGAAAAATCGTTTTTCAACATTTTATCTTCTTTTGAAGAATTCAAAAATTTAGATTTTCCTGTATTTTCTCATTATAAAGAATTAACTACTAAAAATTTTAGTTTAATGTTTACTTTTGGAGGAGACGGAACGATTTTATCTGCTATAACATTAATTAGAGATTCTGGAATTCCTATAGTGGGAGTTAATACGGGTAATTTAGGTTTTTTAGCAACTTTTAATAAAGACGTTTTTATAAAAAAAATAGATCAAATTTTTAATCGAAAATTTTATATAATGCCTAGAAGTTTATTGTCGTTAGAAACTTCTATAACGAATCATCAGAAATTTTTTAATTTTGCATTAAATGAAATCGTGATTCTTAGAAAAGAAATGGTTTCTATGATCACTATAGATGCTTATATAGATAATGAATTTTTAACTTCTTATTGGGCAGATGGATTGATTATTTCTACTCCTACTGGTTCTACTGGATATTCTTTAAGTTGTGGAGGTCCTATTATTAGCCCTGAAAATCAAAATTTTGTTTTGACTCCTATATCTCCACATAATTTATTTTCACGGCCATTAATCATATCAGACGATCAAAAAGTTTATTTAAAAATACATAGTCGTGTTAAGTCTTATTCTTTATCTATGGATACTAGATTAATTTCCTTGAATCAAGAAAATGAATTATATATTCGAAAAGCTCCTTTTTATATATATATCCTTCAAGAAGGAAAAAATACATATTATAAAACATTAAGAGAAAAACTTTTATGGGGAATGGATCAACGAAATTGAATATGAAAAATCTTTATTTTTATTTATATTATAAAAGGTGTACTTATGATTTTCTATGAAAAAATTATTAGAAAAAATAGATTACAATAATATTCCTCATCATGTAGCTATTATTATGGATGGTAATGGTCGGTGGGCTGAAAAAAGAGGAAAAAATAGAACATTTGGTCATGAAAAATCAATACAATCTGTAAGAGATACGATTAACGGATGTAAAGAATTAGGAATTCCTTATATAACTTTGTATGTATTTTCTTCAGAGAATTGGAATAGACCAAAAAAAGAAATAGATAATTTAATGCATTTATTTCAAACTAATTTAAAAATTCATTTAAAAGAAATTCATGAAAAAAATGTTAAAATTATCACTATAGGAAAAATAGAAAAATTTTCTAAAGTGATTCAAGAAGAACTATTTTTCTTCATGAAAAAAACAAAATATAATACATCTGGAACTTTAATTTTAGCATTGAATTATGGAGCTAGAGAAGAAATTATAAGAGCAACAAAAAATATTACTAAAAAAGTATGTAATGGATTGTTTTCGGAAAAAGATATAGATTCTTCTTTTTTTCAAAATCATTTGTATACTAAAGATTTACCAGATGTAGATTTAATTATTAGAACAAGCGGAGAACAACGTATTAGTAATTTTTTACTTTGGCAATCTGCTTATGCAGAGTTATATTTTACAAATATTTTATGGCCCGATTTTAGAAAAAAAGATTTTTTCGAGGCTATAATCAGTTATCAAAAAAGAAAACGTCGTTTTGGAAACGTAGAATAATTTTTCATGAAAAAAAATATTTTTATCAGCAGCATTTTTTATTTATTAATAATAATACAATTTCAACAAGCATATTCATCTACTGTTAGTAATTATAATAATTTTTATACTCATAAAGATACTTTCTTTATTGTAAAAAAAATACATGTTGTAGGAAAAACTAAATATGACGATCGTTTTATTTCTGAATTATCAGGGATTTCTACAGGAGATAGAATTGATATGTATGGAATAACAACGGATAATATCATAAAAAAATTGTGGAAAAGTAATCTTTTTAAAAACATATCTATTTACAGAAAAAATATATATAAAAATGAAATTGATTTATTTTTTGAGTTAGATGATTTAGAAGAAATTCATGAAATAAAAGTAGAAGGAATTAAAAAAGATCAATTTACCAAAATAAGAAAAATTAAAATTGGAGAAAAAATTTCTGGTGATTTAATTCAATCTATAAAAAATGATATACAAGAATATTATATGAAAGATGGATATCATGAAATTAATATAAAACATGAAATAAAAAAAGATAAAAAAAATAATAAAAACGTATTATACTTTTATATAGATAAAGGAAAAAAAATTGAAATAGAAGAAATATTGTTTGATGGAAATAAAATTCTTAAAAATAAAGAATTACTTAGTTTAATAAATCAAAATAATAAAAATTTATTATCTATAATTTCTATAATTAAAAAGCCCCTTTTTGTTCAAGAAAATGTAAAAAAATATTTAAAAAATATTATCCGTAAATATAAATCTATGGGATTTATTGATATTCAAGTATTTTTAGATTCTGTATGGAAAAAAAAATCCGGAGATTATGGAATAAAGATTAAAATTATAGAAGGAGAAAAATATACGTTAGAAAACGTTCATATATTAGGAAATGAAAAATTAAAAACAGATTTTTTGAAAAAAATTTTCTCGTACAAAAAGGGAGACATATATAATCCAATTGGAATTGAAAAAAATATTTTAAATCCTTCTTATCCTAATAGTCTTCTATATGCTTATTTAAATTCAGGTTATTTATTTGTTGATATTACTTTTATAGAAAAAAAAATTTTATATCATAAAGTAGATTTAGAAATACAAATAAAAGAAAATCAACCTGTTTATATAAATCAAGTTATTATATTAGGAAATTCAATTACTAAAGATTATGTTATTAGAAGAGAATTAAAAACTTATCCTGGAGATCTTTTCTCTATAGAAAATATAAAGTATAGTTTATTACATTTGTATAATTTAAATCTTTTTGATAAGGTATATTATGAAATTAAACCCAACAAAAAAAATGGATTGATAAATATAGAATGGCATGTTGTAGAAAAGAATACTAATGAATTTCAATTTCATGGAGGTTTTGGAGGAAAAAATTTTAAGAAAGTTATTGGAAATTTTAAATTAAATTTCGGAAATTTTTCTATTAGAAATATTCTTAATTGGAGTTCATGGAATCCTATTCCTCAAGGGGACGGACAGAAACTCACTATTCATAGTCAGTTGGGAAAAGATTTTATATCTTATGGTTTTTCTTTTACAGAGCCTTGGCTTGAAAGAAAAAATCCTACTTCTTTTACTTTTAAAAGTCAATATTCGATAAAAAGAATTGAAAACGAAGAGGATTTATCTTTTTTGCATCAAAAATATAATAAAAATCCCAAAAATGAAGAAAAACAATTTTTAGAAAAAATAGGAGGTTCTATTCACTTTAATAAGTATTTAACTTTTTTGGATCCTTATTCTAAAATTTTGACGTCTGTAGATTACGAAAAAATTATTTATAAAAAAGAAATATTTTCTAATTCATATCAAAAACATGGATTTAATGATCTAAGTTATTTAATTTCATTACAAAGATTAACAACAGAACCCAATTTTATTTTTCCATTTCAAGGATCAGAAATAGAATTAAATAGTATGTTTACTATTCCATATTCCGTAATTTTTACGAATAATAAAAATAAGGAGTGGATGGAGTATTTTAAATTAAAAATAATTTTATTTTGGTATCATAAAATCGTAGATAATATAATACTAAAAACAGGAGGAGAATTAGGTTATTTAGGACAATACAATAATGAAAAAGAATTATTTTCCTATCAAAAATTTTATATGGGAGGAGTCCATAATAGTTTATCAGGATCAAATTTATATAATAAAGATCATATTCCATTAAGAGGATATTCTTATAAAGATCAAATATTCAATAATGGAGGGAGAATTTATGATAAATTTATTTTGGAAATACGTTATTTAATTAAAAATTTATCAAATTTAAAAATTTGGACAACTTGTTTTATGGAAGGAGGAAATATTAGTAATTCTTATCAAAAATTTAATCCATTAAGAATGAATAAATCTTTTGGATTTGGATTCCGTTTATTTTGGGAACCAATAGGTTTTTTAGGAGTGGATTTCGGATATCCTATAGATAATAATATAATTCATGGGTTAAATAAATCAAAATGGAAAACACATTTTATAATAGGAAAAAATTTGTAAAATAACACAAATAAAAACAAAAAAATCATATGAGAAAAAATACAATTTTTTATTTTTTATTATTTCTATTTTTATTTGGATATCATTCATATTCTAGGAATTCTGAATGTATTAAAGAATGTCATAATAAAATAGTTTGTCTTAATAGTATGGGATTGATAGAAAAAATGCCAGAATTTTCTACTGCTCAAAAAGAATTAGATAGAATTAGTAAAATTCATGAAAATATTTTAAATAAATTAGCAAAAGAATTTCATAAAAAAGCGGAAAAATTTCAGAAAAATAAAAATCCAATTCTTAAAAAAGAATTAGAAATTTTACAAGCAAAGGCTCATGCTTATCAAAAAATAGCTTCAGATGATTTAACTAAAAAACAAAATAAACTATTAAATCCTATATACAAGAAAATAGAGAATGCGATCCATAAAGTAATCAATAAAGATAAAAATATTATAAGAGTTGATGATTGTAGTCCCGGAAAAGGTGTTTTAGTTAATAAAGGTGAGGATATTACTGAATCCGTTAAAAAAGAATTAGGCCTAAAGTAAATTAAGAGTGGTACCTCCCGGAATCGAACCGGGGACACAAGGATTTTCAGTCCTTTGCTCTACCTACTGAGCTAAGATACCAAAGAAAAACAAAAGTACAATAAAATAATTAGTAATAAATTCTATTATCATATTTTTTTGTTATTTTTTATTATATTTTCTTGTGTGAATAGAGAATCTGTAATAAATAAGAGAAAATCTATAAAAAATAGAAATGAAATACCTCATAATATATTTGTTAAAACAAATATTTTCTATAAAGAAAAAGGTTTATTAAAATTTATCATTTATTCTTCCGTTATTAAAGAATATACTTCTTATACATTATTTCCAAATGGATTGAATTTATTTATTTATGATCAAAAAACGAATAAATACACTTATCTTAAAGCGGATTGGGTTAAATCAATTAATAAAATATTTTATCACATCAAAGGAAATATAATAATTATGAGTTATACAGGATATTTTTTGAAAACTGATGAAATTTTCTGGGATAGAAAAAAGAAAAAAATTTTTAATAAAAAATATACAACAATCATATCTAATTCAGATGGAACTGTATTACATGCCATAAATGGAATTGATGCTTCTGAAGATTTAAAAAAAATTAGATTAAAAAAAATTAGTGGAATTTTACCAATTAAATAATATAATTTTTCATGTTAGTATAGTTTTTATCACCATACTTGTATCTGCTTTTTTTTCTGGAATGGAAATGGCTATAATTTCTTCTAGTTTATTCCAAATAGAATTAGAAAAAGAAAATAAAAAAGGATCTTTTCATTCTAAACTTCTTTCAAAAAGTATTAGTAATTCTAAAAAATTTATTACTACAATGGTAATTGGAAATACTATATCTTTAGTTATATATGGTATTTATATGGGAAAAATATTTTTATATATCTTTCCAAAAGAATTTTTGGATAATTCTTTATGGATGATTTTTTTAGAAACCATTTTTTCTGCTACTATTATTTTAATTATTGGAGAATTTGTTCCAAAAATAATATTTAGTGTGTATTCAAATGAATTGTTGAGTTTATTTATTGTTCCTGCATATGTGATATATAAAATATTTTCCCCTATTACAAACTCTATAATTTGTATTTCTAATGTTTTTCTAAAAATTTTAGGAGAACAAGAAAATGATAAAAAAAAAATTTTTGATAAGGAAGATTTGATTTATTTTTTATCAGAAAATATAGAAAAAAATCTAAAAGGAAAAAATATTGTCGAATCTGAAATTGAAATTTTTCATAAAGCTTTGGATTTTTCAGAAAAAAAAGCGCGAGAATGTATGGTTCCTAGAAAGGAGATTGTTTCTTCTAATTTAGTTTTTTCTTCTATAGAAAAAATTCAAAATATTTTGACTGGAAGTGGATTATCTAAAATCGTAATTTATAAAAATAATATAGATAACATTATAGGTTATATTCATTATTTAGAATTACTTAAAAAACCAAAAAATATTGAATCTATAATTAGATCGGTGGAATTAGTATATGTAACAACTCCTGTAAGAGAAATTATGGATCTGTTAATTAAAAAAAAAAGAAGTATTGCTATAGTTTTAGATGAATATGGAGGGACTGCAGGAATGATAACTATGGAAGATATTTTAGAAGAGTTTCTTGGAGATATTAAGGATGAACATGATGGAAATTTATTATTAGATAATAAATTAAATGACAATGAATTTTTATTTTCTGCACGTTTAGAAATTGATTTTATTAATTCTAAATATAATTTAGATCTTCCTCAATCTGATAAATATGAAACTTTAGGAGGTTTAATTGTAACATATATAGGAGATATTCCAAAATATGGAGAAAAAATTGTTATTAACAAAAATTTTTATATTGAAATTAAAAAAGTATCTAAAAATAAAATAGAAGAAGTTTTTCTTAAAAAAAATTTTTTAAAATGAGTTTTTTAGAAAAAATTAGAAAAAATACATGGTTAGTTTTTTTTTTCATTAGTATATCTTTGATATTTTTTATATTGGACCCTAATATAATATTGAAATTTTTTACTAAAAATTCCACTATTATTGGAAAAGTGAATGGAGATAATATTTCTTTAAAAGAATATCTTAATTGTTTTCAATTTTTGAAACGATTTCGTGAAAATGAACCGGATCATTATTTGAAAAATGATACTTGGAAATTATTAGTTCATGAAAAAGTATTAAATCAACAAGCAAAAAAATTAGGGATACAAAGTACAAAAGAAGATTTTTGGAAAGCAATAGAAAAACAATCTATATACAGTAAAATAATTGATTTTCAAAATGAAAAGGGTAAAATGAATATGAAAAAATTTAGATCATATTTAAAAAATTTAGAAAAAATCCCTTCGTCTTTAGATCCTAAAATAGAAGCAGAAAAAAATATTTGGTTTTATGAAAAAAATAGTATTCCAAAAAGAATTATTGCAAAAAAATATGTAGAAATGTTGATGTATGGATTAAATACATCTTTTATAGAAGCTCAATTGAATTATAAAGATAAAAATCAATTCTCCATAATTGATTATATATTTATTCCTTATTCAGAAATAGAAAAAAAATACCGTGAAATTAAAAATTATGAAATTTATAATTTTATTAAAAAAAATAAATTTCTTTATAAGAAAGAAAATTTAAGAACCCTAAATTTTGTAATTTTTCATTCTTATCCATCATTGGATGATGAAAAAAATATGAATTCTGAAATAAAAAAATTATTTAATAAATTTAAAAATTATAATCACAATTCCATAATTGTTTCTAACCAATCTGAAAAACCTTTTGATTCAAATTTTTATTTGAAAAAAAATCTTCCTATTACTTTGCAACATTTTGTAGAAAAAAACAATAAAATTGGAAGTATGTACGGTCCTGTTAAAGATAATAATATTTATATTATGGCTAAATTAACGGGGAAAAAAATGGTATATAATTCTGTTTTATCCAGTCATATATTGATTTCTCATAAAGAAGCTATACGTTTTTCTAAAAATAGGACTAAAGAAAAAGCTGAAAAAATAGCAAAAAAAATATATGATATTGTTATAAAAAATCCTAATCGATTTAATTCTTTAATAGTGGAAAAATCTGACGATGTTATCAATGCAAAAAAAAATAAAGGAAATTTAGGATGGTTAAAATATGAAGAACAAAATGAAACTTTTAAAGGAAAAGGATCATTTGATTTTTTTTCTTTAAATAATAAAAAAGGAACAATAGGTTTAATTGAAACTAAATTTGGATACCATATTATAAGAATTGATAATATAAAAGATATAAAACCAGTTTATCAATTTGCCATAATAATTAAAACATTGATTCCGTCAAAAAAAACGGAAGAAATCCTTTATCAAAAAGTTGTTCAATTTATGAAAGAAAATAAAAGTTCAAGTTTAAATACATTTATTAATAATGCAAGAAAAAAAAGATATGAAACTCTTTTTTTGAAAGAAATAAAGAGTAATCAATGGAATATTCATGATTTAAACACTGAATTGGACAAAGAAATCATTAATTGGTCTTATGAAAAAAATAGAAAAAAGGGAGATTTAAAAATTTTTTCTACTTCAAATAAAGATTATATTATGGTTTTGTTATCTAACATTCAAAAAAAAGGATATCCCATTGAAGAAATAAAAAATAATCTAATTCCTTTTCTATTTAAGAAAAAAATAAATCGTTATTTATATAATATAATAAAAAAAAATATAAATCTAGAAAAAATAGCTGTTCGTTTCTCTAAAAAAATAAATAAATCTTATAAAATTAATTTTTATCAGTCGATGATTGAAAATCATACAGAGCCTAAAGTAGTGGGATATGCTTTTTCTTCAAAATTATATAAGACTTCTAAACCAATACTAGGAGAAAAGGGGCTTTTTTTTGTAAGAACCTTAAAACGTTTTAACACATCTAAAAAACTTTCTTATTTTTCTTCTGAAATAGAATCTTTAAATGCTAGTTTAAGAGAAAATGTTTTAGAAAAAATAGGAAATGTATTAATAGAAAAATCTAATATTAAATATTATAGAAAAAATATATAAATTACTTATTCCGTTTTATAGAATATGTAGGTACGCATTTTTTTATTTTTTTTTCTTTGTCAATTTCTTTTTTATTAATAGATTTATCTACATTATTATTATTCCGAATAATTTCATTTTTAATTTTCATTTTTGCATCTCTTAAATATCGGATGCCTTCTCCTAATCCCCTAGCTATATCTGGTATTTTTTTAGGACCAAAAACAAGTACGGCTATAAAAATGATAAAAAAGCTTTCTTCTATACTAATAAATAATAAATTTTTCATTTATATTTTTTTACAACAATCATATACTATGGATGGAGCAATAAATATAGAGGAATAAGTACCTACACTGATTCCAATGAATAGAGCCAACATAAAACTATGAAGAACTTTTCCTCCAAATAGAAAAATAATTAAAACTACTAATAAAGTAATAAAAGAAGTATTTATGGTTCTAGAGAGAGAACTATAAATGCCTTTATTTATAATCTCTTTCATCAAAAAAGATGTTTTTTTTGAAATTTTTCTAATTTTATCATAAACTATTACGGTATCATTAATTGAATATCCTATTATTGTTAATAAAGCAGCTATAAAAGTTTGATCTATTTCCAAAATAGGAAATTTTTTGTGTAAAAAAGAAAAAATTCCAAGTACGATAATTGAATCATGAATTAAAGAGATTATTGCTCCTAATCCAAATTGCCATTTTTTGAATCTTATAAAGATATATATAAAAATTCCTACTAAAGAAATTGCAATAGAAATACAAGCTTTATAAATCATGTCTATAACTACTGTTGGTCCTATTTTTTCTACAGATAAAATACCTAATGATTTATTTTTTTTTATTTTTTTAAAATTATCAAAATTTATAGGAAAAAAAGCTTTTAAAGCTATAAATATCTTTTTTAAAATTACTTCGTCCACTTGGTTATTTTCTTCCCGTATTTTATATTTAGTTACTATTTTAAGTTGATTTTTATCTCCAAATGTTTGAACCCTAGGAAAAGTAGGTTTTCCATTTTCCATAAATGTTTTTGATAAAATTTCTGAAATTTTTTCAGGAACTACTTTACGATCAAAAAGAATTATGTAAGAACGTCCTCCTACAAAATCTAATCCCAGATTAAACCCTTTTAAAAAAAAAGAAAGTATACTCACAATTATAAAAATAGAAGAAATCATATAAACCCATTTTCTTTTAGATAAAAAATCATATTGCATATTTTGAATTTTATTCAGAAAAAAAGTTTTAAAATAAATTTTTTTATATTTTCTAAAATGCCATTCTAAAAATAATCTTCCTAAACAAATGGAAGTAAACATAGATATTATAATTCCAATAATCAAAGTAGTAGCAAATCCTCGTATTGGCCCTATTCCAAAATAAAATAAAATAATTCCACATAATAGAGTGGTAATTTGTCCATCTATAATAGAAGATAAAGCTCCTTGTAAAGTATAACTATTATTAATAGATGTTGATAAATGAATTTTATTTTTTATATTTTCTTTGATTTTCTCGTATATTATTATATTTGCGTCCATAGACATTGCTAATGTAAGTATAATTCCAGCAATACCCGGAAAAGTTAATACTGCATTCATAGAAATAAGAATTCCAAAAACAAATATAATATTGAAAAATAAAATAATATTAGCATACAATCCTGGAATTGAATAATAAAAAAACATCCAAATAAATACAAAAAATAAAGCTATTAAAAAAGATATAATTCCTTTTCGAATAGATTCTTTTCCCAAGTAAGAACCAATTATGTTTGTTTGAATAATTTTTACAGAGGTTGGTAATTCTCCTGTATTTAATACATTTATTAAATCATTAGATTCTTGTATTGAAAAGTGTCCATATATTTGAGACATTCCATTTGGAATAACTGATTTTACTACAGGAACTGCATATACTAAATCATCAAGTACTATTGCAATGTTTTTTCCTATATTTTTTTCTGTGAATATTTTCCATTTTTTAGTTCCTTCTTGATTCATTTTAATATTTATATATATTTCATTTAAAGGTCCAAAAGTTTTGTAAGCATCAGTTATCATATTTCCATTTAAAAAATGAGATGTTTTTTCATCACTTATTTTTATAGCAAATAATTGTAAAAAATTATTTGAATTTTTATATCCCCACAAAAATTTTGTATTATGTAAATGATATGGTAAATAATTCATAGCTTCCGTAGAATTTAAAAAATCGGAAATGATTTTTTTATATTTCATGTGAACTAATCCAACTGTATTTGAAGATTTAATAAGTGGAATATTCAAAATATCTATAAAAGATTTTTTTATTTTATAATGTTTTTGATAAAATTTATTTATTGTATTAAAATATGGAATCACTTCTTGAACATTAAAAGTTTCAAAAAAATGTAATTCCGCTTTTTTTTCTAAAATATTTTTTATTCTATCTACATTTTGTATTCCAGACAATTCAATTAAAATTCGATTTGAATTTTTGATTCTTTGGATATTGGGTTGTATAATCCCAAATCTATCTATTCTGGATCTCAAAATATTTTGAATGGAAATTATAGATGATTCTATTTTTTTTTTTAAAAATTTTTTTACCTCTGAATCAGAACTATTAGAATCAATGGATTCATTATTCGATTTATTTCCAAATAAATTTGAAGAGGATAAACTGATATTTAATTTTTTATTTTTTACTTCTTGATTAAAAGAATTTATAAAATATGATAAATAATCTGTATTTGGATTTTCTTTTTTTTTCTTATCTGTATTCTCCAATGCTTTTAAAAAAATAAAATTTTGAGAATTGTCAGAAAATTTTTTTAATAAATCTTTTTCAGAAATATCTAAAATCATACTGATTCCTCCTTTTAAGTCTAATCCCAGATTTAAAGTTTTTTTGTTATTCTTTATAGAATCTACGCTAGATGATGTAATATAATATAAGCAAATTATAGTCAATATTATAGTTACAAAAATCGTAAAAAAGTTTCTTACACGCATCTTATTTTTCTTATGAAATTATTATATTATTAATAAATTAAAAAATTTTTATAGCTATCTTTATTGGGATTAATAAAATTAAATGAATGCACTTGAAAAAATTTTAGCTTATTCGAAGCCCTATAAATATTATTATATCATTAACATATCATGCAATTTTTTATATTCTTTATTTTCAGTTATATCCATAATATCTATTTCACCTGTATTAAGTATTTTATTTGAACCTTCTGAATACAAAAATAAAACGACATTTTTTAATTCTTTCAATATATATTTTGATTTTATTTTAAAATATTTTCATGACTATATAAAAATATCATTATTCAAATATGGAAAAATAAATACTTTAGCTATATTTTGTTTTTTCATTATTCTTCTTTTCTTAATTCGAAATATATTTCGATATTTAGCGGAATATTTCTTAATAGGAATAAAAACTTCCATAGTTAGAAATATTAGAAATGATTTTCACAAAAAAATACTTTCTTTACCTATAATTTTTTTTTCAAATAAAAGAAATGGAGATTTAATATCTAGATTGTCTAATGATATTAATGAAATAGAAATATCTATTGTTAGTTCTTTGGCTAATTTGATTAGTTCTCCTATTATGTTTATTTTTCATTTATTAACCTTATTTTTAATTAGTTATAAGCTTACCTTATTTACTTTTTTATTGGTTCCTTTAATGGGGGTTTTTTTATCTGTTATAGGAATTAGTTTAAAAAAAGATGCAAGAGGAGCTCAAAACCAATTAGGAAAATTATTTTCTGTTATAGAAGAAACTTTAAACTCTATTAAAATTATAAATATTTTCAGTGCTGAAAATCAAATGCAAAAACGTTTTGAACAAGTATCTGAATATCAGAAAATACTTTCTGCTCGTGTTAATAGAAAAAAAGAATTAGCTTCTCCTATGAGTGAATTTTTTGGTTCCATTACAATGATTTTAATCATTTGGTATGGAGGAAAACTTTTTTTAGAAAAAAAAGGAATGGGGCCAGAAATACTTTTTCCTTTCATAGGGTTATTTTTTCAAATTATCAATCCCGCGAAAAGTTTAGTTAATTCTATATCTAATATTCAAAAAGGAAGAGCAGCTGCAGAACGTATTGTAGAAATATTGAATACCAAATGTACATCAAATGAAAAATTTAGATATAAATCCATTTTTCATTTCGAAAATGAAATTTTATTTCATAATGTATCATTTACTTATAATAAATTGATCTTAATTCAAGATTTAAGTTTCTCTTTAAAAAAAGGAAAAACTGTAGTTTTAGTGGGGAGATCCGGCAGTGGAAAATCTACCCTTGCTAATTTATTAGCCAGATTTTATGATGTTACATCTGGAGAAATTACTATAGATGGAATTAACATTAAATATTTGAAAATTAAAGATTATAGAAAATTATTAGGAATTGTTACTCAAGAACCAGTTCTTTTTAATGATTCTATTTTTAATAATATAGCATTAGGATCAGAAAAAAAAGTATCTATAAATTCTGTAATACAAGCAGCTGAAATTGCTAATGCACATTGTTTTATAGAAAAACTTCCAAAAGGGTATGATACTATTATAGGATATAATGGAAATAAATTATCCTTAGGTCAAAAACAAAGAATTAGCATAGCTAGAGCTGTATTTAAAGATCCTCCAATTATGATTTTAGATGAAGCAACTTCTTCATTAGATACAGAATCTGAAATTACAATTCAAAAAGCATTAAATAAAATAATGAAAAATAGAACATCTCTTGTAATAGCACATAAATTATCTTCTACTATTATACAAAATGCAGATCATATTATTGTATTAGAAAAAGGAAAAATTATAGAACAAGGAAAACATGATACTTTAATATCAAATAAGGGAACTTATAGTAAATTAATGGCTTTATAAAGCTTTTAAAAATGAATATTGAAAAATGTATAATACAAATTATTCATCATCCTATTCTATCTATTTCTATTATAGGAAATTTATTTTTATTAGAAAGTATTTTATCTATAGATAATGCAGCCATGTTATCTTCTATGATTCTGAATCTTAAAAAAGAAGATAGAAAAAGAGCCATAAAATATGGAATTATTGGTGCTTATTTTTTTCGATGTTTATGTCTATTATTTGCTTCTATATTGATCAAAATATGGTGGTTGAAACCATTAGGAGGAATTTACTTGATTTTTTTAGGATTAAAACATTTTTTTTTCAATAAAAATTTTATATCAAATAATTTAAAAAATGAAAAAACAAAAGATTCTTTTTGGAAAGTTGTTTTTATTATAGAAATAATGGATTTAGCTTTTTCTATTGATAATATTTTTGCATCTGTTGCATTATCTGATAATTTTATATTAATTTTTTTGGGTGTATGTATAGGAATTTTTTCTATGAGATTGATTTTACAATTTTTTGTTCGATTAATGGAAAAATTTCCAGAATTAAAACATTCTACTTTTTTTGTAATCATTATTCTTGGAATTAAACTTATTTTTTTTTCAAAAAAATATGTTCCTGATTTTGTATTATTTTTTTTTTCAGAAAAAATATTTTCTTTATTAACTTTTTTAATATTTATGTCCCCTATTTTTTTATCATGGATAAAAAAAGTAATTAATAAAAATTAAAATAATATGGTAATAGGATCTTCTAAAAAATTTTTAAGAGAATGAATATATTGACTTCCTTTAACTCCATCTATAATTCTATGATCACAAGACAATGTAATTTTCATTATATTTCCTATTTCAATTTTATAATTTTTTACGACAGGACGTACCATAATAGATCCTACAGATAATATGGATGTATTGGGAGTATTAATGATAGAAGTAAAAGATTCTATTTCATACATTCCTAAATTTGAAACAGTGAAAGTACTATTTTCTATTTCTTCCGGTTGTATTTTTTTCGATTTTGAACGTAATACTTTATCTCTAATTTCTTTGGAAATTTGTAATAATGATTTTTGATCTGCATTTTTAATAACTGGAACTATCAATCCATCTTGTATAGCTACAGCTACTCCAATATGAATATGTGGATGTATTATGATTTTTTCATCGTTCCATGATACATTTATATCAGGATGTTTTTTTAAAGATTGAGCTACTGCTTTGATAATAATATCATTGAATGATATTTTTTCTTCTAAAGAAAGTTTATGATTTAAATTTTTTCTAAATTCAATTAATTTATCCGCGTAAATTTCACTAAATAAATAATAATGTGGAGCTGAAAATTTAGAATAAGTTAAATGCTCTGCTATTTTTTTTCTGATGGAAGAATGAACAATCGTTTTTTGATTTTTTCCTTTCTTTTCCTTAAGGTTAATTTTTTCATAAGATTCTATATCTTTTTTAACAATTCTACCATATTCTCCACTTCCTTGAACATTTTCTATAGAAATTCCTATTTTTTTAGCCATTTTTTTTGCTATAGGAGAGATAAATATTTTTTGATTTTTTTCTTCTTTATTTTTATGTAATTCTGAAATAATATGATTTATATCTTCTCCTTCATAACCTATGATCGCTAATACATCATTAACACGTGTAGTTTCCCCTTCTTTAATTCCAATAAAAAGCAAAACTCCACTAACATCTATTTCAAAATCTTGAGTAGCTTTATCGGTTTCTATTTCAGCTAGAATATCGCCTTCTGAAACTTTATCTCCTATTTTTTTGTTCCATTTGATTACAGTCCCCTCTTTCATTGTATCACTTAATTGGGGCATATATATTATTTCTGCCATTATTTTAATATATTTTTATGAAAGTTAAACTTTATCTAAAAAAGGATAATTATTCTCATAATAAACTACATTATACATTTTTTCTACAGAAGGAAAATCTGATTGTTCTGCGAATTCCACACAACATTCTATTTTTTTTTTAACTTCATGTTCTATTACATTCAAATTTTCTACAGTTTCCCATTGATTCTGTAAAATCATATTTTTTAATTTTAAAATAGGATCTTTTTTTTTATACCAATTAACTTCTTCTTTGTTACGATATAATTCAGAATCAGACATAGAATGTCCCCTATATCTATATGTTTTAATATCTAAAAAAGTAGCACCTTCTCCTTTTCTCGCTTTTTCTATAGCAATAGAAGCGGCTTGTGCTATTTTTTCAGGATCCATTCCATCTACAGGATAAGAATACATTCCATATGCCTTTCCTATTTTATAAATTTCTTCTATATTACTACTTCTTTTTATGGAAGTCCCCATAGCATATTTATTATTTTCACATATAAAGACAACAGGAAGTTTCCATAACATAGCCATATTAAATGTTTCATGTAAAGATCCTTGTCTTACAGCACCATCTCCCATAATAGTGATAGTTACAGATTCTCTATTAAAATATTTATCGGCAAAAGCGATTCCAGCTCCTAATGGAATTTGTCCCCCTACAATTCCATGTCCCCCATAAAAACGATGTTTTCTACTAAAAATATGCATAGACCCTCCCATCCCATGAGATGTTCCTGTTATTTTCCCTAAAAGTTCAGCCATTATTCTTTTAGGATCCACTCCCATAGAAATAGGTAAGATATGACATCTATAAGCGGTTATTATTTTATCTTTAGATAAATCCATTGCATGGGTTAAACCAGCAGGAATTGCTTCTTGTCCATTGTACAAATGTAAAAATCCTCTAATTTTTTGTTTTAAGTATAGGGAACGGCATTTGTCCTCAAACTTTCTCCAAAAAGACATATCTTTAAACCACTTAAGATAAGTTTCTTTGGTAATTTCTTTCATGAAGAAAAATTTTATGAAATCATTGTATACAAATTTAATCTTTAAGATCCAATATACCAAGAAAAAGAATTTCTATCAAATTAAGGAAATAAGACTTTCTAATGCAATATTTCTTGATCCTTTAATGAGAAGATAATCCGTTTTTTGAATAGAATATTTTTTAATCCACTCAACGAAATTTTTTTTTGAGATAAATTTTTTTATTTTACAGGAAGTATTTTTGGTATTAAAAAAAATGTTTCCAATTAAAAAAGCAATGCTTATATTACTTTTTTTTATAAAAGAAATAATTTTTTCATGTTCACTATTGGAAAATGATCCTAATTCTAACATATCTCCTAATATTACCATTTTGTTTCCTTTTATATTGTTAAAAAAAATAAGAGCTTCTATCATACTAGTTGGATTTGCATTATAACAATCTATAATAATTTGGATATTTTTTTTCACTAAAATTTGAGAACGATAATTATTGGGGACGTATTCTTCTATCGCTTCTTTCATTTTTTTTAAAGAAATTTTGAAATATGTTCCAATAGTTATAGCAGAAGCTATATTATATAAATTGTAATTTCCTATTAAAGAAGAAATAATTTTTACATTTTTAATATATAAAGTAGATTTTATACTATTTTTTTCCCATAAATATTCAACATTTATATCCGTCTTTTTTTTTTTTCCTGAAAAAATATATCTATTCATTCCTATACTATTAGATAATTGTATAGGATCATCTCCATTGATAAATACTAATTTATTTTTTTTTTTTAAAAAATTATACAATTCCAACTTGCTACGTATGATCCCTTTTACATTTTTAAATCCTTCTAAATGAGCTTTTCCAAAATTGGTAATATATCCATAATCTGGATTAATAATATTACACATTTTTTCTATCTCTTTTTCATGATTTGCTCCTATTTCTACTACAGATATTTGTGTATCCATAGGCATGGAAAGTATAGTTAATGGAATTCCTATATGATTATTGAAATTATTTTTGTTACAATGAACTTTATTATATTTTTTACCAAGAATAGTCGCAGTAAGTTCTTTAGTTGTAGTTTTTCCATTACTTCCAGTAATAGCTATAATAGGAATATGATGCAATCTATGTCTATGATAGATAGCCAATTTTTGTAAAAAAAATAATGTATTGTATACAAAAATAATTTTGTCACATAAAACATATTTTTTGTTATCGACTATAGCTAACATTGCTCCATTTGAAATCGCTTCATATGCAAATTGGTTTCCATCAAAATTTTTTCCTTTTAAAGCTATAAAAATAGATCCCTTTTTAACTTTTTTACTATTTATTTCTATACCAGAAGAAGTAGAATATAACTGATATATATTTTTGATATTCATAAATCATATAATGTTTTTAAAATGAATAAATAATTAAAGTAAATCTTTTTCAAGTTTTATTTTTAAATTATTAATACTAGTGATAACAGTTCTTTTCTGATCTTTTATGTAAGAAATATAACCTGTTTCTTCGGATATAACAAGACATATAGCATCCGTTTTTTCAGATAATCCAATGGCCGCTCTATGTCGTAATCCCAAACGAGATGGAATTTCTTTATTGTAAGAAACCGGAAGAATAGCTCTTGTTTTTATTATTTTATTTCCTACAATAACTACAGCTCCATCATGTAATGGACTATTTTTATAAAAAATACTTTCTAAAATAGAAATATTAACTTTAGCATCCATTTCATCTCCATTTTGTATAAATTCTTTTAAGTCTTGATGTAATTGAATGACTATTAAAACCCCTGTTTTATCTCCTGAAAAAATAGCACAAGCATTTACAATGCTATCTATGGTTTCAGTTTTAATTGATACTCTTGATTTTTTAAATAAAGAAAATATAAATTTTTTAAAAAAAATTCTACTTCCTACTATGAGAAGAAATTTTCTAATTTCAGGTTGAAATACAATAATTAAAGCTAAAAAACCTCCTTTAAAAAAAGCACTTATAACGATGCTAAGAAGTTTCATTTTATAAATTTCTACTATTTTCCAGAAAATAAAAGTGGCAATGATTCCATAAAAAATATTTAAAGCAGCTGTTCTGTAAACCAGTCTGTATATTTGGAATAGAATAATGGTTACTAAAAAAATATCTAAAATATCAATGAAAGAAATTTTCAATGAATATAACAATGAAAAAAAAACTTCATGTAAAAATAATATAAGTTTTAGTGTATTAGAAAATTTTTTTATAGTATTCTACTAATTTAATGCATTCTACAGCTTCTTTAACATCGTGTACACGTAAAAATTTGGATCCATTTAAAAGTGATATAGTATGTATAATGGAAGTGGCATTTAATGATTCCTCATCAGATATTTTTAAAATAAATTTAGTCATAGATTTTCTAGAAATTCCAACTAAAATTGGATAATCTTTAAATCCTAATAAGGATAAGTGTTTTAATAATTGAAAATTTTGTTCTAGTGTTTTTCCAAAACCAAATCCAGGATCAATAATAATATCTAGAATTCCATATTTTTTTAAATAGTAAATTTTTTTAGAAAAAAAATTATTTATTTCTATTATTATATTTTCATGATAAAATGGATTTTTTTGCATGTTTTCAGGAATTCCTTTCATATGATTTAATATATATGGAATTTTAAGTTTTCCTAATAAAGGAAACATATTTTTATCCAAATTTCCTCCTGATATATCATTGATCATTACGGCTCCTTCTTCTACTGCTATTCTGGCCACTTCACTTCGAAAAGTATCTATAGATATTTTAACATTTGGAAAATTTTTCACAATAGAACGAATAGGTTTTATTACTCTTTTTATTTCTTCTTTTTCCGTTATCAATTTCGATCCTGGACGTGTAGAACAACCTCCAACATCTATAAAATCAGATCCTTCATTTAATAAAGTATCTATATGTTGTAATATACAATATTCAGAACATAATTTTCCTCCATCATGAAAAGAATCAGGAGTTAAATTGACGATTCCCATCACTTTGGGGACTTTTAAATTCAATAAAGTGCCTGCACAATTAATTATCATTGATAAAAACTATTTATTGTAATTTGTTATAAAATTAAATAAGATGTAAAATGAATGATCCTTATGTTGATTTTATTATTAAAAAATGTAGAAAACTTTTTTTAAAAAAATTAAAAGATTATGGATTATCATGGAAGTTTATTCATAATTATTCTATCATAGATCAAATTTTAATTAAAATAATACGTATAAAAAATATTCAATCAAAAGGATTTCAAAAAATTAAAGAAGAAAAAATAACAGATACATATATAGATATTATAAATTATTTAATAATTATGTTAATAAAATTAGATATTTCTTTTACATACAATTTTAACAAAATATCACACAACGATGTAATTTTGATATATAATCAAAAATTGAAAAGAATAAAAAATTATACAGATTGTAAAAAAAAAACTTTAAATAAGTTTTCCATAAATAATGTATTAAAAAATATTTTACTGTTAAAAAAAAATCGAATTTTGTTAGAAAAACTAGAAAAATTTTGTTTTAAAATATTAGTTGATATCATTTTTTTATTAAAACAAAACCCGTAGTTATAAAAATTACAATTTGTATATTTATATTTTTAAAAGATAAAAATGAGAAAAAGAAAAAAAGTTGTTATTGCAAATTGGAAAATGAATTATGATTTTTATGAAACAACTTCTTTTATTAGAAATTTTTTAAAAATTGTTTTTGAAAGAAAAATAAATCATAACAAAGAAATTATAATAGCCCCTTCTTTTCCTTTTTTACATATTTCAAATCAAATTTCACAAGGAACAACTTTAAATATTGCGGCTCAAAATATTCATCATACAGATAAAGGATCTTACACTGGAGAAGTATCATCTTATATGTTAAAATCAATAGGAATTCAAAAGGTTATACTTGGACATAGCGAACGTAGAGAATTTTTTCTAGAAAAAAATAATCTTTTATTCGAAAAGATAAAAATAGCATTAAAATATAATTTTAATATTATTTTTTGTGTAGGAGAATCATTTTTAGAAAGATCTAAAAATAAACAATTTGAAATTGTCAAAAGTCAATTAGAAGAAACTGTATTTCGTTGTACTTCGGATGAAGTAAAATCTTTTTATATAGCATATGAACCAATATGGGCGATTGGAACAGGAAAAACGGCTACATTTGAAGAAGTTCAAATAATGCATGAATTTATTCGTTCTTTATTTTTTGATAAATACGGAGAAAGTGTTTCTAATAGAATATATATTCTATATGGAGGAAGTATTAATGATCTTAATGCAAAAGATTTTTTTTCTCAAAAAGATGTAGATGGAGGACTTGTAGGAAATTCATCTTTGAAACTCGATAAATTTTTGAGAATTGTTCAATCATGATATTTAAGAAATTTATGGGCCTCGTAGCTTAATTGGATAGAGCATCTGACTACGGATCAGAAGGTTATGGGTTCGAATCCCTTCGAGGTCGCATTATCCTAAATAAGGTTTTAATATTTTGCTTCTGGAAGAGTGTTTTAATCTTTTTAAAGCTATACTTTCAATTTGTCTTACACGTTCTCTTGTTAAATCACAAGATTGTCCAACTTCTTCTAAAGTCATGGGAGGTGATCCATTTAATCCAAAATGCAAAATAATAACACGACGCTCTCTTTCACTTAAAGTTTCTAAAATTCTTTTTATATCTTTACGTAAAGATTCTTTTTCTAAATGTTCATCTGGACGAGGTGATTCATCGGATCTAACTAAATCATATAAGTTAGAATCTTCTCCTTCTATTAAGGGTGCATCCATTGAAACATGTCTTCCCGAATTTTTTATAGATTCTTCGACGTCTTTCTCATTCATATTTAAATGTTCTGCTATTTCTCTTGCAGAAGGAGTTCTTTGTAATTCTTGTTCTAATTGAGCCAAAGTCTTTAGGATTTTGTTTAATAAAGCTAATTTGTTCGTAGGTTGCCTTATAGAGCGTGATTGTTCCGCAATAGCTTGTAAAATAGCTTGTCTAATCCACCAAACAACATATGAAATACATTTAAAACCTCTTGTTTCATCAAAACGCAATATTCCTTTTATCAATCCCAAATTTCCTTCATTTATTAAATCACATAAACTTAGTCCTTGATTTTGATATTGTTTAGCAACAGAAACAACAAAACGTAAATTAGCATTGACCAATTTATTTATAGCAGAAGAATCCCCTTCTCTTGCTCTACGAGCGTATTCTACCTCTTCTTCTGGAGTTAATAATGGAATTTTTCCTATTTCATGAAGGTATTTATCTAACGATTCAGATTCACGATTTGTTACTTGTTTAGTAATTTTAAGTTGTCTCATATATTTTTTGATTCATTTTTTTTCCCAGTATGGATAGGACGGGGTAAAAGTACTTTTCTAGAGAGTTTCATTTTTTTGTTTTTTTTATCTATTCCCATAAATTTAACTTCAATAATATCTCCTATATGTAACTCTTCTTCGATTTTATTCAATCTATTCCATCCTATTTCTGAAATATGTAGTAAACCTTCTACTCCTTTAGATATTTCAACAAAAGCACCAAAATCTTTTATAGATTTTACTTTTGCTTTATAAACTTTTCCTAATTCGGGAACAAAAGCGATTTCCTTAATTTTGTTTATGGCTTTCTCTATTTTTTCATCATCTTTTCCAATGATTTCAATACAACCTAAATTTTCTTTTTCTTCAATTAAGATATTTGTGTTTGTACATGATTGTATTTCTTGAATAACTTTTCCACCAGGACCTATAACTGAACCTATAAAATTTTTTGGAATATTAAAAGTATATATTTTTGGAGTATTAGGTTTCATTTTTTTTCTGTATTTTGGCAATATTTCTAACATTTTTTTTAAAATAAAAATACGACCTTCTAGAGCTTGCATTAATACTTTTTTTAAAAGATCATATGTTATTCCTTGCATTGTTTTTACATCCATTTGACAAGCTGTTATTCCACATTTAGTTCCTGTTATTTTAAAATCTAGATCTCCAAAATGATCTTCTTCTCCTGTTATATCTGATATGATAACTTTTTTTTCATTTTCCATAAACAATCCCATAGCAATCCCAGAAACAGGATTTTTTATAGAAATTCCTGCATCCATTAATGCTAAACTAGCGGCACAAGCTGTAGCCATAGAAGATGATCCATTAGATTCTAAAATATCCGAAACAACACGAATTGTATATGGATTATTGGGAATAATATTTTTTAATGCACGTTGAGCTAAATTTCCATGCCCAACTTCACGTCTAGAAACTCCTCTTATATAACGTATTTCTCCTGTAGAAAAAGGGGGAAAATTGTAATGTAAATAAAATTTTTCCTGATTTTCCATAATAACATTATCAATTTTATTTGCATCCAATGATGATCCTAATGTGACTGTAGTTAATGATTGAGTTTCTCCTCTTGAAAATAAAGCAGAACCATGCACTCCAGGTAAATAATCAACAAAACCAGATATTGAACGTATTTGTTGACTGGTTCTACCATCTAATCTTATTCCTTTTTTTAAAATTAAATTTCTAATTATATTTTTTTTGATTTCTTCAAAAAATTGGTCTATAAGAATTTCTTTTTTTTCTATTTTTTCTTCTATAAAAAAATTTTTTTTAAAATCATTTAGGATAATTTTTTCTTTTAAAGATCTAGTTTTTTTATTTAAAAATTTGTGATAAATTTTTTCAATTTTTTCATGTGAAAATAAGAAAAGTTTTTTTTTTAATATTTTATTTTCTTTAGATAAATTCATTGATTCTTGATCATCAAAGAAAAAAAAATTATTTTTTGGTAATTTTTCAACTAAACGAATTTGAGCTTCTATTTGTGGTTTTATAGCTTGATGAGCTATAATCAAAGTTTTTAAAAATTCATTTTCTTTTATCTCTTTCATTTCTCCTTCAATCATAATAATAGAATGATTGGAAGCTCCCACTATTAAATCTATATCCGCTTTTTTTAACTGATCCAAACTAGGATTAATAATGAATTCTCCATTTAAACGGATAATCCGTATTTCTGATATAGGGCCATTAAAAGGAATCCTTGCAACAGATAAAGCTGTTGATGCGGCTAATCCCACTAAGCCATCTGGCAAAACAGTTTTATCATATGAAAGTAATGAAATCATAATTTGTATTTCCTTTTTAAAGGAATCTGGAAATGTAGGCCTCAAAACACGATCTACTAATCTCATTGTTAAAATTTCCTCATCAGAAGGTCTACCTTCTCTTTTAATAAAACCCCCCGGAATTTTACCTCCAGCAGAATATTTTTCTCTATAATCTACTGTCAAAGGAAAAAAATTAGCTTCATCTTTTGTTTCTTTGGAAACAACCACAGTTGCTAAAAGCATTGTATTTTTTGATCGTACTATAACGGCTCCATCTGCTTGTTTTGCTAATCCTCCTGTTTCTATAATGATAGAACGACCATCTATCATAGATATGGTTTCTTTTACTATATCTGGCATATTTCTTTGTTTTCAACTATAAAAATAGTTTGTTAATTCTACTTCCTTAATCCTAAATGTTTAATGATATTTTTATAATTGTTTATATCATGCTTTTCTATATACTTTAACAATTTTTTTCTTTTTCCTACCATTTTTACTAAAGCTCTTTCTGTGTTAAAATCCTTTTTATTATTTTTAAGATGATTATTTAAATGATTGATACGATAAGTAAATAAAGCAATTTGAGCTTTGGAAGAACCTGTATCATAAACAGATTTTCCATAATTTTTAAATATTTCTTTTTTTTCTTCTACTGTCATAATAAAATTATAAATTTATATTTTTTTGAAACTAATTTATATTTTTTTCCATTTTTAAAATGGAGTCAATATATCTTCTATCATTGGATAAACGAGGGACTTTATTTTGTCCTCCTAATTTTTTATGTTTTTTTAACCAATCGTAAAATAAGCCATTTCTAGCTACATATATAACAGGAGGACCTAATACAATATTTTTGTATCGTTTAATTTCGTAATCAGAATTCAAAGATTTTAATTCA
The DNA here is from genome assembly GCF_011290385.1 of Blattabacterium sp. DPU. Taxonomy (NCBI): domain Bacteria; kingdom Pseudomonadati; phylum Bacteroidota; class Flavobacteriia; order Flavobacteriales; family Blattabacteriaceae; genus Blattabacterium; species Blattabacterium sp. DPU. The sequence continues at coordinate 180,269 of NZ_CP049785.1, forward strand.
TCATCCAAAATATTTATAAAATCACATAAATTTCTAGGTTGTTTTTCAAATTCTATAATCCATTCATGAGCACCAGAATTTTTTTGATTCATATATACAGGACCTGCAGTATATTCATGAATAATAGAATTCGTTTTCATACAAGCTATATTTAAAGCTTTTTCTGCATTTTCAATAATTAATTCTTCACCAAAAGAATTAATGTAATGTGTAGTTCTTCCTGAAATAGAAATTCGATATGGAGATAAACTAGTAAATCTTACAGTATCTCCAACTATATATCTCCATAAACCTGCATTTGTCGAAATAACTAGTGCGTAATTTTTGTTCAATTCGACTTGATCAATCGAAAATATTTTAGGATTGTCATGATCTATTTCTTCTGTAGGAATAAATTCATAAAATATTCCATGATTTAACAATAATAAAAGATCTTTCACTTTTTTTTGATCTTGTATAGCAAAGAAACCTTCTGATGCACTGTATATATCGTAATAATTGATAGATTTATCAAATAATTTTTGGTATTGATAAATATAAGGACTAAAACTTACTCCTCCATGAAATATTACCTCTATATTAGGCCATATTTCATCAATTTTTTCAAATCCGAATTTTTTCAATAATTTATTCAAAAAAATCAATAACCAAGAACAAACACCTAATAAAATTCTAACATCTTTATATCCTGTTTCTTTTATTATGTTGTCTAATTTTTTTTCCCATTCACTCATTAAAGCTATTTTTTTTCTAGGTACACAAATATTATCAACCCAAAAAGGCATATTTTTAATTAAAATGGAAGATAAATCTCCATAAAATGTGTTATATTTTTTGTGTAATTCATAGCTTCCTCCTAGACGAACAGCTTTTCCAAAAAAAATTTTTGTCTTGGGATGATTATGAATATAAATGGATAACATGTCTTTTCCTGCCTTATAATGACATGTATTCATAGATAATTTTGTAACAGGAATATATTTACTTTTTGTGTTAGTTGTACCAGAGGATTTTGCAAACCATTTAACAACTCCTGGCCATAATATATTTTCTTCTCCTTTACGAATTCTTTTAATAAAAGATTGTAAATCAGAATACCTACATATAGGTATTCTTTCTGAAAATTGTTGATACTTTTTGATTTCACGGAATCCATATTTTTTTCCAAACTCTGTATTTTTTGCATACAAAATCAATTTATTAATTAATTGATTTTGTATTTCTATTGGATAACGCATGAAAAATTCTACATTTTTAATTCTTTTTTTAAGAAAAGTAGATGTAAAATATCCCGATAAATACTTTATCATGAAAAAATATTTTTATTTTTGAATTATTTTTTTTTGACTAAGTAAACAGAAACAATTCCAAAAGTTAGTTTTTGTATGTAAATTGAACTAAATTTATGATATTTCAAAAGTTTATTCATTTTTTTATTGTGATAAGGAAAAGATAATATAGATTCTTTTAAATAATTGTATGCAAAACAATTTTTTGATATAAAATTTCCTATTTTTTCTACAAAATAGAAATATAAATAATAAATTTTCCTTATAAAGAAATTGGGAGGAGTGGAAAATTCTAAAATTGCTAAAATTCCTGAAGGTTTTAAAGTTCTATATATTTCTCTAATAGAAAGATGAATGTATTGAAAATTTCGGATTCCGAAAGCAATAGTTACTATATCAAAAGTTTCATTTTGAAACGGAATATTTTGCGAATATCCTTGAATAATTTGAATTCTATTTTCAAAAAAATTTTTTTTTATTTTTTTTTCAGCTATTTCTAGCATTTTATTAGATGGATCTAATCCTGTAATGTCAGCGTGTTTAAATCTGTGAGCTAATAATATAGCTAAATCACCAGTACCAGTAGCTAAATCTAGTATTTTTTTAACTTTTCTTTCATTAAATTTGGATAATAAAAAAATTATTTTTTTTCTCCAAATAAAATCTATTCCAAAAGACAATATATGATTTATTAAATCATAATTATTTGCAATATGATCAAACATATTTTTCAATTTTTTCTCTTTTGAAAAAGAATTATTCATAACATTAGAAATTCTTAAATTAAAAAATGTGAATTAAAACTATAACAAAAAAATTTTATTTTTTATCACTAAATTTATATTTAAATGATTCGATCAGTCATTACAGGAACGGGACATTATTTACCAAATAAAATTATAAAAAAAGATTATTTTCTAAAACATAAATTTTACGATAAAATAGGATTAAAAATTAAAAAATCTAACAAGGAAATTATTAATAAATTTCAAAAGATCACAGAAATAGAGGAAAGAAGATATGTAAATAAAGGATTGTTTAATTCTGATATTGCTGCTATTGCAGCTAAAAGAGCTTTGATAAAATCAAAAATTAATAAAGAAAAAATAGATTATATTATATCTGCTCATAATTATGGAGATATTCATCCTGTTTCTTATCAATCTGATATAATGCCTTCTATAGCAGCTAAAGTTAAAAATAAACTTCAAATACAAAATAAGAAATGTAGACCGTATGATATGATTTTTGGTTGTACCGGATGGATAGAAGGAATGATACTTGCAGATCAACTTTTGCGATCTAAATATGCTAAAAATATATTAATTACTAGTTCTGAAACTTTATCTAAAGTTATAGATCCACATGATAGGAATGCAATGATTTTTTCTGATGGTGCAGGTGCAGCTGTTTTATCTGCTATAGAATATTTAGAGGATGAAAAACATGGAATTATTCATTATGATACTCAATGTGACAATAATGATAAATTATATTATTTAACTAATGGTCCTTCTTTAAATCCAAATTATAAAAAATCTTTAGTTAATATTAGAATGAATGGAAGAAGAATTTATGAATATGCATTGACAGAAGTTCCAAATATGCTTAAAAATATACTTGATCATGCTAATTTACATCTTAAGGATATAAAAAAAATTTTAATTCATCAAGCTAATGCTAAAATGGATTATGCAATTTTAAAAAGACTATTGAAATTATATAATTATACATCCTTAAATAAGGATTTTTTATATAAAATTATGCCGATGACTATACAAAAATTTGGAAATTCTTCTGTAGCTACTGTTCCTACTTTATTAGATTTAATTCTTAAAGGAAAAATGCCTCCTCATGAAATTAAATCTGGAGATACGATTCTTATGGCATCTTTGGGGGCTGGAATGCATATTAATGGAATGATTTACCGTTTTCCAAATAAAATAAATAAATATGAAAAAAAAAATACATCCAGAAAATTATAGACCTGTTGTATTTAAAGATATTAATAATGATAAAATAATTATTTGCAAATCCACAGTTACAACAAAAGATACTATTTTTATAGATGGAATGGATTATCCGTTGTACAAAATGGAAATATCTAGTTATTCTCATCCATTTTTTACTGGAGAAAAAAGATTTTTAGGAAAAACTGGACCAGCTGAAAAATTCAGGAGAAAATACGAAAAATATAAAAAATTGTAGAATGAATTTTATATTATATGATGGAGAAGAATGGAAAAAACTATTTCCTATAACCTTGACTAGACCTGTATCAGAAATTAGATTAGGATTATTTACGATAAAAGAAAGGTGGGAAAAATATATTGGAAAAAATGCATATGATGTAATGACACAACCATTTCTTTCAGAAAAATATTCAAAAAAAGAATCTGCATTTTTTGAAAACATATTGTTAATTAATTCTTCATTTCTTCCCAGTGAAGAATTAATTCAAATTATTTTTTCTTTAAAGGAAAATGAGACTATTTTTTTTAAAGATAAAATGATCGCTATAAAAAAGAATTTTTGGATAAAAAAAAATATTTTTTCTTTAAAAGAAAACAAAAAAACATATCATGTTCAACATGTTATTCATATTCAATATCCATGGGATGTATTTATAAATAATGAAACTATCCTTAAAAGGGATTTTAAGTTTTTTACAAAAGGAAAAAAATCTTTTTCTTTATTGGGAAATAATCATATTATTTGTAAAGAAACAATTTTTTTGGAGGAAGATATAAAAACAAATAATGTTGTATTAAATGCTCAATATGGCCCCATATATATTGAAAAAGGAGTTAAAATTATGGAAGGGTCTGTAATCAGAGGGCCAGTAGCAATTGGAAAAAATACTATATTAAATATAGGATCAAAAATATATGGAGGGACAACTATTGCTAGTTTTTGTAAAATAGGAGGAGAAATTTTTAATTCAGTAATTTTTTCCTATTCTAATAAAGTTCATGATGGGTTTTTAGGAAATTCTATTTTGGGAGAATGGTGTAATTTGGGAGCTGGAACTAACATTTCTAATTTGAGAAATGATTATCAAAAGGTAGCAGTTTGGAATTATGAAAAGAAAGATTTTCTTCCTATTAATCTACAATTTTTTGGTATTATTATGGGAGATCATTCAAAATGTGCAATAAATACTCAGTTTAATACAGCTACGGTCGTCGGTGTTAGTGGTAATATTTTTGGATATGGATTTCCTCCTAGATATATCCCTTCTTTTTTTTTGGGGGGGCGTCAAATAAAAAAAAAAATTTCTTTTCATAAAGTTTGTGAAACTGCTGAAATAATGATGAATAGGAGAAATATAAGTTTCTCCATTGTAGACAAAAAAATTTTAGAACATTTGTATCAATTATTGGATATTTAGTTTATTTATATAAAAATTATTTTATGCTGAAACATAATTTGGGTTATCCTCGTATAGGGATACAAAGAGAGTTAAAAAAAGCTTGTGAGGCTTATTGGTCAAAAAAAATTGATTATAATGCTTTGTTTGAAGTGGGAAAAAAAATAAGAGATAAAAATTGGAAAATACAAAATAAAGCGGGGTTGGATTTGATTCCATGTAATGATTTTAGTTTTTATGATCATGTTTTAGATATGTCCTTATTATTAGGAGTCATTCCGGAATCTTATATTTCGATTCCAGTCATTCATAATAATATTGATTTATATTTTTCTATGGCTAGAGGATTTCAAAAAAATGGATGGGATATTAAAGCTATGGAAATGACTAAATGGTTTAATACTAATTATCACTATATTGTTCCAGAATTTGATAAAAATCAAAAATTTTCTATTTTTTCGAAAAAAATTTTTTATGAATTAGAGGAATCTAAAAAAATATTAAAATCGGTAAAAAAAATTAAACCTGTACTCATTGGACCTGTATCTTATTTATTTTTAGGAAAAGAAAAAGAAAAGTCTTTTCATAAAATGGATTTGATAGAGAATTTGGTTCCCATTTATATAAAAATTATAAATGAAATAAAAAAGAAAGGAGTTCATTGGATTCAATTAGATGAACCGATTTTAGTTTTAGATATGTCTGAAAAAGAAAAAAAAGTATTTAAATATGCTTATAAAGAAATATCTAAATTTTGTTATGGTATCAATATTATGTTAACTTCTTATTTTGATGGTATGTCAGAAAATATAGATCTTCTTCAAGATATATCAGTTCAAGGGGTACATATAGATTTAGTAGAAGACTCAAATCAATTGGAAAAAATACTTTCTTTTTTTTCAGGAAAGTCAAAAATGATTTTATCTTTAGGAATTATTGATGGAAGAAATATATGGAAAAATAATTATGCTGATTCTATTCGAAAAATAGAAAAAACAATAGAATCTATAGGAGAAAATAGAATAATGATTGCTCCTAATTGTTCTCTTTTGCATGTTCCTATAGATATAGAATACGAAAATTCTATTCATATGGAGATAAAAAATAGAATGTCTTTTGCGAAACAAAAAATTTATGAATTAAATGATTTAGAAAAAATTATAAAAGGAGATAAAAGGATTTTACTTAGTAATTCTTATTTATTAGAAAAATCATTTTTTTCCTCTATTTTTTATGATAAAAAAATAAAGGAAAAAATAACTAAAATAACAAATCAAGATATACAAAGAGAGAATCATTTTCATATTAGACAAAAAAAACAAAAAAAAAAATTTCATCTTCCTATGTTTCCTACTACAACTATAGGATCGTTCCCTCAAACGAGGGAAATACGTAGTTTGCGAAATTTATTTAGAAAAAAAAAATTGAGTGAAGAAGAATATAATGAAAAAATTAAAAGTTTTATTATAGATGTTATTAAAAAACAAGAAGAGATAGATTTAGATGTATTAGTTCATGGAGAATTTGAAAGAACTGATATGGTAGAATATTTTTCAGAAAAACTAAAAGGAATACTTTCTACTGAAAATGGATGGGTTCAAAGTTATGGAAGTCGCTGTGTGAAACCTCCTGTTATTTATGGCGATGTTAGTCGTATTGATGATATGACTGTTGAATGGACATGTTTTGCTCAATCTCAAACAAAAAAATTAATGAAAGGAATGCTCACAGGACCCGTTACCATTTTACAATGGTCTTTTGTGAGAAATGATCAACCTATTTCTCATACTGCTTATCAAATAGCTTGGGCTATTCGAGAAGAAGTTTTATCCTTAGAAAAATCTGGAATTCAAATTATTCAAATAGATGAACCAGCTATAAGAGAAGGATTACCTTTGAAAAAAAAGAATTGGAAATCTTATTTTGATTGGTCAATTAAGGCTTTTCGTATTTCTTCATGTGGAGTAAAGGATGAAACCCAAATTCATACACATATGTGTTACAGTGAATTTAACGATATATTTCAACATATAGCAGATTTGGATGCAGATGTTATTACTATAGAAAGTTCCAGATCTAAAATGGAATTGCTAAAAGCCTTTTCAGATTTTTATTATCCTAATGAAATGGGCCCCGGAGTATATGATATTCATTCTCCAAGAATTCCTTCTGTAGAAGAAATGTTTGATTTAATAAAAAAAGCTTCTATAAAATTACCTATAGAGAATATTTGGGTGAATCCAGATTGTGGATTAAAAACTAGAAAATGGCAGGAAGTATTATCTTCACTTTACAATATGACAAAAGCAGCAAAAATGGCAAGATTAAAATTAATCAATTCATATAAATAAGAAAAGTGTATATTATATTTTCATGTTATAATGTTGATATAAAAATTTAGTCATGAGTTTGCATAAAAAAGAAGAAATAATAAAAAAGGAGTTTAAAGTTCTTGAAAGTTGGGAGGAAAAATATGAATATTTGATAGATTTAGGAAAAAAATTACCTGAAAAACCTTCTATTTTCAAATCTGAAGATAAATTGATTCATGGTTGTCAATCCAAAGTTTGGTTAGAGGCTAAATTTAATGGATCTCGCATTTTTTTCGATGCGGATGGTGATGCCCTATTACCTAGAGGAATGGCAGCTCTCATGATTCGAGTATATTCAGGACTTTTTCCTTTTGAAATTATTTCTTCTAATGCTAATTTTATTTATGAAATAGGATTTCAAACTTTTTTATCTCCTATTCGAGCTAATGGAATGCTTTTATTTTTAAAAAAGATAAAATTTTATGCCATAGCTTTTAATGCTAAAATTTCTGTTAGACTCAACGGACAAATTTAAAATGATATGTTTCATACTATTAATCCTGTAGATGATAATGTATTAAAAACTTATTATTTTTTATCTAATCAAAATATTCAGGCTAAATTATCTGAAGCTCAAAATGCATATAAAGAATGGAAAAATTATCCATTAAATTCTAAAATAGAATGTTTAAAACAATTATATTTTTATATGGAAAAAACCATAGACATTATGGCTTTTTCTATTACTCAGGAAATGGGTAAACCTATCACTCAGTCTTATACAGAGATATATAAAAGTATTTATTTGTGCAAATATTATTGTGAATTAAAAGAATCTACTTTTATTAAAAAAATTTATACTGAATATAAAATTTCTTATGTAAAGTTTGAATCTATAGGCGTAATATTAGGAATTATGCCTTGGAATTATCCTATTTGGCAAACAATTAGATCTACTATTCCTAATTTATTATTAGGAAATGTGATAATGATAAAATCAGCTCTTAATACAACGGGATGTTCTTTACTTTTAGAAAAAATATTTTTAGAATCTGGGTTTCCTAAAGGAGTTTTTCAGGTTATATTAATAGATACAAATCAGATAGAATCTGTTATAGCTCATCCCGCCATACAAGGAATTACTTTTACGGGAAGCACTTTAGTAGGCAGTATTATAGGTTCATTATCTGGAAAATATGTTAAAAAATCTGTTTTAGAATTAGGAGGAAATGATGCTTTTGTAGTTATGAAAGATGTAAAAAATATAGAAAAAATAGCAAAATTAGCAACGGAATCTAGATTAAATAATACAGGACAAACATGTATTTCTGCAAAAAGATTTATTGTAGATGAAGCCATAATAGATGACTTTATAGATGCAGTTATACAAGAAATGAAAACATATAATAGAGGAGATTTATATGATGAATCAACTAAGATAGGTTATATCTCGCGTAATGATTTAACTAAAAAATTGTATCAGCAATATAAGAATATTATTCTAAATGGAGGAAAAATATGTTTGGAAATTACTAAAAATGGTAATTTTCTTTCTCCTTCTTTATTAAGAATAGAAAATGATAACTGCATAGTCCAAAAAGAAGAAATATTTGGGCCTATAGGTGTTATTTCTTCTTTTTCTCAAGAAAAAGAAATTTCTGATATTGTAAATAATACACCATATGGACTGGGAGTTTCTATTTGGACAAAAGATTTAGAGAAAGCGGAAAAAATTTCAAAAAAAATAGATACAGGAATGGTTTTTATTAATGAAATAGTAAAATCAGATTCACGTTTTCCTTTTGGAGGAGTAAAAAAATCAGGATATGGTAGAGAATTATCAACTTTATCTATAAAAGAATTTTCTAATTGGAAAACTGTAATTTTAAAAGAATTATAAGTTTTTTCGCATTCTTGCAACAGGAATATGCATTTGATCTCTATATTTAGAAATGGTTCTTCTAGCTACTAAATAGCCTTTTTTTTTAAGTATTTGGGATAATTTTTCATCAGTAAAAGGTTTTTTTTTATTTTCTTTAGCTATTGATTCTCCTAAAAGTTTTTTGATTTCAATCGAGGAGATTTCTTTACCTTCTTGGTTGATCATTTTTTCAGAAAAAAAACTTTTTATTAAAAAAGTGCCATATGGTGTACTCACATATTTACTGTTAGCTACACGCGAAACAGTAGATATACCTACTCCAATTTTTTGGGATATATTTTTTAAAATCATAGGTTTTATTTTCAGGGGATCTCCAGTTAAAAAATATTCTTTCTGATAATCCATAATAGCATTCATTGTTATCATCAATGTATTTTGACGTTGTTGAACGGCATCCAAAAACCATTTAGCTGAATCTATTTTTTGTTTTAAAAAAACAATGGTTTTTTCATTTTGGATTATATTTTTTTCCGATTTATAAGATTTTAACATATCTAAATATAAAGAAGATATTTTTAATTCTGGAATATTTCTTTGATTTATAGATAGTTTTAATTGATCATCTAAAATATCAATGTTAAAATCCGGAATAATATGATCTAAATTTTTGGTGTTATCGGAATACATTTTTCCTGGTTTAGGATTTAATTTTTTTATTTGATCAAGAACTTTACGTAAATTTTTTTTTGTTATTCCTAATTTTTTTTGTAATTTTTTATAATGTTTTTTTGCAAAAGATTCAAAATGATATCGTACAATTTTTTTTGCTAAAAAAACTTCTTTAGGAATTTTTTTTTTTTCTAATTGATCTAATTGAATTAGCAAACATTCTTGTAAATTTCTAGAACCGACACCTATAGGATCTAATTTTTGTATATAATTTATCAGTAATTTATCTATTTTTTCTGTGGTAATAGATATTCCAAGTATTAAAAAAATATCATCTACTATAGATGACATTTTTCTTCTTATATAACCATCATTATCGATATTTCCTAATATAAAATCAGCAATTAATAAATCTCTTTCATTCATACGAAATGTATGCAATTGATTTTTTAAATATTCTTGAAAAGAAATTCCAGAAACAATAGGAATATGTTTTTTTATATTATCATAATTTTGATTATTGATCTTGAAATCTTCAATTTCATCATCACTTAAATATTCATCTATTTCAGATAGATCTACAGATTGATTTTGATCTTCTATAGTATTTATATCATCTTCTTCTGATGGGTCTGAATATTCTTCAAAATTAGAACTATCTTCTTCTTCTAAAGCTGGATTTTCTTCCAATTCTTGTTGAACTCTTTGTTCAAAATCTAAAGTTGATAATTGAACTAATTTCATTAATCTAATTTGTTGTGGAGAAAGTTTATGTTGTCCTTTTTGCAATAATTGTTGTTTTAACATGTTTTAAAATTCTGCATTATTTGGAGTTCTTGGAAATGGGATAACATCACGAATATTATTCATTCCTGTAATAAATTGAACTAAACGATCAAAACCTAAACCGAATCCACTATGAGGAACAGAACCGAAACGGCGTGTATCTAAATACCACCAAAGTTTATTTATATCAATATTTGTATCTTTCATTCGTTGTAATAATATATCATAACGTTCTTCTCTTTGAGATCCTCCCACAATTTCTCCTATTTCAGGAAATAAAATATCCATAGCTCTAACAGTTTTTCCATCATTATTCATACGCATATAAAAAGCTTTAACCCTACAAGGATAATCAAATATAATTACAGGAATTTTAAAATATTTATCTACCAAATATTGTTCATGTTCCGATTGTAAATCCATTCCCCAAATAATTGGATGGAAAAATTTTATCTTTTTTTTCTTTTCTTCTTGATCTAAAATTTTTATAGCTTCTGTATAACTAATTTGTTTGAATGGGAATTTTAAAATAAGTTCTAATTTTTCTAAAAGAAAATTTTTTTTCTTTTGATTCCATTTTTCTAAACATTGATTTAAAAAAATCAAATCTTCTATGCTATTATCAATAATATATCTTACAATAAATTTTAAGAAATTTTCAGCCAGATTTATATTTTCTTCTAAATGATAAAAAGCAATTTCCGGTTCAATCATCCAAAACTCAGATAAATGTCGTGAAGTATTGGAATTTTCTGCTCTAAATACAGGACCAAAAGTATATACTTTTCCTAGGCCTAAAGAAGCTGTTTCTGCTTCTAATTGTCCAGATACACTGAGATAAGTTTGACATTTAAAAAAATCTTTTGTGTAATTTTTTGAATTTTTTAAATCCATAGTTGTAATTTGAAACATTTTTCCGGTTCCTTCACAATTTGAAGTCGTAATAATTGGAGTATGAATATAAAAAAAATCATGTTCATGAAAATATTTATGGATGCAAAATGCTATATGGTGACGAATTCGCATAATGCAACTAAAAATGTTTGTTCGAAAACGTAAATGAGCTTGTTCACGAAGTTTTTCTAAACTATGTTTTTTAGGTTGCAAAATAGATTTTTGAAGAATTTTTGGGTCTACTGATTCATATATAGTTATATCTGAAGATTGAAGTTCAATATATTGTTTTATTCCAATACTTTTTTTAACTATTCCTATGACTCTAATTGAACTTCCTATTGTTATTTTTTTAATTATTTTATCTAATTTTTTAGATAAAACAATTTGTAAATTTCTAATCGTAGATCCATCATTTAAAGTAATGAAAATAGAATAACGAAAAGAACGGATCCATCCCTCAACTAATACTTCTTTGTCTATCAAAAATTTTCCTTTATTTAGTAATTCTTTAATTAAATATTTTCTTATCATTTTATATTTTCAATATTTCTTTTTCTTTATAAAGAAAGAAATCTTCTATTTTTTTTATGTATTCACTCGTTATTTTTTGTATATGATTTTCTCCTGTTTTAGAAAAATCTTTTGATATTTTTAATTTTCTTATATGTTGTTTATTTTTTTTTCTAATTTCTCTAACGAGAATTTTTGCATGCTCTGTTTGTGATTTGATTTTTTTCATTAAATTCTTTCTACTTTCTTCTGTAACTATAGGCAAATGTATATAAATAGAGTCTCCTTTATTAGTTGGCATAAAACCGAGATTAGCATTGATAATGGTTTTTTCTATCTCTGAAATAATAGAACGGTCCCAAGGATGAATAGAAATATTCATATTATCTATAATAGATATATTAGCCACTTCTATAAGTGGGAAAAAGGTTCCATAACATTTTATTTTTATTTTACTTAAAAAAGAAGAGACGGATTGACTTCCTAATCGAACACGATGAATTTCTTTTTTCAGTTTATTAAAAATTTTTTCCATATCTTTTTTACAAGACAGAAATATGTTATTTAATTCATCCATAATCTTCTTTTTTTTTAGAAACCATAGTTCCTATTTTTTCTCCAGAAATTACTTTTTGAAAATTTCCTTTTCTGTTAATATCAAAAATGATAATTGGTAAATTATTTTCATTTCCTAGAATAAAAGCTGTTTGATCCATAACTTTAATTCCCATTTGATATGCCATATCAAAAGATATATTTTTCAGTTTTTTAGCATATTTATCTTTTTCTGGATCTTTTGTATATATCCCGTCTACTCTAGTTCCTTTCAATAATACATCTGCTTTTATTTCTATAGCGCGCAAAACAGCAGCTGTATCTGTTGTAAAATAAGGATTTCCTAATCCCGCTACAAATATTACAACTCTTCCCTTTTCAAGATGGTGTATTGCTCTATCTTTACCAAAAGGTTCTGCTATTTCATCCATTCTAATAGCTGTCTGAATATAGGTACATATTCCAACATTTTCTAAATATGATTGTAAAGCAATTCCGTTAATAACAGTTGCTAACATCCCCATGTAATCTCCTTTTATACGATTTATAGTTTTTTCTTTAATTCTAGAAAATCCTCTAAATATATTCCCTCCTCCAATAACTATAGCTACTTGAGCTCCCATTTCTACCACTTTTTTCACTTCTTCAGCATATTGTTTAAGACGAGTAGAATGAAATCCAAATTCGTTTTCTCCCATAAGAGCTTCTCCACTTAATTTCAATAATGATCTTTTATACTTCATGAAAAATATATTTTTTCTGAATAAAGGATATTAAGGATATTATGGAAAAATTCCTAATTTTTCATAAGAATCAATAATTTTATTGATAGCTAATACAAATGCTGCCGTACGCATATTTTCTATTTTTGATGATTTTTTTAAATCACGGATTTTGTGAAATCCATTTATCATTGTATCTTCTAACCCGCTACGCACAAAATCTATTTCTCTTGGTCCTCTTAGAATAATTTTTTTTTCTTTTGTTGAAACTCTTTTTTTGCAAATTGTTTCTATAACTTGTAATAATTCTGCATTCATATTTTCGCTAAATTTTTTTTCCATGCGACCATAACGTACATGACTTAAATTTTTTAACCATTCAAAATAAGAAACAGTGACTCCTCCTGCATTTAAATAAATGTCAGGAATAATAATTACTCCTTTTTTTTCCAATATTTCATCAGCTTCAGGTGTAATAGGTCCGTTTGCTGCTTCTCCAATAATTTTAGCCTTAATACGATTTGCATTATTTTTATGGATTACATTTTCTAATGCTGCTGGAATCAATATATCACATTCTAATTCTAAAGCTTTTTCCGTATTTTCTATATTTTTTGCTTCTGGAAAATTTAATATAGATCCAGTATTTTTTAAATGTGAAAAAACTTTGGATACATTTAATCCTTTTTCGTTATAAATAGCACCTTCTCTTTCTGCTAAAGCTATTATAATAGCCCCTGCTTTATGAAAAAAAGTGGCTGCATGATAACCTACATTTCCTAATCCTTGTATTATAATTTTTTTTCCAATTAATCCTATATCAAGACCAATAGAATTCATATCTTCTTTTACATTACATAATTCTCTTATTCCATAAAAAACGCCTAACCCTGTTGCTTCTTTTCTTCCTCTTACTCCTCCTTGAGAAACAGGTTTTCCTGTAACACAAGCTAATGCATCTACATCACCGGAACGAAGAGATAAAAAAGTATCAAAAATCCAACTCATTTCTCTTTCTCCAGTTCCATAATCAGGAGCGGGAACATCTATTCCAGGTCCAATAAAATTTTTTTTAATTAATTCGGAGGTATAACGACGTGTTATCTTTTCTATGTTTTCTGTTGATATAGTTTGTGGATCAATTTTTATACCTCCTTTAGCCCCTCCAAAAGGAACATCAACTATGGCACATTTATAAGTCATTAAAGCTGCTAAAGTCATAACTTCATCTTGATTCACTTTCATACTATATCTGATTCCTCCTTTACAAGGAAGTTTATGATGAGAATGTTGAACTCTATATGCTTCAATGACTTTAATTTCTTTTCCCATTTTCACAGGAAAATGCATTCTATATACAGCATTGCAAGCTTTAATTTGTTCTAGAAGACCTTTTTCAATAGAGAGAAATCGTGCAGCTTTATCAAAATTTTTTTCTATACAATTAAAAAAACTATATGCCCCAGTTTTATTTTGATTTTTTGACATAAAAAAAAGTTTTACACATTTCTATAAAATGAAAATGAAAAAAAATACAAACAAAAATGAATGCCACATTATCTACAAATCTACATTAATTAAAATATTGAAAGATGAAATCATTTCAAAAAATTCATTTAAATAAAATATTTATTATTTTTTTAGGTATTAAAATTATTTTTTGTAAAGTCTTTTTTTTCAAAACAAATTTTGTTTTAGGATGATTTAAAATTTTATGTTTTATTTCTTTTATTGAAGTGTTATAATTAAATTTTTCTACAAATTTTAACTTTCCATTAAACATAATCGGATATGTTATTTCTTTTTCTACTATATATTTTGCATTAAAAATTGGAAAATTATAAAATATAATAGATTTTTTATGACCCAATTTATACCATATTTCTTCTGAAATATGAGGAGCAAATGGAGCCATCAATTGAACTAAAGGTTCTAGTATTTTTCTTTTATTACATTTTAATACAGTTAATTGGTTCGTTGTTATCATTAATAAACTAATAGAAGTATTGCAGGAAAAAGATTGCATTTTCTCTTGCATTTTTTTTATAGCATTATGTAAAATTTTATATTCTTGTAATGTTGGATTTATTTCACTTACTTTAAAAATTTTATTTTTATGAAATAAACACCAAAATTTATTCATAAAATTTTTTATTCCATTTATTTTTTTTTCATCCCAAGGTTTAGATTGATAAATGGGACCTAAAAACATTTCATAAATACGAAATACATCCGATCCATATTTTTCGTAAATTTCATCAGGATTTATTACGTTATATTTAGATTTTGACATTTTCTCCAATTTTCTTTTGCAAAAGAAGATCCCTCTTTCCAAAATAAAAATAGAAGAATAAAATTCAAATCTATATTTTTTAAATTTATTAATGTCTAATTCATTATTCTTTTTAATTAAAGAAATATCTACATATACTTCTTGAAAAGAAGAATATGCATGTTTTTTATTTTTTAATAATCCATAAGATACAAAAATATTTTTTCCTGTTACTTTAAATATAATAGCAGAATAACTTAAAATCATTCCTTGGTTCAATATTTTTTTGAAAGGTTCTTCAGTAGTTATCCATCCTCTATCCAATAAAAATTTATGCCAAAATCTAGCATAAATCAAATGACCTGTACTATGTTCAGCCCCACCAATATATAAATCAACATTTTTCCAATAATTTTCTTTTTTTTTATCAATAAAAAATTGATTATTATGAACATCCATATATCTAAGAAAATACCAACTTGATCCTGCCCAACTAGGCATTGTACTAGTTTCTATTGGAAATATATATTTTTGGTCAATAAGAATGTTAGGAACAATTTTCATATTTTTTTCATCCCAAGCCCAATTTTTTGCCCTACCTAATGGAGATTTGTCATTGATCGTATGAAAATTATCTATTTTTGGAAGCATAATCGGTAACTGATCTAGGGGAATTATTTTGGGAATTTTATTTTTAAAATAAATGGGAATTGGTTCTCCCCAATATCTTTGTCTGGAAAAAACAGCATCATGAATTTTATAACTAGTTTTAGTTTCTCCTATTTTTTTTGTGATTAAAATTTTGATTATTTTTTCTTTTGCTTGTTTACGATTAAATCCATTTAAAAAATTGGAATTAATACATTTTTCATTAAAATCTAAAACTTTTATGATTTCTATATTAAATTTTTGAGCAAATTTTTTACTTTTTTCTTCATGTCCAGGTATTCCTATTATAGATTTTGTTTGATTTTTTATAGAGAAAAAATTACTAATGTAAATGGGGATTCTTTTTTTTTGAATAAAAGGATGTAATACATAATTTCCTGTAAAAACACCTGAAATATTTTTTGTATTTTCGTCTATACAAAATTCTTTGTTCACATATGTAAAAACATCTTTATGATGTAAAGAAAAAATACTTATTTTTTCTGAAAGTGGATGATCTGGAGACAATATAATGAAAGTCATTCCAAATATCATTTCTGGATAAGAAGTAAATAATTCGATTTGATTAATTTCACCAATAGGATATAAAATTTTAAAAAAAATAGAAGTTCCTATTGATTTTCCTATCCAATTGGATTGTAATTTTTTTAAAGATTTAGAACAATCGATAATATCTAATCCTTTTAATAATCTTTCTGCATATGCACTAATTCTTATATGCCATTGTAACATTTTTTTTTTGTATACTGGATATCCACCTCTTTCACTTTTTCCATTTTTTATTTCATCATTAGCTAAGACTGTTCCTAATTCTGGACACCAATTAACAGTATTATTACATAAAAAAGCTAATCTATAATTTAAAAGAATAGATTCTTTTTCGTATGAATTTAATTTTTTCCATGTTTTTGAATCAAATTTATAATTTGATGTTGTACTTGCGTTAATAAAATGATTTCCATTTTGATTAAATTCTTCAATTAGAAAATCTATAGGTTTAGCTTGTTTACTGTTTTTATCATACCAAGAATTAAAAATTTGAATAAACATCCATTGAGTCCAACGATAATAATTTGGATTACTAGTGTATAGTTCTCTATTCCAATCAAAAGAAAGTCCTATTTTATTTATTTGTTCTTTATATCTACATGAATTTTTCATAATAGTGTTATGAGGATGTTTTCCTGTTTGTATAGCATATTGTTCTGCAGGAAGACCAAAAGAATCAAATCCTATAGGATTTAGAACATTATATCCTACTACTCGTTTATATCTTGCATAAACATCTGAAGCTATGTATCCTAAACAATGTCCAACATGAAGTCCAGTTCCAGAAGGATAAGGAAACATATTCAAAATGTAGTATTTTATTTTTTTATTTTCTTTTGTATAAAATATATTATATTTTTTCCAATATATTTGCCAACGTTTTTCTATTTTACGAAAATTATATTCCATTTATTATTTTTTTTAATACATAAATATTACAATGATTTTATTCCGTAATTTTAATTTATTTATGTTATTTCTGCATAACAATATAAAAATTGTTTTATTTACTGCTGAAATAAATTCAATTGTTATAAAAATAAATACTCGTCAAAATTTCTACAAAAAAAATGTTTAATGAGGATCAAGATTATTTAAATAACGATAAATTTATAAATAGTCAAACTATAAGTAGATTAATAAAAATTATTCATCATAATCCTAATGATGTTATAAAAATATTTAGTGTATTAAAATTATGTAAAGCTATTTCTATTTTTAAAGAACTGGATTTTTCTATAAGAAAAAAAATTATAAAAAATTTGCCTTCTGCTAAAAAAATGGAATTATTAAAGAGTCTATCAGTAGATGATCGTATTTATTTTTTAGAAAATATTTCTAAAAATTTTTTAAAAGATTTAATAAAATATTTGAATACAGAAGATAAATCTAGAATTTTAGCATATCTAGGATATCCTAAAAATAGTGTAGGTCGTTTTATGATCCCATATTATATTGCAGTTCAAAAAACTTGGAGTGTACAAAAAGTTTTGGATTATATTCGGCAAGAAGTAAAAAATGTTTTTAACATTTCCCCTATAAATAGTGATGTTATAGAAATTGTCTATATAATAGACCAAAAAGGAAAATTAATCAATGATATAAAAATACGAGAATTTCTATTAGTCGATCCAAATACAAAGGTATCTGATTTAATAAATAGTCAAAATATTGAAACTTTAAATATAACAGATACAGAAAAAGAAGCTACTAAAATATTTTCTATAAGTAATAGAATCTCACTTCCAGTTATAGACGATCATAATTTTTTATTAGGAATTGTAATTGTAGATGATCTTTTATGGATTTTAGAAGATTTTCAAAAGATAGGAGGAATGGAAGTATTGCATCAATCTTATTTAAATGTTTCTTTATTCAAACTTATTAAAAAAAGAGCTGGATGGTTAATTTTATTATTTATAGGGGAAATGTTAACAACAACAGTGATGCAAAGATTTTCAAGTGTCATAGAAAAAGCTGTAGTTCTTGCTTTGTTTATTCCTTTAGTTGTTTCAAGTGGTGGAAATAGTGGGTCTCAAGCTGCAAGTTTAATTATACAAGCAATGGCTTTGGGAGAAGTGAAAATAAAAGATTGGTGGATTGTTATGCGAAGAGAAATTATTTGTGGTTTTTTTTTAGGTAGTATTTTAGGATTAACGGGTTTTATCCGTATTATAGTTTGGCATAAACTCAATTTATTTAATTATGGTGATCACTGTATATTAGTAGGTTTTACAGTATTTTTATCCTTGATTGGAGTAGTATTATGGGGGACATTAAGTGGGGCAATGCTTCCTTTCATAATTAAAAAATTAAGAGGAGATCCTGCTAGTTCTTCAGCTCCTTTTGTAGCTACATTGGTAGATGTAGTAGGATTAATCATATATTTTTCTATATCTTGTTTTCTTTTAGATGGAATTTTATTATAAAAATATTTTCCTACATTTTTGTAAAACGATTTTAAAATCTTCAGGAATTGGACAATAGAAATAACATTTTCCATTTTTTGGATGTATAAAAGAAAGAGATATAGCATGTAAAGCTTGTCTTGATAATAATTTTAAACAATTTTTAAAAAATTCTATATTTTTGTTCGAACATTTTTTTTTCATAAAAATTTTATTTCCACCATACATTGAATCATGAAATAATGGATGCCCCAAATATTTGAAATGAGCTCTTATTTGATGTGTTTTTCCTGTCTTTATATTACAAGAAACATATGTTAAATATTTAAACCTCTCTAATACTTTATAATGTGTTACAGAATATTTTCCTTTATAATATTCATTTTTTTTAAAAAGGGTCATTCTTTTTCTATTTTTAGGATCTCTTCCAATAAACCCAGTTATAATTCCTTTTTCTTCAAGTAAATTTCCCCATATTAAGGCTCTATATTCTCTTTGAATTGTTTTAGAATTAAATTGTTGAAATAAATATTTTTTAGAATATTCATTTTTAGCTATAACTAACAACCCTGATGTATCCTTATCCAATCTATGAACTAATCCACTTCTATATAAATTAAAATCATTTAAATTTTTATTTTGAAAATGATATTTTATTCCATGAATTAATGTTCCTTTTTCATTACCGAAACCAGGATGTACCACCATTCCTGCAGGTTTATTAACAACAATAACATCTTCATCTTCATAGATAATATTAAGATTTATTTTTTCTGCAATAATATTTTCATATTCTAAATGATCTAATATTTCTATATTAGAAATTTCTATTTCTACAAAATCCAAAGGTTTAATCTTATAATTTTTTTTTACTGTATGTTGATTTACTAGAACTTTTCCAGAAATAGTTAATTTTTGAATTTGATTTCTACTAATATTTTCTATATTACTTTTCAAAAATTTATCAATGCGAATTTCTTTTTGATTTTCGTCTACAATAATTTTTATTTTTTTCATTTAATTCGATTCTATTCTTTTTTTTTCTTTTATTTGAATTT
>NZ_CP049785.1:200316-357816 GCF_011290385.1 Blattabacterium sp. DPU
TTTCAGTTTGTTTTTTAGAATCTTTGGAATCTTTTATTTGAATTTTTTCAGTTTGTTTTTTAGAATCTTTGGAATCTTTTATTTGAATTTTTTCAGTTTGATCTAACAATTCTATTGAACTTAACCAAAGTTCAATAGATTTATTTTTATCATAAAAAACTCCAGGTTCAGGTTTTTGACGGTATACTTTTGCATTTATATCAGGATTTGTGATTGTGTGATCATAGTAAAAATTAATAACATGAAATAATTGATTTTTAAAAATGCGAGTTGCGGAATGTAATGACATTCCAATAACATTAGGTACCACTACCAAATTATTTTTTTCATATTTTTTTCCAATAATCAAAGTGATTCCTTCTTGATTAGAAGTAAATTTGTATCCAGGTTGAATAGATTTATTTTTATATAAAACTTTTAAAACAGTGTTTTTATCTATATCATTAATATATCTGATTTCTTTAACAAAAATATGATTAGCATGAAGCAATTTTATAGCCATTCGTTTATCTTTATTTATGATATTAGGTAAAACAGATTGAGATGATTTAGAATTAACTTGTATATATATATGTCTTCCTTCTTTTACATGACCTCCCGATTCTGGAGAAAAGGAAATGATTTGATTAATTTTAAAATTAGGATCATAATGGGATGTATCTATCTCATATTTCAGCCCTAATTTTTTTAAAACAGATATAGATTTATGTATAGTAAAACCTTTTAAATCAGGGACTACAACATAAGATCCATGTTTCGTATAAACATCTACCCATTTCAATGCCAATTGAGCTATTTTATATAATATCAATATAGCAATTAAAAAATTAATGATGAATATTGCAAAATATTTCATAAAAAATATTTAAATAAAAATGTTTTTATATTAAAATTAAAAATAAATAATGAAAAAAATAGCTGTTATTATGGGGGGATATTCAAAAGAATCTCTTATTTCAATACAAAGTGGAAAAGTTGTTTATGAAAATTTATGTAGAAAAGAATTTGATCCTTATAGGATATATCTTCTTAAAGAGAAATGGTTTTTGAAAAATGATGAAAATAAAGAATATTCTATAAATAAACAAGATTTTACTATTTTTGGTGGAATGAAAGGACTAAAATTTGACTGTATATTTAATGCTATACATGGTACTCCAGGAGAAGATGGAATATTACAAGCTTATTTTGAACTACTAAAAATACCTTATACAGGATGTAATTTTCATCATGCTAATGTTACTTTTAATAAAAAATATTGTTTAACTTTATTGAAGCATTTTGGCATTAATACAGCTGAATCTTTTTTTTTAAACAAGAATCAGGTTTTTTGTACAAAAAAAATTATAGATAAAGTAGGGCTTCCTTGTTTTGTAAAACCCAATAGATCTGGATCTAGTTTAGGAATAAGTAAGGTTTATAAAGAAAAAGATTTGGATCATGCAATACAAAAAGCTTTTTTAGAAGATGAAGAAATTATTGTGGAATCTTATCTTGAAGGAAGAGAAGTATCCGTTGGCGTTTTTTCATTTAAAAATGAAGTCATTGTTTTACCAATAACAGAAATAATTAGTCAAAATGATTTTTTTGATTTTGAATCAAAATATTCCGGAAAATCTAAAGAAATCACTCCGGCAAAATTTGATCCAAATATAGAGAATAAAATACGAAAAATAGCAATGAAAGTATATAAGTTTCTTAATTTATCAGGAATATCTAGATCGGAATATATCATTGTAAATGAAGAACCCTTTTTTTTAGAAATAAACACAATTCCAGGTTTTTCAGAAGAAAGTATTTTTCCAAAACAATTGAAAGCAATTGGAATGTCTTTATCCGAAGTATTTAAAGATTCCATATTTACTTCTATTGATAAAATGAAAAAATAAAAATTTTATAATTTACAATTGCATTTTTTTTTGCAAAAATTTTTTTTATATAAGAAAAAATGCAATAATTTTTTAAATAAACAAAAAATTGAATATAAAAAAAATAAACTTATTATAATGTATTGCCACATAATATTTTAAATGTTTGATATGTTAATAATGAAGCTATATAAGCTAAAAAAGTCATAAAAATAAATTGTAATATTGGCCATTTCCAAGATTTTGTTTCTTTTTTTATTATAGATAAAGTGCTCATACATTGCATAGAAAATGCATAAAAAAACAGTAGAGAAATTCCCGTTGCTAAATTATAAATCGGTTTTTTAGTTTTATAGTATATCTCTTTTTTCATTTTTTCTTTTAAAAAATTTTCTTTTTTTTCTATGTTATATACAGAAGCCATGGTACTAACAAAGACTTCTCGTGCTACAAGAGAAGATAGCAATCCTATTCCGATTTTCCAATCGTATCCTAATGGATGAATTATAGGTTCCATTTTTTTTCCTAATAAACCTAAATAAGAGTTAGGTAATTCTTTTTTTTGTATATTGAGTATGTTTATTTTTGATGAATTTTTTGAAGGACCAAAAGTTCCTAAAACCCAAATCAATATATTAATTAGTAAAATCATTTTTCCTGCATTGATAATAAATGATTTAAGATTGATCCATAAAGTAATCAATACATTTTTTAACATAGGAATTTTGTAAGTAGGAATTTCCATTATAAGATGACTTTTATAATTTTTCTTTAAAAATTGATGTAAAATTATTGATACACTTAAAGCAGATATAACGCCTAAAATATACATAGCCAAAAGAATTATTCCTCTTAATTGAATGAAATACCATTTTTTATCTGGTATAATTAAAGATATAATTAGAGTATAAATAGGTAATCTTGCAGAACAGGTCATAAAAGGAGTTACTAAAATAGTAATTAAACGATCTCTAGGATTATCTATATGTCTAGCGGATATAATTGCGGGAATAGCGCAAGCTATACCAGAAATAAGAGGAACTACACTTTTTCCATTTAAACCAAAAGGTCGCATAATTCTATCCATTAGAAATATCACTCTGCTTATGTATCCACTTTCTTCCATTATAAGAAGAAAAAATAATAGAATAAAAATTTGTGGAATAAAAGAAATAATAACACTAATTGCTGGTAATATTCCTTCCAGAAAAAAATTATTTAAAGGCCCAGGATAAACATTATAAAATTTTTTTTGTATAAAATAAAAAAAAAATTCTATAAATCGTTTTGGTATTTCAGACCATAAAAAAATACATTGAAAAATGAAAAATAGAAAAAATATAAAAATGAAATAACCCCAAAAAGGATGTACAAGTAGATAATTATCTATTTTTTTAGAAAATTCTAAATGTTTTTTTTCTTTTTCAGAAATAAATTCTGAAACTGTTTTAGAGCAAATTTTTTTTATTTCTTCATATCTATCTAATGTTTCCTTAATTTGTAATCTTTTTGATATAATGTTGTATTTTTTTTTTATTTTATTTAAAAAATAGTCTTCTATTAAAAATTTTCTATTATAGGCTAAATAATACCAAGCTTTATAAGTATTTATTTTGTAATTATTTTTTACATCATTAATAGCAAGAGAATAACGGATTCCTGGATTGAAAAAATAGGTTTTTTTCGTTTTTTTTAAGTTTTTTATTTTTATTTTAATTTTATTTAACCCAATTCCTTTTCTTGCATTGATTAACACAATCTCTGTTAAAAGAAATTTTTTTAATTCTTCTATGTTAATGGATATTCCTTTTTTTTTTGCTTCATCTAGCATATTTAATACAAAAAGAACAGGAAATCCTAAATCTTGTACTTGTCTAAGTAAAAGAAGACTTTTTTTTATATTGGAAGAATCTGCTACAACCATAATTTTATCTGGATAATCTAAATCATTGATATTGTTTAGTAGTTTACAAACTACTTCTTCATCTTCAGATGAAGGATATATACTATAAGTACCAGGAAGATCTATAATTTGATAGTGTGTATTTTCATGATAAAAATATCCTATTTTTTTGTCGACTGTTACACCTATATAATTTCCTACTTTTTGATTAAGTCCAGTTAATTTATTAAATAAAGAAGTTTTTCCTACATTTGGATTTCCAACCAGAGCTAATTTAATTTTTTGCATTATTAAATAAGTTCTATTATAATGTTTTCAGCTTCTTTTTTTCGTAAAGCTAAACAAGATTGATCATATCTTATACATAATGGATCATAAAAAATGGAAACAAAAAGTATTTCAAATTTTACTCCAGGTAAAACTCCTAATTCTAACAATTTTATGGGAAAATTATCATTTTTATATCCTTTAATTATTCCTTTTTCTCCTTTTTTAAGATTAGATAAATTCAAAATATATTTTTATTTTATAATAAAGGTTTAAATTTATCTTTTTTATTTTTATTTAGAAATCTATAGGAATGTCATCAATTTTAATTAGATCTATACAATTGTTACTTAGTATTTCTATATTAGTTATCATTCATGAATTAGGTCATTTTATTATAGCTCAGATATTTAAAGTTAGAGTGGAAAGATTTTTTCTATTTTTTGACCCTTGGTTTTCTATCTTAAAAAAAAAGATAGGACACACTATTTATGGAATCGGTTGGTTGCCTTTAGGAGGATATGTCAAAATATCTGGAATGATAATGGATGATAAAAATATTTCATCAAAAAATACAATTAATAATTGGGAATTTCGTTCTAAATCAGCAATAAAAAGACTATTAATTATTTCTGGAGGAATATTTTTCAATATATTGTTATCTATTTTAATTTTTACTTTTTTATTATTTAAATATGGAGAAACTTATCTTCCTACAAAAAATGTTAAATATGGTATAGAAGTTGATGCTTTAGGAGAAAAAATAGGACTGAAAAATGGAGATAAAATTTTATTTGTAAACGGAAAATATATTCCCTATTTTAATGACATTCCTAAAGAAATTATTTTGGGAAATTCTATTACTGTAGATCGTATGGGGAATATTATAAAATTATCATTAAATAATAACAAAAAAAAATTTTTTTTTGATAGAAAAGAACTGAATTTTTTTATTCAACCTCGTGTCCCTCCTATAATCAATTATGTAATCAAAAATTCTAAAGCAGAAAAGTATGGATTAAGAAATAATGATGAGATATTAGCCATTAATTCTGAATTTATTCTTTTTTCTGATCAATTCAAAGATTTGTTATCAAAATATAAAAATGAAAACATATTAATGTCCATTAATAGAAATGGAAAACTTATTCAAAAAGAAATTTTTTTAGATTCAAAAGAAGTTTTGGGAATTTATTTAAAAAATTTTATAGATTTAGATCAAATTTTTTTATTTGAAAAAAAGAATTATTCTTTTTTTGAGAGTATACCACATGGTATAAAAAAAACTTGGAATGTTTTAAAAAATCAAATATTTTTTTTGAAAAATGTTTTTCATATAGAAACTAAAGCTTATAAACAAATAGGTAGTTTTTTTTCCATAGCTAAAGAGTTTCCTTCTAAATGGAATTGGGATATTTTTTGGACTTTAACTGCTACATTATCCATTTGGTTAGCTTTTTTAAATTTATTTCCTATTCCATCATTAGATGGTGGTTATATATTATTTATCATGATAGAAATGATAACAAGAAAAAAAATCAATGAAGAAATAATGGAACGTTGTACTATTTGCGGATTTATAATAATTAGTTTAATTATGATGTTTATTATTATTTGGGATATTTTCAAAGTTTTTTTTTATTGAATTTTTTCTAAAGCAATAAATATGATTTGGAGTAATTCCTATATCTAGAAATAAATCATTTTTATGTACTCTTTCAATTTTTTTTATGGGAGGGAAAATACTTAAACCTATTTTAATAACATTTTTTTTGCATAAAGTAATAAATCTATCATAAAAACCTTTTCCATAACCTATTCTATGACCTTTAAAATCAAATATTAATAAAGGAATAAATATAACTTCAATAAGAGAAATTGAAACAATAAATTTATGTCTCTGAATAGGTTCTAGAATTCCATATTTTTTCTTTGTTAAGATAGTTTTTTCATGAAAAAAACAATTTTCTATAGATAATTCCTTAAAATTAGAACAAGGAATAGTTACACATTTTCCCATTTTTAGTAAAAAATTAATTATGATAAATGTATCTACTTCTTTATATTCTCGTATAGGTAAAAAAATATGATAATATGTTTTTTCCCATATGAAAAACATTTTTTTTAAATGCAAAAAAATTTCATAACTCATTTTTATAATTTTATCTTGAGAAATAGACTTTCTCATATATAAATATTTTTTACGTAATTTTTTTTTATTCATTCTATAGAATAATCTATAAAATTTTCTAATATCTTTATTATTTCTTTTGGTTGTTCTATGTGCCCCATATGACCCGTAGGTATTGCAAAAAAATAAATTTGATTTCCGTTTCTAGTTTCTTCATAAATTTTTTGAATATCAAGAATTCGATCATATAAACCAGCTATATATAATTTTGGAAATTGAGTTGTTTTTAACAAAAATTTTCTATCTTTTCGAATAGACATTCCTTTTAAAAAGGAAATAATGCTATTAATATGAATATGCAAAGCCATTTTATTCACGAAACAAATTTCTTCTTGTAAAGAAGATAATTTTTTATTATAAAATAATTTTTTTATACTTGTGGATACAAATAATGGATAATTATTCATAGCTAATTGAATAGAACGAATACGATTTCTCTTTTTTTCAAGTGTATCTGATATCGTTGTAGAATGAAGTAAACACAAACCTAAAAACATTTCTGGATATTTTTCTGCTATAGCTAAAGCTACATATCCTCCCATAGAATGACCTACAAAAACAGCTTTTTGTACATTCTTTTTGTATACAATATTTTTTACAATTTCTGCAATTTTTTCCATTGTAAAAATGGAATCTTTTTCTAATTTTAAGCTACTTTTTCCGTGACCTGGAAGATCAATTGAAATAACTTTATATTTATTAGAAATACTATTATATATATAGTTCCATATTTCTATACTTTCCATGAATCCATGTAATAAAACTATAGGAATTCCTTTTCCTTTTATTTTAAAATTTATTTTACAAATATTAGTCATATATTATACTATTTTAATATAATGAAGTGAATCATGTTGTTAACAATAAATATTGGAAATTCCAGTCTTCGTTTTGGATTATTTAATAATAATTATAATTTGAAATGTAATTGTTCATGGATCATCAATAGTAACCCACAAAGATCGTTAGATGAATATATTTTATTATTTAGAAATATATATCAACAGTATGGCATCCTCTACAAATTTATACAAAATATAGTAATAGGATCAGTCGTTCCTACTCTTACAAAGAAAGTGGAACAATCCTTATATGAAATACATAAAATTAAACCTATTCTAGTTGATATAAATTCATCTTCTCCTATAAAACATTATTCTCATCAATTAGGCACAGATTTATATGCTAACGCTATAGCTGCATATACATTATACAAAGATCAAAATACTACTTTAGTAGTAGATTTTGGAACTGCACTAAGTTTCACCTGTATAGATAATAAATATGGTAATATTAAAGGTATTATTATTGCTCCTGGAATAAATAGTTCTTTAACCGCATTAATTGGTAATACAGCTCAATTATCTAAAATTAAATTAAAAAAACCTCCTAGTATATTAGGAAAGGATACAGAAACGTGTATTCAAAGTGGAATTATATATGGATATTTAAGCATGATTGAAGGTTTAATAAATAGAATCAATCAAGAATTGAAAACAAACTGTTTTGTTATTGCTACCGGAGGTCTTTCTCACATATATACACCTTTAACAAAAAAAATTCATATAAAAGATAAACTTCATACAATCAAAGGATTAAAGATATTATTTCATTGGAATCATTAAATATAAGTTAAAATTTGTACCATTTCTATTCTATTTTTTGAATAGATTTTTTTATTTTTTCTGACAAAATTTCAAAATTTTTTGAAGATAAAATTATTCTTTTTTTTGAAAAATTTACATCACTTTCTTTATCCATAGGAATCAAATGAATATGCACATGAGGAATTTCGAATCCCATAACAAATATGCCGACACGATTGCAAGGAATAATTCTTTCTATACCTATAGCAACTTTTCTTGTAAAAGACATAATAGAGATAAATTCTTTTTCCGATAAAGAAAAAATTTTATCTCCATTACTTTTTTTTGATATTACCAAAGTATGTCCTATTTTCATAGGATGAATATCTAAAAAGGCTAAATGATCAAAATTTTCTGCTACTTTATAAGCTATAATTTCGTTATTAATTATTTTTTGAAATATATTGTTATTCACTAAATGCTATTTCTAAAATCTCATAATCAAGTATCATTTTATTAGGCAATCTGATATGGGCAATTTGTCCTACTTGTTTTCCAAGAAGACCTGTCGATATAGGAGTATTTATGGATATTTTACCTGATTTTAAATCGGCTTCTCCTTCTGGAACTAAAGTATATATTTGTTCTCCTCCATAGGTTAAATTTTTAACTCTTACTGTAGAAAGAATAGAAACTCTAGTTCTGTTAATTTGTGATCCATCTATGATTCGTGCATTAGATCGTTTTTTTTTTAATTTAGCTATATTCATTTCTAAAAAAGCTTGAGCTTCTTTTATTGCATCGTATTCCGCATTCTCTGATAAATCTCCTTTATCTCTAGCTTCTGCTATTTGCATGGATATTTTGGGTCGTTCTATGTTTTCTAATCTTTCTATTTCTTTTTGCAATTTTTCTAATCCTTCTTTAGTTATATATTCAAATTTTTCCATAATTTTTCATTATTATTTTTTTTTATCTTTTTCATTTAATTTATTTATTAAAATGACATGTAAAGTTATATAAGTTATATGATTTTGAAATAATACACATGCTTCATCCCTAACAAAAAATATTTCATTTTTTATTTAAAAACATTAAAATTGATTGAATTAAAATTACGAATTTTTGTGTTTTTGTTTTATTTATTTTTATAACTATTCGAGTTTTAATGAAAACGATTAAAACATAGTTTATGAGGTAAATATTTTCAAATGCATATTTTGTTTCTATGAAATTTTTGATTCAATATAATTTCTATTTATCTATTCCATTCTTAAAATATCTGCTCCTAAAAGACGTAATCTTGTATCTATATTTTCATATCCTCTATCTATTTGTTCTATATTTTTAATCATACTAGTTCCTCTAGCAGAAAGTGCTGCTATAAGAAGGGATATTCCTGCTCTTATATCTGGAGAATTTAATATCGCTCCTCTAAGATAGGATTTATGATTCAGTCCTATAACAGTTGCTCTATGAGGATCACACAATATAATTTGTGCTCCCATTTCAATGAGTTTGTCTACAAAAAATAATCTACTTTCAAACATTTTTTGATGAATTAAAACACTTCCTTTAGCTTGAGTAGCTACCACCGTTAAAATACTTAATAAATCTGGAGTTAATCCAGGCCATGGCGCATCAGATATTGTTAGTATTGCGTTATTAAATGATTTTTTAATTTGGTAAGATTTTTGTGATGGAATATAAATATTATCTTCCTCTTTTTCTAATTTAATCCCCATTTTTTGAAATGTGTAAGGAACAATTCCTAAATTTTTCCAGCTAACATTTTTGATTTTAACTTCAGAACAAGTAATAGCAGCTAATCCTATCCAACTTCCTATTTCTACCATATCAGGTAATATAGTGTGGCCCCCCCCTCCTAACTCTTTTACTCCAGTTATATGAATTAAATTGGATCCTATTCCCTTAATTTTTGCCCCCATTTTGTTTAACAATTTGCATAATTGTTGAATATAAGGTTCGCAAGCGGCATTATAAATAGTTGTTTTTCCTTTAGCTAAAGTAGCCGCCATAATGACATTAGCTGTTCCCGTAACAGAAGCTTCTTCCATTAAAATATATTCTCCAATTAAATTATTTTTAGGAATACGTAAATCAAAACACTTAGATTCATTATGATAATGTATATTACTTCCCAATAATCTTAATCCTGTTAAATGAGCATCTAAACGTCGTCTTCCTATTCTATCCCCACCAGGAATAGGAATACAAACTTTTCCGAATCTAGCAAGTATAGGACCTGCAATCATAATTGATCCTCTGATCGATCTACCATATTCACGAAATCTTTTTGTATTGAAATATTCAGTGTTTATATTTTTGGCTTGAAAAGTATAATCTCCAATTCCATTTTTTTTAATAAAAACTCCTAATTCTTTAAGAATTTGCATTAAACATTTAACATCTCCTATTTCTGGAATATTCTTAATTCTTAATTTTTCTGAAGTCAATAATACGGCACATAATACCTGTAAAGATTCATTTTTAGCTCCTTGTGGTTGAATTTCTCCTTTTAAAGGTAATCCTCCTTTTATTTTGAAAGTTCCCATTATAAAGATTTATAACTAATTTTATTTCTTTTTTTTTAAAATATGAGAACATTGTAATAATGAATCTGTATTGTTCATTAAACATATCTTTCCTTTTGAAAGTTTTTTTAAATCTTCAAATATAACATCGTCTTCCACTATATTTTTATTCCATCTCAAATAGTTTTTTTTCATTGTATTAGCAATCGCATAAAATAATCCTTCTTTTTTTTTCGTATTTTTACAACGTATTGCTACATGGATCATATTTCTTATTATTTTTCCATAATATCTAAAGCTAGTTAAGTATTCAGGATACACTACTTTTTTATTATATAAACTCATTTTATAGGGTTCTCTTGGATTCGGTTTAGGAAAAGGAGTGTCAATGTCTAATTTATATTTAGACATAATAAATAATTGATTCCATAATTTATGTTGAAAATAATAAATAGACTTGTGATATTTAGGATGAATAGAGCCCGTCATTAACTTAATAATACACCATGCACAACGATTTCTTTTTTTTCTATTTTTTATTTGTATAGCATAGTCTATCATTTTATGAATATTCCTTCCATATTCTGGTATCACCAATTTGAAACGATTAGTGTTGTATTCCATAATATCTATTTTAAGTTTTATTATAATAAGATGTTTTATCTAAAGTCCAAAGAATTTTTTTTTTAAAAAAATGTTTTCTTACTTTACAAAAATGGTTTAAACAAAATGGACAATGATTCTTAGAACAAGCTTCTACGTGAACTGATAGTTCAACTTTAGATCCAAATTCATTTTTAGTTAATTGAGTTAACTTTTTTACTTCTTGATTGGCTTTTTTTATATTGAAAAACCATGGAACAATTAGATGACAATCTATATGTAAAGCACTTCCATATTTAATAATTTTTAAATGGTGAAGATCGATCCAATGAACATCTCTTTTTTCATTTAGAGAAAATGACAATTTTATTAAAAGTTTTTTGTCAGATTCATCCATAATTCCAGCTGTAGCTTTTCTTAATAATTTGAATCCTGTATACAAAATTACGGATGAAAAAATAATAGAAATAATAGGATCTATCCATGTACATTTGGTAATATTTAATAAAATTAATCCTATAACTATACCAAAAGTGGAATAAGTATCTATTTGAAGGTGCTTTCCACTAGCTATTAATGTTAAAGCTTTATTTTTCTGTCCTATATTACAGGCTAATAATCCTAAAAAATAGTTAATAATTCCGGTAAAAGACATCAAAAATACACCATAATCTAATTTGGATAAATTAATTTTATGTATATTATATTTAATACGTATAAAAGTATTTATAAAAATAGTAATTCCTACTATAGAAATTATAACTCCTTCTATAGCTGTTGATATAAATTCTACTTTACCATGTCCATATGGATGATTTTGATCTTTAGGTAAAGATGATATATAAAGACTACATAATCCAACAAGTCCACTAATGATATTAGTCAAACTTTCCATAGCATCACTAAATATTGAAAGGGAAGAAGTAATCCGCCAAGTAATCAATTTTATGAAAAAGAAAATAATTGCCACAAAAAAAATTATTTTTTGAAAATAAAAGTTTAATTTAATTTTTTTTGAATCATTCATAAATTGTTTTTATGAGTAAATAATAAGTTTTTTCAATTTCAATAAAATTCTTTTTTCTCCATATTTTTTAAATTTTATTAAAGCTATTTGATTTTTATTTTGCAATTCTACAATGATTCCTAATCCAAAATCTTTATGAAAAACTTTTACTCCTTTTTTAATTTCTAAATATTTAGAATCTTTATTTTCATAATTAAAATGATTCAAATAATGAATTTTATCTTTTTCTTTTTCTGATATATATTTATGATTTTCTAAGTCAACAAAATTTGTATTAATTTCGTCAATGAAACGACTGGGACTATTTTTTTTTTTCTCACCCCATATAAATCTATATTTTGTGTAAGTGAGTATTGCTTTTTTTTGAGCTCGAGTTAAAGCTACATAAAATAAACGACGTTCTTCCTCCATTTTAAACTGATTTTCTAAACTTGATTTTGATGGAAACAAATTTTCTTCTAATCCTGCAATAAAAACAATGGAAAATTCTAATCCTTTTGATAAATGAACAGTCATTAATGAAACTTTATTTTTTTCATGATTAATATTTTCATTTTTTTCTAAATAAAAAGATTGTAAAAAACCAATAAGACTTGTATCTCCATTATTTTTTAATTCTTTTTGTTCTTTGACATATTGAAATATATTATCAAGTATAGATTTAAAATCTTCATGACTATAATTTTTCGAGTTTTCTTTTAACAAAAAATTTTCCACATTTTTTGCTATTATATATGCATTCTCTTGTATTATATGAATATGTAACTTTTTTATTGTATTAATTAAATTTATAAATCTATTTTTTGTTTTATTGTTTATTTTTAATAAAGATTGATAATTTTCAATATTTTCTATTATATTAGAAACTGTAATCTTTTTTTTTTTAGATAAACATAATATGTTTTTTCCTATTTTTGGATTTCCTCTTTTTATAATACGGAGTAAGGATTCTTGATCATTTGGATTGACGATAACTCTAAGATAAGCTAAAAAATCTCGAATTTCTTTTCTATTTTCAAATGAAATCGATCCATATATATGATATGGAATATTTTTTTTTTTAAGTGAATATTCAATAATATTTGATTGTATATTTGCTCTGTAAAGAATTGCAAAATTTTCAAATTGAAAATTTGTTTTCTTTTTTATTGAAAGAATAGAAGAAGCGATATATTGAGCTTCTTCTACCTCAGTAGTAGCACTATATATTTTTATTTTCTCTCCTTTTTCATTATTGGTCCATATTTTTTTATAGATCTGATTTTTATTAAAAGAAATAATGTTATTAGAGGCTTGTACTATATGATTAGTGGAACGATAATTTTGATCAAGACGAAAAGTTATAGCGTTTTTATAATCAAGATGAAAATTTAAAATGTTTGATATATTAGCTCCACGAAAAGCATAAATACTTTGAGCGTCATCTCCTACTACAAAAAGATTTTTGTGTTTATAAACTAAATTTTTTATAATAGTATATTGGGATAAATTGGTATCTTGATATTCGTCAACTAATACGTATTTAAATTTTTTTTGATATTTTTCTAGAATATTTGGAAAATAAAGAAATAAATAATTGGTATAAAGTAATATATCATCAAAATCCAACGCATTTGCTTGAAAACAACGCTCTGTATAAGAATCATAAATTTTAGTAAAAAATTTTGATTTTTTATTTATTGATTTTTTTTTATTTAAAAAGTATAAATTATTTTTATATTCGGAAATTTTTTTTATTGTTTCTTTATAATTCATAGATATATCCATACTTATATCTTTGAATATTTGTTTTATTATGTTTTCTGAATCTTTACGATCATAAATGGTATAATTAGATTTTAATCCTAACCAATGAGATTCTTTTCTTAGAATGTTTGAAAATATAGAATGAAAAGTTCCCAATGTTATTTGATCAAAATCTGTTTGATTCATTAACATACTCAAAATACGACATTTCATTTCTTTAGCTGCTTTTTTCGTAAAAGTAAGAGCCAATATATTATAAGGAGATATTCCTATATTTTTAATCATATGCACAATACGATGTGTAATAACACGAGTTTTTCCTGATCCTGCTCCAGCAAGAACTAATATAGGACCATTCATGTTCTCTATTATCTTACGTTGATTATTATTTAGAGAATTCATATATACTCATTTTTTTTTGTAGTATTCAAAAAAAATATTTTTTGTCTCATTTAAAAAATTAGGATGTTTTTTGAAAAAAACATTAGCAATTGGAAAAACTTCTTTTATTAATTTATAATCCTTTATCAGATTTATAATACGAAAACAATTTTTTCCACTTTGTTGTGTACCTATTAAATCTCCACATCCACGTAATTTTAGATCTTCTTTAGCTATTTCTAGTCCTTTATTTGTTTCACACATTTTTTTAATTCTAAGAAAACTTTCTTTGCTAATTTTATAATCAGTAATAAGAATACAATAACTTTGATGAATTCCTCTTCCTACTCTTCCTCTTAACTGATGCAATTGAGATAATCCGAAAAAATCTGCATTTTCTATTAAAATAACTGATGCATTAGGAACGTTAACACCTACTTCTATAACTGTGGTTGCTATTAAAATTTTAGTTTTTCCACGTAAAAATCGGTTAATTTGTATATTTTTTTCTTGAAAATTCATTTCACCATGCAAAATTCCAATTTCATTTTTAAAATCTTTAAATTTATCTCTGATTTCTTGATATCCTTTCATTAAATTTTTATACTTTATAGAAGTATTTATAGTGGGATATATTACATAAATTTGACGACCTCTTAAAATTTGATTTTTTATTATTTGAAAAGCTTGATCTCGGTTATTGTTCCAATAATGAATAGTTTTAATAGGCTTTCTTCCTGAAGGTAATTCTTTTATAATCGAAATATTTAAATCATGATAAATAATTTTAGCTAAAGTTCTAGGAATAGGAGTCGCTGTCATAATCAAAATATGAGGAGTTTTATCATCTTTTTTCCAAATTTTATCTCTTTGTTCTACTCCAAAACGTTGTTCTTCATCTATTATCGCTAATCCAAGATTTTGAAATTGAACTTTTTCTTGAATTAAGGAATGAGTTCCTATTACAATCGAAATTTTTCCTGTCAATATTCCATGATATATTGATTTACGTTTAGAATCAGAAATAGAACTTGTTAATAAGGCTATTTTGATTCCAATTTTTGTAAACATTTTACTTATAGAATAATAATGTTGTATGGCTAAAACTTCAGTAGGGGCCATCAAACAAGATTGAAATCCATTATCTAAAGCTACAAGCATTGACAACATAGCTATGATCGTTTTCCCACTCCCTACTTCTCCTTGTAATAATCTATTCATTTGAATAGGTTTTTTCAAATCATTCCATATTTCTTTAAAGACTTTTTTTTGTTCTACTGTTAGAGTAAAAGGGATAAAATATTTGTAAAAATTATGAAAATAATGACCTATCCTTGTAAAAGGATTACTATTTGTTTCTTTTTTCTTGCATAATAAAAATAATTTTAATAGGAATAACTCTTCAAATTTTAAAGAATGTTGTGCTTGTAATAAAGAATTTAAAGATTCTGGAAAATGAATTTGAATTAAAGCTTTTTTCCTTGACATTAGTTTTTTTTTAAGAAAACTATGAAAAAAAAATTCGTTTATGTCATTTTTTAATTCTTCTATAAGATTTTGTAATAAATCAATCATAAAAAAATTATTGATTCCTTTTTTTTTTAAATTTTTAGGAATAGGATATATAGGAAATATAGAATAATTCATTCTTGATAAATGGAATTCCTTAATATTGGGATGAATGATTTGTATTTTTTCTTGAAAATATTTAACTACGCCATATACTATTACTGGAATATTTCTTGTAATATTTTTTGTGAAATTATTTTTTTGAAACCAAACTAACTCAATAACACCTGTTGTATCTTCCAAATACGCTATTAACATTTTTCCTTTTTTATTTTTATAATTTATTTCTTCAACTTGAGTTATTTTACCTAATATCTGTACTAAATTATTATTTAGATTATTGTTTGATAATTCTGATATATTTTTCAATATATGTAAATACTTATATCCTTTAGGATAAAAAAGAAGTAAATCTTCATATGTATAAAGATTTAATTCCATATTCAGTAAATATGATTTTTTAAAATTTAATCCTTTTAAATATTTTATAGATTTTTTTAGAATACTAGAGGACATAAAAAAGTAAATTATAATCCATTATATATCAAAAAATACTTAATTTTGTTTGATTTAAAAGGACATTTAGCTCAGCAGGTTTAGAGCACTACTTTGACAGAGTAGAGGGCATCGGTTCAAATCCGATAGTGTCCACTAAAATTTATTAAGTTTTTATGATTTTAATTACCACTGTTAGAGAAGGAGAATCAATTGATAAAGCTTTAAAAAAATGCAAAAAAAAATTTGATAAAACTCGTATTTTGAAAGAGTTTAGAGAAAAGCAACAATATATAAAACGTTCTGAAGGAAGAAGAAATGAAATATTAAGAGCAAAATATAGGGAACTTATGAAATTGAAAAAAGAAGAATAGATTTCATATTTTATGACATATGATAACCCCATAATTTATGGACTAATAGGAAAAAATATTCAATATTCTTTTTCTAGAAAATTTTTTTTAGAAAAATTTGAAAAAGAATCTATCATCAACGTAGATTATAAAATATTTGATCTTCCAAAAATAGAAGATATTCCATGTATATTTCAAAATCCTTATTTGAAAGGATGTAATGTTACAATCCCTTACAAAACAAGTATTATTCCTTTTTTAAATGAGATCACGTCTGAAGCAAAATATATAGGATCTGTGAATGTTATAAAAATAAACAATAAATGTAAAATGGGTTTTAATACAGATGTTTTAGGCTTTGAAAATTCTTTTAAAAAAAATTTAAATCAATTTACAAATAAAAAAAATTTAAAAGCATTAATTTTAGGAACTGGAAGTGTTTCTAAAACAATTTCATTTGTTTTAAATAAATTACAAATTCCATATCAATATGTTTCTAGAAAAAAAAATATAGGTTTTTTGTCATATGAAGATATCAATAAAAATTTATTGGAAGAATATAAGATTATCATCAATTCTACTCCTGTAGGAACATATCCTAATGTAAATTTATGTCCATCTTTACCTTATCGATATATTTCTAATGAACATTATTTCTATGATTTAGTTTACAATCCTAATAAAACTTTATTTCTAAAGAAGGCAGAAGAAAAAGGTGCATTTATAAAAAATGGATTAGAAATGTTATATCTTCAAGCTGAAGAATCTTGGAAGATATGGCAAATATAAAATTCATGATATATAAAGAAATTTTTATGGAAAGAGCTATACAATTAGCTAAAAATGGATTAGGATTTACTTCTCCAAATCCTATGGTTGGATGTGTGATAGAAAGAAATGGCATAGTTTTATCGGAAGGATGGCATTATAAAAAAGGAATGTATCATGCTGAATTTTTGGCTATTAATAATATAAAAAATGAATATTTATTTTTGGATAGCACTTTATATGTAACATTGGAACCCTGTGTTCATTTTGGAGAAACTCCTCCTTGTGTAGATTTAATAATAAGAAAAAATATACCAAGAGTAGTAATAGGAATACAAGACCCTTGTGATAAAGTAAAAGGATTAGGAATACAAAAATTAAAAAAGTATGGAATTGAAGTTATAGAAAATGTTTTAATAAACCAATGTCGTATTTTAAATAAACGTTTTTTTACTTTCTATGAAAAAAAACGTCCTTATATTATATTAAAATGGGCACAGAGTGATGATGGTTTTATATATTCAGAAAATAAAAAAGATAATTGGATTAGTGGAATACACGCTAGACAATTAAATCATAAATGGAGATCTGAAGAAGATGGTATTTTGGTAGGAAGTAAAACTGTATTAAATGATAATCCAAAATTAAATGTTAGAAAATGGTTTGGAAAAAATCCTATTAGAATTTTTTTTGATAAAAAACTAAAAATCTCTAATACTCATTTTGTTTTGGATGGAACTCAACAAACCATTGTGTTTACAGAAAAAAATAAAGAAAATCAAAAAAATATAGAATTTATTCAAATTTCTTTTGAAGAAAAAATTATCAATCAAATATTGAATTTTTTGCATCAAAAAAAAATACTATCTCTAATAGTGGAAGGAGGAAAAAAAACTCTGGAAAATTTTATCAAAGAAAATATTTGGGATGAATGTCGTATTTTCACTTGTGATGTGATATTAAAAAGTGGATTAAAAGCTCCTAAAATAGGAGGAATAATATCAAAAAGAATGAATTTAGATAAAGATCAACTTATTATAAAATTATCAATTTAAAAATTGAATTGTATTGATTTCATCTGCATAGTCTTCCAATTTTGGATATTGTGTTTTTCCAAAAAATATTTCTTTGTCCCAAAAATTTTTTGATACTACACATTGTATCTGTTGGTTGTTTTCTAATATTTTTTTTTTTAATTGACTTAAATTATTATAAAATTCATAATAAACTACAGATATTGGACTATGATAATTTTTTTCTTCTTTTAAAATAACAAAATGATTTTTTTGAAAATCAAATTTATTCATAGTGTATATAGATAGATAATATTTATAGTTATCTGTATACTTATAATTTTTTGTAATATATTCGGAAATAAATGATTTTTCTAAAATCAAATGAACATTATAATTATGAGGTATAAATATTTTTCCTACATTTCTACATCCTCTTCCTGAATAAGTTAACATATCTTGATTTAAAGAAATTAATTCTTTCTCTGTTTCATTCCCTCGTAATATAGCGACAGAAGTTCTACTTTTTCTAAGTAAAATAGGATATTTTCTAAAATAATATTCAAAATAACGAGCCGTATTATTATTTCCCGTAGCTATAACATAATCAAATTTTTCATAAAAAATATTATTTGTAAATTTTATTTTATTTTTTAATATAGGATTTTCATATATTATTATTTTACATAAAAATGGAAGTAATAAATTATCTTCTTCAGATAATTTAATGATGATCTTATGTCCTGATAAAATGACACACAAAAAATCATGAAATCCTACCATCGGTATATTTCCAGGCATAATAACAAGAATTTTTTTATTTTTTTTTGTAAAATAATATTTATTCATCCAACACTCTAACTTATCTTTTTTAAGATTATTTCCCCATTGATCAAAAGTTATTAATAAATCCTCTATTCTAAACCATTTATTTATAATAGTTACTTTATCAATAATTTTTTTAAAATGAGGGAAAAACATTTTATAATTTTTGGATAAATATTTGTTGTATGTATAAAATTTATTAACTTCTCTTAGAAAAGATCCTAACTTATCAAAAGTTTTAATCATTATTTTAATTTTTAAAATTAAATGTCTATAAAAATTACAGAAAAATGTATAAATTGTGGAGCTTGTGAACCTGAATGTCCTAATCAAGCCATTTATGAAGGAGGAAAAAAATGGAGAATGTCAGATGGAACTTCTCTAAAAAAAAATAAAGTATGGGATCCCACTCTATTTCAACAACCCAAAAAAAAAGATATATATTTTATTGTTCCGGAAAAATGTACAGAATGTGTAGGATTTTATGATGAACCACAATGTATTATGGTTTGTCCAGTTCAATGTTGTATTCTAGATCAAAAAAATATTGAAAATGAAGAGAAACTTTTAAAAAAGAAAAATTTTTTACATGAAAATTGGAGTTGATTTTCGATAATGATACTAAAAATGATAATGTTAGAAAAACAGTTTAATAATTGGAATTCATTTTTAGTAAATGAATATCATAAACCTTATTTTAAAGAATTATTAAAAATTCTGAGAATTGAATATAATCGATTTATTTGTTTTCCTAAAAAGGAAAACATATTTTCTTGTTTAAAACATTGTTCTTTTCAAAAATTAAAAGTAGTAATTATAGGACAAGATCCTTATCACAAAGAAAATCAATCTGATGGTCTTTGTTTTTCTGTTCCTAATGGAGTCTCTTTTCCACCTTCATTGAAGAACATATTTAAAGAAGTGAATAATTGTTTTAGTTTTAAAAAAAATTTTATCAATGGATCTTTAATTCATTGGGCAGAACAAGGAGTATTATTATTAAATTCAATATTAACAGTGAGAAAAAATTTTCCTTTATCTCATAAAAATATAGGATGGGAATTTTTAACAAATCAAATAATACGAACTATTTCTGATCAAAAAGAAAATATTGTTTTCCTGTTGTGGGGAAAATATGCACAAAAAAAAATATCTTTAATTAATTCTTTTCACAATCATTACGTTTTAAAAACATCTCATCCATCTCCTTTATCTGCTCATATGGGTTTTTTGGGCTCCAGACATTTTAAAAAAACAAACATTTTTTTAAAAAAAATAGGGAAAAAAACTATTTCTTGGAGTTAAATTTTACATATGTATAGAACGGTTTTCAAAATTTAGGAGAGCAGCTTCTTTGAATGCTTCACTAAAAGTAGGATGAGGATGACATATTCTATATATATCCTCTGAAGAGGATCTAAATTCCATAGCAATAGATGCTTCCATAATCATATCTCCTGCATGATCTCCAATTATATGAACTCCTAATATTTCATCTGTTTTTTTATCAGAAATCATTTTTAAAAAACCGTCTGTACAGCCACTTGTATGAGCTCTTCCTAGTATTTTCATAGGAAAAATGCCTATATTATACTCTATGTTATCTTTCTGAATTTCATTTTCTGATAGACCAACACTAGCTACTTCAGGATAGGTATAAATTATTGATGGAATTAAATCATAATTTAATTTTGGTGGTTTTTTACCCACTATATGTTCCACAGCATACAATCCTTCTTCTTCAGCTTTATGAGCTAACATTTTTCCTCCTATAACATCTCCTATGGCATATATATTTTTTACAGAAGTTTGTAGATTATCGTTTACAAATATAAATCCTTTTTTATCCATCTTAATATTTAGATTTTCTAAATCTAGATTTTTTGTATACGGAGTTCTTCCTATTGATAATAAACAATAATTTCCTATAAAATTAACTTTTTTTCCATTATGATATTTTGCATGAACTGATATTTCTTTATGATTTTCTTTAAATATATTGATAACGGATAAAGAGGTTTCTATTTGTATGGAAGATTTTTCTAATATTTTTTTCATTTCTTGACTTAAAGAATGATCCATGTTTGATATAATCTTATCCTTTGATTCTATAATAATGATTTTACTTCCTAATCTATTAAAAATAGAACCTAACTCTAATCCAATTATTCCTCCTCCAATTATGATTAATTTTTTTGGAATTTCTTTTAAATTCAGAATTTCTGTAGAAGAACAAATTCTATTTTTTATATCAAAGCTTAAATGAGGGGGACATAAAGGTTTAGATCCTGTAGATATGATACAATATTGAAATTGTATTTCATTTTTTTTTTGTAGAGATTGTTTATCTTTTACAAATAAAAGATTTTCAGTTTGAAATGAACCTATTCCTTGATATAAATCAATTTTATTTTTTTTCATTAGATATTTTATTCCATTATTTATGCTGTTGACTATTTCATTTTTTCTACTCATCATTTTTGAAAAATCAAAAGATAATTTTTCAAAAAAAATTCCATGTGAAGAATAATTATTTTTAGCTAATAAA
The DNA here is from genome assembly GCF_011290385.1 of Blattabacterium sp. DPU. Classification (NCBI taxonomy): domain Bacteria; kingdom Pseudomonadati; phylum Bacteroidota; class Flavobacteriia; order Flavobacteriales; family Blattabacteriaceae; genus Blattabacterium; species Blattabacterium sp. DPU. The sequence continues at coordinate 222,015 of NZ_CP049785.1, forward strand.
AAATATTTGGAAGAGTCTAAAAGAGATTTAGAAGGAATGCACCCTACATTTAAACATGTTCCTCCTAATTCTTGATATTTTTCTATAATAGCAGTACGAAGACCTAATTGACTTGCTCTAATAGCAGATATATATCCTCCTGGTCCAGAACCAATAATAACAAGATCATATAAATTATTTATTTTATTCATCAAAAAAATATTTTATTTTGACAAAGTTACATTACATATTTAATATATATGCAAAAATAAGCGGAGCAACTATAGTTGCATCTGATTCAATGATAAATTTTGGAGTGTCCTTATCCAGTTTTCCCCAAGTAATTTTTTCATTAGGAACAGCTCCGGAATAAGAACCATAACTTGTTGTTGAATCAGAAATTTGACAAAAATAAGACCAAAATGGAGTCGGAGAAAATCCTATGTCTTGAGATAACATAGGAACTACACAAATAGGAAAATCACCTGATATTCCTCCTCCGATTTGAAAAAAACCTATTTTATGTTTAATGGACTCTTTTTGATACCATTTTGCCAAATATATCATATATTCAATTCCGTTTTTTACGATAAAAGGTTGAAATTGTTTTTTCATACAAAATGAAGCAAAAATATTTCCTATAGTGCTATCTTCCCATCCTGGAACTATTAATGGAATATTCTTTTTTGCTGCAGCTAATACCCAACTATCTGATGAATCTATGTTATAATAAGGCTCTAAAATATTTTCTAATAACAGTTGATAAATATATTCATGAGGAAAATAACGTTCTGATTTTTTTTTAGCTCTTATCCATACTTTTAAAATATGTTTTTGCAATTCTTTAAAGGCTTGTTCTTCTGGAATACAAGTATCTGTTACTCTGTAATATCCTTCTTTTAAAAATTTTTTTTCTTCATCAGGAGTTAAATCTCTATAGTTAGGAATCTTTTTATAATGAGAATGTGCTATTAAATTTAATACATCTTCTTCTAAATTAGCTCCTGTACAAGAAATAATATGAACTTGATCTTTTCGTATCATTTCAGATAAAATTTTTCCTAATTCTGCAGTACTCATAGCTCCTGCTAGTGTTATCATCATTTTTCCATTATTTTTAATATGGTATTTATATGCTTGAGCTGCTTCTGATAAAGTTAAAGCATTAAAATGAAGAAAATATTTTTTAATAAAAGAAGTAATAGGAGAGTCTTTCATAATTTTTATTAATTTTATCTAGCTATTTGTACAGCTCGAGTTTCTCTAATCACTGTTACTTTAATTTGTCCAGGATAAGTCATTTCATTTTTTATTTTTTCTGTTATATCACAAGATAATTGAAAAGCTTTTTTATCATCAATTTTATCACTTTCAACCAATACACGTAATTCTCTTCCTGCCTGTATGGCAAAAGCTTTTTTAACTCCATCAAAACTAAATGCTATATCTTCCAAATTTTTAAGCCTTTTTGAATAAGATTCAAAAGAATTTCTTCTTACTCCAGGACGAGCTCCACTAATAGAATCTGAAATTTGGATTATAGGAGATAGTAACACTTTCATTTCTATTTCGTCATGATGTGACCCTATAGCATTACAAATCTCCATATTTTCTCCATATTTTTCGGCCCATTGCATTCCTAAAATTGCGTGAGGTAGTTCTGATTCATTTTCAGGTACTTTTCCTATATCATGTAATAATCCGGCTCTTTTTGCTAATTTTGAATTTAATCCTAATTCGGAAGCTAATATTCCTGATAAATGAGCAACTTCGCGAGAATGCTGTAAAAGATTTTGTCCATAAGAAGAACGATATTTCATTCTTCCTACCATTCTAATTAATTCAGGATGGATTCCATGAATTCCTAAATCTATAATGTTTTTTTTTCCTATTTCTATTATTTCTTCTTCAATTTGTTTTTCTGTTTTTGCTACTATTTCTTCAATTCTAGCTGGATGTATCCGTCCATCTATAACTAATTTATGAAGAGATAATCGGGCTATTTCTCTTCGTATAGGATTGAAACAGGACAAAAGAATTGCTTCTGGAGTATCATCTACAATAATTTCTACTCCTGTTGCTTTTTCTAAAGTCCTGATATTTCTTCCTTCTCTACCTATTATTCTTCCTTTAACATCATCTGATTCTATGTGAAAAACAGATACAGCATTTTCAACTGCTTGTTCTGTCCCAATTCTTTGAATAGCTTGAATAACAATTTTTTTAGCCTCTATTTTTGCAGTTAATTGTGATTCTTCTATAATATTTTGTATATAAGTTTGAGCTTTTGCTTTTGCTTCTCCCTTAAGAATTTCAATTAATTCATTTTTAGCTTCCTCAGAAGAATAATTGGATATTTTTTCAAGTAATTCTACTTGTTGAATATGCATATTTTCAAATTCTTTTTCTTTTTTTTGAAGAATTTTATATTTTTTTTCATAATCGTGTATTTGTGTTTCTAAACGATTATTTTTTCTAAAATAAATTTCTATTTCTTTAGATAATCTATTTTCTTTTTCTCTTGTTTTATCTTCTATATCAATTATTCTTTTTTCTCTTAAATAAATGTCTTTTTCATGTTTAGACTTAAGTTCTATAAATTTTTCTCTTGCTTGAAGCATTTTATTTTTTCTTATAGATTCTCCTTCTTTTTCTGCATTTTTTATAATTTTTTTTGCCTGAAATTTAGCTTTTTCTAATAATTGAATATATTTTGTTAATATAGTTTTTTTTCCAAAAAAATAACATGTAATAATTCCAATCAAAAACCCCATTAATACCGAAAATCCAACATTTATTTTCATATTCACTCAATTTAAATAAAAATAAAATAGTCATTTTAATGACATTGTTAAAAAAACAAATATTTAACTTTTAACTCATGAATGCTTTAAAATATTTTAAATTAATCTTAATATAATTAGGATAAATATACAAAATTAAAAATGAGATTTTTTATTAAAATGTATTTTAACAAACAGAATTTGAATAGATTATATATTTGTATGTATATGTAAAATTTTCAATAGTAAATGAAACGAGCATATTTAGATAACGCAGCCTCTACGCCTATAAGAAAGGAAGTTATTAAAGTTATGATGAATACATTAAAATCCTCATTAGGAAATCCTTCTTCTGTACAACATAGTTATGGAAGAGAAGCTTATTCAATTTTAGAAGAATCTAGAATTTGTATCGCGAAAAATATTAAAGCATCTCCTTCCGAAATTATTTTTACTTCAGGAGGCACTGAAGCAAATAATCTTGTATTAAGATCTTCAGTATTAGATTTAGGAATACAATATATTATAAGTTCACAGTTAGAACATCCATCTGTATTAAAAACGATTTTAGATTTATCCATGAGATATAAAATTTCAGTAGATTTCATATCCTTTTATGATAAAGGAATATTAGATTTGAATCATATGGAAGAAATGTTAAAAAAAAATATGGATAAAAAAAAACTTGTGAGTTTAATGTATGCTAATAACGAAATCGGAAATTTTTTAGAAGTAGATCCAGTAATTTTTTTATGTAAAAAATATAATGCTTATTTTCATTCAGATGCTATACAAGTTATAGGAAATATTCCCATTAATATGAAAAAATTATCTTTTGATTTTGTGACTGCGAGTGCACACAAATTTTATGGACCAAAAGGAATTGGTTTTGCTTTTATAAGAAAAAGTATTTTAAAAAAGATGAAACCTTTTATTACTGGTGGAATTCAAGAGTATGGAATCCGTTCAGGAACAGAAAATATTCATGGAATTGCAGGATTATCAGAAGCTTTACGATTATCTTATTGTAGTTTCTCAAGTCACATAAAAAAAATGAAAGATTTGAAATCTTATTGTATTTTAGAATTAAAAAAAATAATTCCAGACATTGTTTTCAACGGATTATCATCTCATCCAGAAAAAAGTATTCCCTCTATATTAAATTTTTTATATCCTACTAAAAAAGATCATTTATTATATTTTCATTTAGATTTAATGGGGGTTGCCGTTTCTCATGGAAGTTCTTGTAATAGTAGCATTAAAATATCTCATGTGATTCAATCTATAACTGATAGATATTTGTTAAATAAAACAATGCCTATTAGAATTTCTTTTGGTATTTTCAACGAAAAAAAAGATGTAGATTTGCTTGTATCGGCTCTTCAGAAAATTAGAAAATAAAACATACTAAATAAAATATTTCAAATATCTTATTTATATTTACCCAAAATAAACATGTAAATTATCATTGGTGAATCATTGTAATTTTTTTCGATCCTCTGTTGGAAAAAAAGTGGTTATGGCCACAACAGGAGTTTTTTTAATGATTTTTTTGCTGTTACATTTAAGTGTTAATTTATTTCTTTTTTCAGGAGAAAAAGCTTTTAACGAAGCTGTTTTTTTTATGAGAGGAAATATATTTGTTAGAATTATGGAATATGTTTTAGCTGTAGGTTTTATAATTCATATTTTATTAGGAGTTAAATTACATTTAGAGAATCAAAAAATAAAAGGAAAAGTTGATTATGCTATGAATTTTTATTTTACTACTTCGTTTAGTAGTCGTACAATGATATATACAGGAATTTTAATTTTATGTTTTTTAGTTTTACATCTTATAAATTTCATGATTCCTATGAAGTATTCAAATCATTCAATTTCTGATTACAATATAGTTGTTTCTCTATTTAAAAATCCTTTTTATACATTTATATATGTGTTTTCATTTTTGATTCTAGGAATTCATTTAAATCATGGATTTCAATCTTCTTTTCAATCTTTAGGTCTATCTAATAAAAGAAGATTATTTTGGATACAAAAATTGGGTTTTTTATACCTATGGTTTATTTGTTCTGGATTTTCTATTATTGCTATTTGGTTTTTCTTTAATGAAAACTAATATTAATGAAAAATACCTTTAAGCTCAATTCAAAAATTCCATTGAGTTCACTAACTCACAAATGGGAAGATCATAAATCGACTTTAAAATTAGTATCTCCTAACAACAGATCCAATATAGAAATTATTGTTGTTGGAACAGGACTTTCTGGAGGTTCAGCCGCTGCTTCTCTGTCAGAATTAGGATATCAAGTAAAGGCCTTTTGTTACCAAGATTCTCCAAGAAGAGCTCATTCTGTAGCTGCACAAGGAGGAATTAATGCATCTAAAAATTATAAGGGAGATAATGATTCTGTTTATCAACTATTCTATGATACAATTAAAGGAGGAGATTATAGATCTAGAGAAGCAAATGTTTATCGTTTAGCAGAGATATCTTCTAATATTATAGATCAATGTGTAGCACAAGGAGTTCCATTTGCTCGTGATTATGCAGGATATTTGGATACTAGATCTTTTGGAGGAACAAAAGTATCCAGAACTTTTTATGCTAAAGGACAAACAGGACAACAACTTTTATTGGCCTGTTATTCTTCTATATCTAGACAAATTGGAATAGGAAGAATTAAAATGTATAATCGTCATGAAATGTTAGATTTAGTTATTGTGGATGGAGTAGCTAAAGGCATTATTGCTAGAAATCTTATTTCTGGAAAAATAGAAAGACATGCCGCACATGCTGTAGTTATAGCTTCAGGAGGTTATGGAAATGTATTTTTTTTATCAACTAATGCAATGGGATCTAATGCAAGTGCTATATGGAAAGTCCATAAAAAAGGAGGATTTTTTGCGAATCCTTGTTTCACTCAAATACATCCCACTTGTATTCCAGTACATGGAAACTATCAATCTAAATTAACATTAATGTCTGAGTCATTAAGAAACGATGGAAGAATATGGGTTCCCAAAAAATTAGAAGATGCTATTTCCATACGTAATGGGTATAAAAAACCTGAGAATATAAATGAAGAAGATAGAGATTATTATCTTGAAAGACGTTATCCTTCATTTGGAAATCTTGTACCAAGAGATGTTGCTTCTAGAGCGGCAAAAGAACGTTGTGATAAAGGGTTTGGAATAGAAAATAATGAAACTAAAGAAGGTGTATTTTTAGATTTCCGTTTTTCTATAGAAAAATATGGAAAAGAAAAAGAAAATGAATTAGGAATTCAACAATCTAGTTTATTACACAATAATAAATTAGGAAAAGAAATAATGGAGTCTAAATATGGTAATTTATTTCATATGTATGAAAAAATAACTAATGACAATCCTTACCACACTCCTATGAAAATATATCCAGCAGTACATTATAGCATGGGAGGATTGTGGGTAGATTATAATTTAATGTCTTCTATTCCGGGATGTTATATTATAGGAGAGGCTAATTTCTCTGATCATGGAGCAAATCGACTTGGAGCTTCTGCATTAATGCAAGGATTAGCTGATGGTTATTTTATTTTACCATATACTATAGCAGATTATTTATCTGAATGTATTACAGAAAAAATATCTACAAAACATATAGCTTTTCAATTATCAGAAAAAAATGTAAAAAATAGAATTCAAAAACTTATTAAAAATAATGGAAATATGCCTGTTGATTTTTTTCATAAAAAACTTGGAAATATTATGTGGAAATATGTGGGAATGAGTAGAAATCATATAGGTCTGTGTAAAGCTATAAAAAGGATACAAGAACTCCGATATGAATTTTGGAAAAATATTTTTGTTCCTGGAAATATTGATGATGGATTAAACTCTGAATTAGAGAAAGCTGGACGTGTTGCAGATTTTTTAGAACTAGGAGAATTAATGGCTATGGATGCTTTAAATAGAAAAGAATCTTGTGGAAGTCATTTTCGTGAAGAATATCAAACAAAAGAAGGAGAAGCTCTTCGTGATGATGTTCATTATAAATATGTTTCTCTATGGGAATATAAAGAAAATCATCCTGTAAGTGATGAAATTATGCATAAAGAAAATTTAAATTTTACTTTTGTAAAAGTACAGTCACGTTCTTATAAATAATATAAAAAAAATATAATAAAAGATTGTATGGAAAAACTTATGAATTTTAAGTTAAAAATATGGAGACAGAAAAATTGTGAGGAAAGAGGTTATTTTAAAACTTATCAAATCCATAACATATCTCCTAACAGTTCATTCTTAGAAATGTTAGATATTTTAAATAATAAAATTATATGTGAAAAAAAAGATTCTTCTCCAATATCATTTGATCATGATTGTCGTGAAGGTATTTGTGGAATGTGTTCTCTATATATTAATGGAAGAGCTCATGGGCCAGATAATTTAATTACTACTTGTCAACTTCATATGCGTCATTTTCATGAAGGAGAAACTATATATGTAGAACCTTGGAGAGCTAAACCTTTTCCTATAATTAAAGATCTTGTCGTTGATAGATCTTCTTTTGATAGAATTATTATATCAGGTGGATATATATCTGTGAATACATTTGGAAAAACAATAGATGGTAATATGATTCCAATTCCAAAAGATCAAGTAGATAAAGCTTTTGATGCTGCTACATGTATAGGTTGTGGAGCGTGTGTTGCGGCATGTAAAAATAGATCGGCAATGTTATTTGTTTCGGCAAAAGTTTCACAATTTGCTTTATTACCTCAAGGAAAGATAGAAAGAAAAAAAAGAGTTATAAATATGATCAATAAAATGGATGAAGAAGGATTTGGAAGTTGTACTAATACTAGAGCATGTGAAATTGAATGTCCAAAAGGAATATCCACGGAATATATTTCTTTAATGAATCGTGAATACATTCAATCATTTACCTTTTAAATTCTATTTTTTTTAATATGGAATATTTAGATTTTGAAAAACCAATACAAGAAATTCAAGATCAGTATATTAACTGTGTATTAATAGAAAAAAAAAGTGGAATAAATATGAAAGAGGTTTGCAATCAATTGCAATTTAAATTGGAAGAAACCATAAAAAAATTACACAGTAATCTTACTCCTTGGCAAAGAGTACAATTATCTAGACATCCAAATAGACCTTATACTTTAGATTATATACATTTCATAACAAAAAAAGGTTCTTTTATAGAATTACATGGAGATCGTCATTTTGGTGACGATAAAGCTATTGTAGGAGGATTTGGAAAAATAGAGGATTATACTTTTATGTTAATTGGAACTCAAAAAGGAAAAAATACTAAGGATAGACAGTATAGAAGATTTGGGATGCCTAATCCAGAAGGATATAGAAAAGCTTTGCGTCTTATGAAATTAGCAGAAAAATTTGAAAAACCTATTGTTACTTTTATTGACACGCCTGGAGCTTTTCCTGGAATTGAAGCCGAAGAAAGGGGGCAAGGAGAAGCTATTGGTAAAAATATCTATGAAATGATGTGTTTAAAAGTACCTATTATTGTTTTAATTATAGGAGAGGGAGCTAGTGGAGGAGCTTTAGGATTAGGAATAGGAGATAAGATTTCAATGATGGAAAATTCCTGGTTTTCTGTTATTTCTCCTGAAAGTTGTTCTACAATCCTTTGGGGAAATCGTGAAAATAAAGAAAAATCAGCAGAATCATTGAAATTAACAGCAGAAAATATGTATAAATTAAATCTTGTAGATGATGTAATTAAAGAACCTTTAGGAGGAGCTCATTTTTTTCCTGAAAAAGCTTACAAAATTGTAAAAAAACAAATTATTAAACATTATAAACAATTATCTGAAATTAATATCGAATCTCTTATTGAAGAGAGAAAAAATAAGTATATTTCTATTGGTTTTTTTGATGAATAAATTTTTAGCAACTCTATTCTAATTAACAGATTTTCTGTTTACTTCATCATATCACGTTTATTAAAATGATTTTATGAGTAATATTATACAGGAAAAAACAAAAAAATTTTGTTTTGATTCCATGAAAAAAAAAGGAAAAATTCCTCCTCAAGCATTAGATTTAGAAGAAGCTATAATAGGGGGAATTATGATTGATAAAAAAGGGTTAGATGAAGTTATTGATATACTTTTTCCCGAATTTTTTTATAAAAAAGAACATCAAGAAATATTTTTTGCAATACAAAAATTATATCACGATTCTAATCCTATAGATATATACACTGTTTTAAATGAACTCAAAAGAATAGGAAAACTGGAATCAATAGGAGGAGAATTATATTTGATTGAGTTAACACAAAAAGTTATTTCTTCTGCACATATAGAATATCATAGTCGTATCGTAATACAAAAATTTATTTTAAGAAAACTAATTAGTATATTTTCTAATGTTATTCAAGAATGTTATGAGGAAAATACAGATGTTTTTGATCTTTTAGATTATGCAGAATCAAAATTATTTGAAATTCATCAAAAATATTTAATAGAAAAAAAATATGAAACAACTCAATCTATAATACAAAAAGCTATCGATAAAATTAAAAAAACAGAAAAAGAAGGATTAAGTGGAATTTCTTCTGGATTTCATCAGTTGGATCATATTACTTCTGGATGGCAAAATTCTGATTTAATTATATTGGCTTCTAGACCTGGAATGGGAAAAACAACTTTTATGTTATCTATGGTAAAAAACATAGTTGTAGATCAAAAAATTCCAATTACAATTTTTTCATTAGAAATGTCTTCAATTCAGTTAATTACAAAATTAATCTCATCAGAAACTGGAATTTCTTCAGAAAAAATTAGAAAAGCTAATTTATCTCAATTAGACTGGAAACATTTATTACATAAAACAAAAAATTTGAAGAATGTCCCCTTATTGATAGATGATACTCCTTCTTTATCTATATTTAGTTTACGTGCAAAATGTCGGCGTTTAATATCTCAACATGGAATTAAATTGATATTTATAGATTATATGCAATTAATGGGGATTAATGATCATAATTATAAATTACAAAATAGAGAGCAAGAGATATCAGTTATTTCTAGAAGTTTAAAATCTATAGCTAAAGAATTAGATATTCCAATTATAGCTTTATCTCAACTATCTAGAGCAGTAGAAACAAGAGGAGGAAGCAAACGACCTATATTATCTGATTTACGGGAATCAGGAGCTATTGAACAAGATGCAGATATAGTTTTATTTATTTATAGACCTGAATATTATGGATTTAAAATTTGGGATTCGGATGAAAATAATGATTCTTGTATAGGACAAGCAGAAATTATAATAGCTAAGCATAGAAATGGGGGACTAGATAAATTTCGTATAAAATTTATAAGTGATCAGGCTAAATTTGCAAATTTAGAAGAAAAAAAAACTATTTCTTTATCTTGTGAAGAAGATTATAAAAAAAATTTTTTTATGTCTTCTCCTTATAATGATTTCGAAAATTCAGAATATAATAATGAAATCAATTTCAATAACGGAAATTATTTAGATGAAGATATTTAAAATAAAAAAGTAAAATTGAATTTTGAATGGTTTTTTTACAAAAAAACGATTTGGGAGGATTGTAGAAAAAATAAAACTCTTCGTATTATAGTCATAATAACACAAATAACAATAATTATTGCTTTAATTATTACGTTTTTAACTTTTTCTATAGGGTTTGGATTTAAAGAAATTATAAAAGAAAAACTATTAAATATAAGAGGACAAATTATAATACAAAAAAATACTCTAACAACAAATAATCGTTATTTTTCTGTAACGGAAAAAAATTTGTTACTCAGAAAATTTAGTAAAAAAAATTTAATTCAACAAATTCATGGAATTATAGAAAGTGACGTAATTGTTTCTACAAGTAGAAAAATAGATAGATATATATTTAAAGGTTTATATGAAGATTATAATCCTATTTTTTTTAAGTATTTTTTAATTACTGAAAATTTTTTTCGAAAAAAACTTCTATCTCATAAAAATGTTTTGTTATCTAAAAAAGTATCCTTATCATTAGGATTAAATGTTGGTTCCAACATCAGAATTGATTTTATTTCTTTTGATAAAAAAAAAATCCTATTATCATTTCTAAAAAATTTATAATTTCTGGTTTATATGAAACTGGAATACCAGAATTTGATGATGTATATATTATTGGAAATATAAAATCTATTCAAAAAATTTATGGATATGAAAAAAATTTAGTAGAAAAATTTGAAATTTTTGTATCCTATGATAATATCAAAAAAAGAATTTTTAATAAAGAATCCAAAGAACTTTTCTTTAATATTAATAATCATGATTTTGTAAAATGGATAAATATTTTTGACATAAATATTATTGTCATTAGCTTGATTATTTTTGCATCCGTAACCATCAACATGATTGTATTTATTCTGATGCTTCTTTTAGAAAGAATTAAAACTATAGGTATTTTAAAAACTTTAGGAGCGAAAAACCAAGTTATACTTAAAATATTTTTATTGTATATCATACAAATATTAATACCTTCATTAATTATAGGAAATAGTATTGGAATTACTTTATTAGTATTACTAAAAAAATTTCATTTAATATTTTTGAATAAAATACAATATTTTATTGATTTTGTTCCTATTTATATTAATATACAACATATTATCATTATCAATTTATCTCTTATTTTTATTTGTTTTATAACAATACTTTTTCCTGCATTATTTTTTATTAAAAAAATTTCTCCTATAAAAGTTATAGAATTTGAATAATCCAAAAAATTTAATTTCGTATTTTTGTAAAAAAATTCAATAAGTTTTTGACACTTGTAAAATCTTCATCTGGAATAAGAGGAACATTGGGAGGAAAGGTAGGAAAAGGATTTTCTCCCATAGATATCATTCAATTTTCCGCAGGATATGTTTCCTGGATGAAAAAAAAACATAATAATAAGAAAAAATTTGTTATAATATTAGGTAGAGATGGAAGAATTTCTTCTGTTTTGTTTCAACAATTTTTAATAATTACTTTTCAAAGTCTTGGTGTAGATGTAATCAACATAGGTTTGTCTACTACTCCTACTGTTGGAATTGCTGTAATCAACGAAAGAGCGGATGGAGGAGTTATGTTGACGGCAAGTCACAATCCTAAAAATTGGAATGGATTAAAAATGTTCAATTCTTATGGAGAATTCTTATCTGAAGAAGATTTTCAAAAATTGTTCTATATAACAGAAAAAAAATATTTTAATTTTTCTTCATACAAAAAATTAGGGAATCTTATTTATAAAAAAAATTATATTCAAAAACATATAGAAAAAATTATTTCATTACCTATTATAGATAAAGATCTTATCCAGAAGGCGAAATTAAAAGTTGTGGTAGATGGAATTAATTCTACAGGAGGAATAGCGGTCCCTATTTTGTTAAAATATTTGGGAGTTCATGTTATTAAAATGTATTGTGATCCTCATGGAGATTTTGCTCATAATCCTGAGCCTATTGAAAAAAATTTAAAAGAAATATGTAAAAAAGTACCGGATTTTAAGGCCAATTTGGGAATATCTGTAGATCCCGATGTAGATCGTGTAGTGTTTATTTGCGAAAACGGAGATTTTTTTGGAGAAGAATATACCTTAGTGTCTATAGCTGATTATATATTAGAAAATAAATTAGGGCCTATTGTATCAACTTTGTCTTCTTCTCATGCATTAAAAGATCTATCTATCAAAAAAAAAGTACCATATTATTCTTCTCCTGTTGGAGAAGTACACGTCGTAAAAAAAATGAAAGAGGTTCATGCTGTTATTGGGGGTGAAGGAAATGGAGGAGTTATTTATCCTAATTTGCGTTATGGAAGAGATGCATTGATTGGAATTGCATTGTTTTTAACTCAAATAGCTAAACTTGCTAATATACCGTTATCTAAATTAAAAAAAAGATATTCCAATTATTTTATGTCGAAAAAAAAAATTCGATTTTTTTCTCATAATAATGACAAAATTAAAATTTTATTAAAAATAATAAAGAAAAAATATAAAGGAGAAAAAATGGATTTCAAGGATGGAATTAAAATCTATTTAAAATCTAATGAATGGATCCATATCAGAAAATCAAATACTGAAAATATCATTAGAATACATACAGAAAGTACTTCAAAGGAAAGAGCTAATTTTTTAGCTAAGAAAATTATATATGAAATAAAAGAATTATGATGAATTATATAAAATATATAGAAGATAAATGTTCTTCTAGAAATGATTTTCCATTATTTCATTCAGGAGATACAGTGACTGTTTTTTTTGAAATTAAAGAAGGAGAAAAAAAAAGAATTCAATCTTTTAAAGGAGTTGTTATAAAAAAACAAGGAAAAGGATTAACTAAAACATTTACAATTCGTAAAATCAGTACAGGAATTGGAATAGAACGTATATTTATTTTCAATCAACCTAACATACAAAAGATAGAAATAAACAAAAAAGGAAAAGTTAGGAGATCTAAAATTTATTATTTTAGAGCTTTAAAAGGAAAAAAAGCTAGAGTAAAAAGTTGAAAAGCGAAAAAAAATAAAGTGAAATAGTGCACCGCTTTTTTCGCTTTTACTTAGACTCTATACTCTTATTTATTTATTATTTTTATCGTTTTCTTCAGTTGTTCCTTTTTCTTTTTCAGTTGTATTGTTATTATTTTCCTCATTATTATTATTGTTTTTTGAGGAGTCCTCACTAGGAGTTGTAGGAGGGGTACTATTGTTTGAATCGGTCTGATTCTCATTGTTATTAGCTGTTTTTTCCTCTTCTGTTGTAGTAGAGTTATTTTCATTTTTATTTTTGTTGTTGCAACTAATTGTAAATAAAAATATTGCTAACAAAATTGTAGTGACCGTAATTCTTAATTTTTTCATCATAATCGATAGTATTTCAGTTATTACATATTCTGGGCAAATTTATATAAAAATTTGGAAAATATATCATTATTTGTATTTTTTTTAAAATAGAGAACAAAATTAGATTTTTTTTTCTTTAGTTTGAAAATAAGAATATTATGTCTTTATACAAAATTTTATAAAAAAAAATATTATGTCTTTAAATAAAAAGATTTTAAAAGAAGCTCTTACTTTTGATGATGTTTTACTTATTCCTTCTTATTCATCAATTCTTCCATCAGAAGTTTCTCTTAAAACTTCTCTTACACATGATATTACTATGAATATTCCTATATTAAGTGCTGCTATGGATACAGTTACAGAGTCATCTTTAGCTATATCTATAGCTAGAGAAGGAGGAATAGGAATTATTCATAAAAATATGAATATAGAAAATCAATCAGAAGAGGTTTATCGAGTTAAAAGGAGTGAAAGCGGAATGATAGATGATCCTATTACTCTTTCTAGAAATTCCACATTAAAATATGCTAAATATCTTATGGAAAAATTTAAAATTTCTGGGTTACCTGTTATAGAAGATAATCATTCATTAGTAGGAATTATTACTAAAAGAGATATAAAATACCGTACAGATTTAGATTCTTTAGTTGAAGAAGTGATGACAAAAGAAAAATTAATTACATCTAAACAAAATATAACTCTAGAAAAAGCTAAAAATATTTTGTTGGAAGAAAGAATAGAAAAATTGCCAATCGTGGATGATTGTAATAAATTAGTGGGATTGATTACGATTCGTGATATTGATAATTTGATTGAATATCCTAATGCTTGTAAAGATTCTAGAGGACGTTTACGTGTAGGTGCTGCTGTTGGCATAGATAAAAGAACTTTAGAAAGAGTAGAAGCTTTAGTTAAAGTAGGAGTAGATATTATAGCTATAGATTCGGCACATGGTCATTCTTATAAAATTTTGGAAACAATAAAATCTATCAGAAATTCTTTTACAAAAATCACACTATTAACAGGAAATGTAGTTACTATGGAAGGCGCCAAAGATTTGATAAATGCCGGTTCGACTATTTTAAAAGTAGGAATCGGATCTGGATCTATCTGTACAACGCGAGTTATAGCTGGAGTAGGTATGCCACAAATAACAGCTATTAATGATGTATATGAATATGCTAAAAAAAGAAATGTTAACGTAATTTCTGATGGAGGAATTAGATATTCAGGAGATGTAGTAAAAGCTATTGCTGCCGGAGCAAGTTCTGTAATGATTGGAAGTTTATTTGCTGGAACAGATGAGGCTCCAGGAGAAGAAGTTATTTTTCAAGGAAGAAAATTTAAAACTTATGTAGGAATGGGGTCATTAATAGCTATGAAAAGAGGAAGTAGAGATCGGTATTTTCAATTTACCGAAAAATCTGTTCCGGAAGGAATAGAAGCTATAGTTCCTTATAAAGGAAAAATGAGAGATGTTATTTATCAAATTTGTGGAGGATTACGTTCTGGAATGGGATATTGTGGAGTTTCCACTATTGTGGAACTTATGAAGAAAGGAAGATTTGTAAGAATTACCAATTCAGGATTAAAAGAAAATCATCCTCACAGTGTAAATATTACAAAAGAATCTCCTAACTATTTTAATTATAAAACATAAAATAAGTTTCCAAAAATACCCGGAACGGGATTTGAACCCGTACGATCACAATGATCACAGGATTTTAAGTCCTGTGTGTCTACCTATTCCACCATCCGGGTTATTTAGGAAGCGAGAAACGGGATTTGAACCCGCGGCCCCGACCTTGGCAAGGTCGTGCTCTACCAACTGAGCTATTCTCGCATACATACTCATACTAATTTAAATACACTTTATATATATAGCAAATTTTAATAATCTAATAAATTTTTAATTTCATGAATTTTTATAATTGCATATTTTAATGATAAAGAATCAACATTTTTAATTGTTTTTAAATAAAAAATTATTTTTTGTAATGAATGCAAAACTTTTCTTTTATTAATTTCCGTTTTATTTTTTTTTGGTTTTAATGTATTTAATATTTTTTTTGCTCTTTTTATGATTTCTATGGGCATACCTGATATTTTAGCTACATAAATTCCAAAACTGTGTTCACTTCCTCCAGCTATTAATTTCCTCATAAAAATAATGTTATCATTGATTTTTTTTACGGAAATATGATAGTTTTTTATTCTTTTTAAAAAAAAACTCATTTCATTCAATTCATGATAATGTGTAGCAAACAAGGTTAGAGGACGTATATTTTTTTTATGTAAGAATTCTATAATAGATTTTGCAATTGAAATTCCATCATAAGTACTTGTTCCTCTTCCTATTTCATCTAAAATGATAAAGCTTCTTTTGGAAAGATTATTTAATATACTTGCTGTTTCATTCATTTCTACCATGAAAGTAGATTCTCCTAAAGAAATATTATCGGAAGCTCCAACTCTACTGAATATTTTATCTATTAATCCTATTTCTGCATATTTAGCAGGAACAAAACTTCCAATATGAGACATTAATATAATGATAGCAGTTTGACGTAAAACGGCAGATTTTCCTGACATATTAGGTCCTGTTATGATCAATATTTGTTGATTCGATTTATTTAAAATAATATCATTAGGGATGTAAGAGGTTTTATCTATAAATTGTCTTTCAATAACTGGATGTCTGCCTTTTATGATAGATATTTTTAAGGAATTATTTACTTGAGGTTTTACATAATTATTTTCTAATGCTAAACTAGCAAAAGAATAGAGGACATCTAATTTTGCAATTATTTTCGAATTTTTTTGTAAGAAGTTTATTTTTTCTAATATTTGATTGATTAAATTATTAAATATTTTTTTTTCCAAATAAAATATTTTTTGTTCTGCATTAAAAATTTTAGATTCATAATTTTTTAATTTTTCAGTAAAATATCGAATAGAATTTGTAAGTGTTTGTTTTTGTATCCAATGAGATGGTACTTTTTCTTTTTTAGAAATTTTAACTTCAAAAAAATATCCAAAAAGATTGTTATATCCAATTTTTAAATTATTAATTCCTGTTTTTAATCGTTCTATTGAACAGAGTTTTTCTAAATATTCTTTTTGAGAAAAGTACATTACACGAATTTCATCTAATTCTTTAGAAAATCCTTTAATTATAACATTTCCTTTTCCTTTTTCAATTTGATGTGGGGGATCTTTTTGTATAGTATTAGCAATTTTTTCACATATAAAATTACAGTTTTGAAAAGAATTTCCAATACTTATAAAAATTTTAGATTTTTGAGATAAGAATTCTTTTTGTATTTCTATTATGGAAATCAAAGATTTATACAATGCATACATTTCACGTGGGGAAATTTTTCCAATGGCTATTTTAGAAGTAATTCTTTCTATATCATAAACATTTTTAAGTTTCGTTTTTATAAAAAGACGTATCATATTATTGTTGCATAATTCTTGTACTATTTGATGACGTTTTTTTATATGAAATAAATTTTTTAAAGGAAAAAGAATCCAATTTTTTAATAATCTTCCTCCCATAGGAGTAATAGTATGATCCAATACATTTATTAAAGAAATTCCTTCTTTATTTAAAGGAGAAAATATTTCTAAATTACGAAAAGTAAAATCATCAATCCACATATGTTCTTCCTTTTTTATTCTTTTTATATTAAAAATGTGTTTTATATTGAAGTGTAAAGTATTATGTAAATAGGATAAAATGACTCCACAAGAAATAATTCCTAATTTTAAATCATTTATTCCAAATCCTTTTAAAGAATTAATTTGAAAATGTGATGTTAGTTTTTCATATGCAAATGAATAATCAAACATATAGTCTTCCATTAAAAATGTATAATATTTTCCTTTTAGAAGTTGATCAAAAAATTTTTTTTCCTTTTTTTGAAAAATAATTTCACTAGGATGAAAGTGTTTCAAGTATTGTAAAATATTATTTTTCGTATCTTCTGTTACAAAAAATTCTCCAGTGGAAATATCTAAAAAACTTAAACCTAAATTTTTATTTTTTCCTATATGAATGGAAGCTAAAAAATTATTTGATTTAGGATATATAATATTTTCATCTATAGCTATTCCTGGAGTTACAAGTTCTATTACTCCTCTTTTAACTATATTTTTTCCTTTTTTGGGTTCTTCTAATTGATCACAAATAGCAACACGAAATCCTGAACGTATTAATTTTGGTAAATAAGTACTCAAAGAATGGTAAGGAAAACCTGCTAAATGTATATGAGATCGTTTAGTTAGAACAATATTTAATGTTTGAGAACATTTAATGGCATCTTCTCCAAAAGTTTCATAAAAATCTCCAACTTGAAATAATAGAATAGTATCTGGATATTTAGTTTTTATATTATTATATTGTTTAATTAATGGAGTTTCTTCTTTTTTGTAAGAAAAAGTTTTGTTTTTATTCATATCAAATTAAAATAGAAGATTATTAATTTAATTTATTATTATAGATTATAGCCTTATGTCAAGAATATTCAAAGAATATAAAAAATTGAATCTTAGTCAGATAACCATAGAAATATCTCAGTACTGGAAAAAACATAAGATTTTTCAAAATAATTCTAATTTTCATAATAAAAAAAATATTCCTTCATATATTTTATATGAAGGGCCTCCATCTTTAAATGGAAATCCTGGGGTTCATCATATTTTAAGTAGAACCATAAAGGATATTTTATGTAGATATCATATGATGAAAGGTAAAAAAGTTTTTAGAAAAGCCGGTTGGGATGCTCATGGACTTCCAGTAGAGTTAAATGTAGAAAAAAATATAGGAATTACTAAAAATGATATAGGAAAAAAAATTAGTGTAAAAGAATATAATAATTTTTGTAAAAACTTTGTTAATGCATCATTAAATAAATGGAAATTATTTACAGATAAAATAGGTTTTTTCGTCGATTTAGATAATTCGTTTATTACCTATAATGCAAAATATATAGAAAGTATATGGTGGTTGATTAAAAAATTATATAATAAAAATCTTATTTATAAAGGCTTTACCATTCAACCTTATTCTCCTGCTGCAGGAACAGGATTAAGTTATCATGAATTGAATATGCCGGGAACTTATAAAAAAGTAGAACAATTATCTCCATTTTTAAAATTTAAAGCAATTAAAAATACTTTACCCGATAAATTTAAAAATATATCAGGGGATATATATTTTATATCATGGACTACTTCTCCTTGGACTCTTCCTTCTAATACAGCGTTAGCTTTCGGTTATGATATAGATTATGTTTTAGTACAAACTTATAATACATATACTTTTTTAAAAGAAAATATTGTTTTTTCTGAAAAATTAATTCATAAAATATTATTACCGAGTCAATTTTATTCTGTTTCAAATAATATTTTGTTAGATTATGATGTAAAAAATATAAAAAAAAACAAAAAAATACCTTATTTAATAATAAAAAAATTTAAAGGAAAAGAAATTATACACAGCAAATATGAGCAATTATTGCCTTGGTTTAAACCTTATCGTAACGAAGAAAACGCATTTCAAATTATAACAGGAAATTTTGTGAATGTTAATGAAGGATCAGGAATTGTTCATATTTCTCCTACATTTGGAATGGATGATTTTTCAGCATCTAAAAAATACAATATTCCTCTTATGTTAGTTTTAAATGAAGAAAATATACCCGTTCCTTTAGTTGATTTTCAAGGAAAATTTATAAAAAATTTTCCTCATGGATTTTCTGAAAAATATGTTAAAAATGAATTTTATACAAATCAAAAAAAAGTTTTTTCAGTAGATCAAGAAATAATTCTTTTTTTAGAAAAAGAAAAAAAAATATTTAGAACGGAAAAACATATTCACTTTTATCCGCATTGTTGGAGAACAGAAAAACCAATACTTTACTATCTATTAAATTCATGGTTTGTAAAAACTACAGAAATAAAAGATAAAATGATTAGTTTGAATAAAAAAATTCAATGGTATCCTGATTTTACAGGTAAAAAACGTTTTGATTCTTGGTTAAGAAATACAAAAGATTGGAATCTTTCACGTTCTAGATATTGGGGAACACCTATTCCTATTTGGAGAACGGAAAAAGGAGATGAAGAAATCGTGGTAGGATCAATTAAAGAGTTATTTTTTGAAATTCAAAAATCTATTAAATATGGTTTTATGTCATATAACATATTTGAAGATTTTCTATTAGATGATATGAGTGATGATAATTATAATAAAATAGATTTGCATAAACATATTT
The DNA here is from genome assembly GCF_011290385.1 of Blattabacterium sp. DPU. Taxonomy (NCBI): domain Bacteria; kingdom Pseudomonadati; phylum Bacteroidota; class Flavobacteriia; order Flavobacteriales; family Blattabacteriaceae; genus Blattabacterium; species Blattabacterium sp. DPU. Next base: position 241,933 of record NZ_CP049785.1, read on the forward strand.
TAGATAAAATCATATTGGTTTCTTCTAAAGGACAACCTATGAAAAGAGAATCCGATTTAATTGATGTATGGTTTGATTCTGGAGCAATGCCATATGCTCAATTTCATTATCCATTTGAAAATAAAGAATATATAGATAAAAATTTATTATTTCCTGCTGATTTTATTTCGGAAGGAATAGATCAAATAAGAGGATGGTTTTTTACTTTACATGCTATTAGCAGTTTATTATTTGATTCTATAGCATATAAAAATGTAGTATCAACAGGATTGGTTTTGGATCAAAATGGTCGTAAAATGTCAAAAAGTAAAGGAAATACTATAAATCCTTTTGATTTAATAGATAATTATGGTCCTGATGCTATACGTTGGTATATTATATTCAATTCCGAACCTTGGGAAAACTTAAAATTTAATATAAATGAAATTCATACCATTATAAACAAATTTTTTGGAACATTGTACAATATCTATTCTTTTTTTGTTTTATATGCAAATATTGATGGTTTTTCTTACAAAGAAAAAGAAAACTTCAATGAGTACATTGAATTAGATTTTTGGATTCTTTCTGAATTAAATACTCTTATTCAAAAAACAGATAATTATTATGCTAACTACAATCCAACTAAAGTATCACGTTTGATTTCATCTTTTGTTTTAGATAAATTAAGTAATTGGTATGTTAGATTATGTAGAAGAAGATTTTGGAAAGAAAAATATACAAAAAACAAAATTTCTGCATATCAAATTCTTTATAAATGTTTAACTGTTGTTGCTAAATTAATTTCTCCTATTGCTCCATTTTTTTCTGAAAAATTATATGTGGATTTAAATTCTGTAACTAAAAAAGACAATTTTAAAAGCATTCATTTTACAAGTTTTCCTAATTATGATTCTAATTTAATTAATAAAAAATTAGAGAATAAAATGCTTTTGATTCAGAAAATAGTGGCAATGGTTTTTTCGATAAGAAAAAAAAATAAAATTAAAATTCGTCAACCTTTGCAGAAATTGCTTATTCTTATTTCTGATAAAAAAATACGTTTTCAATTAAAACAATCATCTGATATTTTATTTCAAGAAGCTAATGTCAAAGAAATAGAATTTCCGTCTTCTTATAAAAGTCTTGAATACACTAAACATATTAAACCTAATTATCAATTTTTGGGGCCTAAATATGGAAATGAAACTCAAAAAATTTCCGAAATTATAAAAAAATTTAATCAAAATAAAATTAGAGAAATAGAAAAAAATAAAAAATACGTTTTTTTTATGGGAGAAAAAAAAATAGTACTCTCTTTAGAAGATGTTAAAATTACTACTGAATATATTAAAGGTTGGTCTGTTTTATTTGATTCTAAATTTACAATAGCATTAGACTTACGAATTACAGATCTTCTTTGGGAAGAAGGTTTTGTTCGAGAATTAATTAGACATATACAAAAATTAAGAAAAGATCGTAAATATAATGTTATTGAAAAAATATTTGTATATATCAGTGTAAAAGGAGATTATTTATCTCAAAATAAAACACAAATTATTTTACAAAGAAATAAGGATTTTATTTGTAAAGAAACGCTTTCTGTAGATATTTTTTTACAAGAAAAAAAAACAGAACATGAAGAAGAAGAAGAGATCTATTTCGAAGAAAAATTCATATTATATATGCGGATTTTAAAAGTGGAAAATATAAAAAAATGAAAGGACAAGGGAAACAAAGATATTCTATGGAAGAAAGAAAAGAATTTCGTAAACTTATACTTGAAAAATTGAAAAAAGCAAAAAAGGATTTATCAATTTTTAAAAAATCTTTTTATAATGATCAAAATAATGGAACAGACGATACTTATCCTACTTTTAAAGCTTTTGAAGAAGGATCAGAAACTTTAAGCAAAGAACAAAATGCTCAAATTGTGGAACATTTACAAAAATTTATAAAAAGTTTAAATGCGGCATTAATTAGAGTAGATAATAAAGATTATGGAATATGTCGTATTACTAACAAATTAATACCAAAAGAACGTCTTATGGCAGTCCCTCACACTACTTTAAGTATTGAAGGAAAAAGACATCTAGAAAAAATAAATAAATAAATTTTATTTTTTTGAAAAAATTTTTTGTAATTATTTTTTCTATTTTATTAATAGATCAAGTTTTAAAAATTTATATTAAAACTCATTTTAAATTAGGAGATGGTGTTTTTATATTTTCTTTTTTTCGTATTCTTTTTGTTGAAAATCCGGGAATGGCTTATGGTATTAGTTTTAATGAAGGATATCATGGAAAAATAATATTGAGCATATTACGATTTTTTTTAGTTTTTTTTATTTCTATTTTTCTTTATAGAAATATAAAAAAGGATTCTTCTAAATATTTTACTATTCCTATAAGTTTAATTTTATCTGGAGCTATAGGAAATTTTTTAGATAGTGCATTATATGGATTATTATTTAATACAGGAACAATTTATAATCAAGAATATAAAAAATGGATTCCTTATATTGGAATATCTAAAATAAATTATGATTTTTTTGAAAAAAATAGGGGATATGCTTCTATTATGGAAGGATGTGTTGTAGATATGTTTTATTTTCCTATAATAGATACCTATATTCCTTACTGGATTCCATTTTTTGGAGGTTATAATTTTCAATTTTTTAAACCTATTTTTAATTTATCAGATGTTATGATATCTATTGGGATGTTTTTATTGATCATATTTAAATCTAAAATTAGAAATGTAAAAATATTATAACATTTATTATTTTTTTGAGATTTATAAAAATCTCCATAGATTTGTATCGTCCTGATTTTCATTATTACGAATAAAATTTGAATAGCCGGTGTAGCTCAGTTGGTCAGAGCACGTGATTTGTAATCTCGGGGTCGTGGGTTCGAATCCCTCCATCGGCTTTTTTTTTTGGGGAGATACTCAAGTATGGTTAACGAGGACAGACTGTAAATCTGTTGGCTTTGCCTTCGCAGGTTCGAATCCTGCTCTCCCCATCACATAGCGGAAGTAGCTCAGTTGGTAGAGCATCAGCCTTCCAAGTTGAATGTCGCGGGTTCGAATCCCGTCTTCCGCTCTATTATATGAGAATAATTAATGATATGGCCAATGTAGCTCAGTGGTAGAGCACTTCCTTGGTAAGGAAGAGGTCACGGGTTCAAATCCCGCCGTTGGCTTTTTAAAACTCAATATTTTAATAATTTTATCATGGCAAAAGAAAAATTTAAACGAGACAAACCACACGTAAATATAGGTACCACAGGTCATGTAGACCATGGTAAAACAACTTTGACTGCTGCAATTACAAAAGTTTTATCAGAGATTGGTTTAGCAGAAGAAAAAAGTTTTGATGCAATAGATAATGCTCCTGAAGAAAAGGCTAGAGGAATTACTATTAATACATCTCATGTAGAATATGAAACAGAAAATAGACATTATGCACATGTTGATTGTCCGGGACATGCAGATTATGTAAAAAATATGATTACAGGAGCAGCTCAAATGGATGGGGCAATTCTAGTTGTAGCAGCTACAGACGGACCTATGCCCCAAACCAGAGAACATATATTATTATCTCGTCAAGTAGGTGTTCCAAAAATTATTGTATTTATGAATAAAGTAGATCAAGTAGATGATCCAGAATTACTAGAATTAGTAGAAATGGAAATTCGAGAATTACTTTCTAAATATGAGTATGATGGAGAAAATATTCCTATAATACAAGGGTCTGCTTTAGGAGCTTTAAATGGAGAAAAAAAATGGATAGAAAAAATAAAAGATTTAATGAAAGTATTAGATGATTATATTCCTGAACCTATTCGTGAAATGGATAAACCATTTTTGATGCCTGTAGAAGATGTTTTTACTATAACAGGAAGAGGAACAGTAGCAACAGGTCGTATTGAAAGTGGAATTATTAATACAGGAGATTTAGTTGATATAATTGGAATGGGAGAAAATAAATTATCGTCCACAGTAACAGGAGTTGAGATGTTTAGAAAAATATTAGACAGAGGTCAAGCAGGAGATAATGTGGGGTTATTATTACGCGGAATAGAAAAAAAAGATATAAAAAGAGGAATGGTAGTTGGAACTCCGGGATCTATAAACCCTCACAAAAAATTTAAAGCAGAAGTTTATATTCTTACAAAAGAAGAAGGTGGAAGACATACTCCTTTTCATAATAAGTATCGTCCTCAATTTTATTTAAGAACGACAGATGTAACAGGAGAAATTCATCTTCCAAATGGCGTAGAAATGGTTATGCCTGGAGATAACGTTTCTATGGAGGTAGAATTGCATCATCCCATAGCCTTAAGTGAAAATTTACGTTTTGCTATTCGTGAAGGCGGAAAAACGGTAGGAGCGGGACAAGTTATTCATATAATGGATTAATTTAATGAATAAATAAAAATATATCTACGGATGTAGCTTAGTTGGTAGAGCATCGGTCTCCAAAACCGAAGGTCGTAAGTTCGATTCTTACCGTCCGTGCATTGACTAAATATATACATGAAAAAAAATAATTTTTTTTTAGAAATTTATAATGAATTTTTTCATTGTATTACATGGCCTAAATGGGAAAATTTACAAAAAACAACAATGATTGTATCTTTTTTTTCCATATTTCTATCCATATTTTTATATGGAGTAGATGGTTTTTTTATTTTTTTGATTAAAAAATTATTTTCTTTATAAAAATTATATATTAATGAGTGATTTGGAAAGGAAATGGTATGTAATAAAAACCATGAGTGGACAAGAAAACAAGGTGAAATCATATATTGAAAATGAAGTTAGAGATAATGGATTTCAGGAACATATAGGAAAAGTGTTAGTCCCTATTGAAAAAGTTATACAAATGAGAAAAGGAAAAAAAATTCATAGAGAGAAAGTTCATTATCCTGGATATGTTATGGTAGAAGCAAATTTAGAAGGAGAAGCGGCTCATGCAATAAAAAATGTTCCGGGTGTTATAAATTTTTTAAGTGAAGGGAAAGGTTCTTCAGCAGTTCCTATTCCTATGAGGAATGAAGAAGTTAATAAAATGTTAGGAAAAATAGATCAATTATCTGAAAGTTATGAAAATATTCGTATTCCTTTTGTAGTAGGAGAAACTATTAAAGTGATAGATGGGCCTTTTACAGGTTTTAATGGAACAATTGAAAAAATAAATGAAGAAAAAAAAAAATTAGAATTAGCTGTTTTAATTTTTGGAAGAAAAACTCCATTAGAATTGAACTTTACACAAATAGAAAAAATTTAATGGAATCATGAAAAAAAAAGTAATGAAAAGAATTAGAATACAGAAAATCAATGGAGGAAAAGCAAGTCCAGCCCCTCCTATTGGTCCTATTTTGGGAAGTTCTGGAGTTAATATTATGGAATTTTGTAAACAATATAATTCTCTTACTCAAAATAAAATGGGAGAAATATGTCCAGTTATAATAACTGTATATGAAGACAAATCATTTTCTTTTGTTATTAAAAAACCTCCAGTTTCTATTCAGTTATTAGCTGTAGTAAAAAAAGAAAAAGGATCTAAAGAATCTAATCGTTTTAAAATAGGAAAAATTAGTTTAAACAAAATTAAAATAATTGCAAAGAATAAAATGGAAGATTTTAATTGTTTTTCGATTGAATCCGCTATATCTATGATTTCCGGTACAGCTAGATCTATGGGAATAGAAATTGATAGTTAGATTATAAAATTTCATTCATTTTATCATAGTATGTCAAAAAGATTAACCAAAAATAAAAAGAAAATTCTAGAAAAAGTTTCTAGTAGAAAGTATTCTCTAAAAGAAGCAATATTTCTTGTTCAAGAAATTGATTTTGTAAAATTTGATGCATCTGTTGATATTTCTGTACATCTTAATGTAGATGTTCGTATTCCTAATCAAATGGTAAGAGGGACAGTTTTATTACCTCATGGTACGGGTAAAAATATTAGTATTTTAGCTTTGGTTCCTAAAGAAAAAGAGTTAGAATCAAAAAAAGCAGGAGCAGATTATGTTGGATTAAATTATATTGAAAAAATTAAACATGGATGGACTCATGTTGATGTTATTGTTGCTACTCCTTCTGTTATGAATCAATTGGGTCCTATAGGAAAAATTCTGGGTCCTAAAGGATTAATGCCCAATCCAAAAATGGAGACCGTTTCTGCCAATCCAGAAAAATCTATTAAAGAAATTAAATCTGGAAAGATTTCTTTTAAGGCAGATCGTTATGGAATTATTCATGCTTCGGTAGGAAAAATTTCGTTTTCATATCAATATTTATTGGAAAATATCGAAGAATTTATGAAAGTAATTATTCGGCATAAACCTTCTACATCTAAAGGTTTTTATATAAAAAGTATTTATTTATCTAGCACTATGAGTATTGGTATTCCATTGGATTTAAGAAATATTGTGAATAAATGAATAAAAAAAATAAAAAAAAAGAAGTATTAAAATTAGTTTCTATATTAGAAAATAATGAAATGATATATTTAGTTGATATATCCAATTTAGATTCTCATAAAATATCTATTCTTAGAAAAAATTTCCATGAACATGGTATTAAAATGAAAATGGCAAAAAATACTTTATTGAAAAAAGCTATACATGAAATTTATAATAAAAAATTTGATTCTTTTTTTTCTATTTTAAATGGAAATACAACTATATTATTTTCAAATTTCAACATTGCAAATATAACTTCAAAAATTATCAAGGATTTTCATATTAAGGAAAAAATTGAAAAACCTTATTTAAAAGGAGTTTATGCTCAAGAATCTTTTTATTTTGGAGGAAACAAAGATTTGGATTTATTGTTACATCTTAAATCAAAAGAAGATATGATCATTGAAATTTTAAATATACTTCAATTATCAGTAAAGAATATAGTTTCATCTTTTTTAAATTCAACAAAATATCAGATATGTGGACTTTTAGAAGTTTTATCTTCTAAAAAAAAGTGAAAAAATGAAAAAGTAAGTATTCTATACTTACAATATTTAATAATATAAAAATTAATAAAATGATAGAAAAGTTAGCAGAACAATTAGTAAATCTAACCGTAAAACAAGTTAATGAATTAGCTACTATATTAAAAAAAAAATATGGAATAGAACCATCTACTTCAGTTCAAATAAAAAATACTTCATCTCAAGATCAAAAAGAGAAAATTTCTGAAAAAGAGGAAAAAAGTATTTTTAACATAATTTTAAAATCATCTGGAAATTCTAAATTATCTGTAGTGAAATTAGTAAAAGAAATAACTGGAAAAGGTCTTAAAGAATCTAAAGATTTAGTAGATAACATTCCCAGTGTTCTTAAAGAATCTGTAAATAAAAAAGAAGCAGAAGATTTTAAAAATAAATTTGAAGAAATAGGTGCTGAAGTGGAACTCAAATAATAAGTTTACATTTTTTTTAAATCCATTAAATTAAAATTGGTGAATTTGGTGAATATAGAAAAAAAAAGAATCACTTTTGCTTCAGTAGCAAAACAAGTAGAATATCCAGATTTTTTGGGTATTCAAATCAAATCATTTAAAGAGTTTTTTCAATTAGATGCAAAACCAGAAGATAAAAAAAATGAGGGGTTATTCAAAGCTTTTACAGAAAATTTTCCAATTTCTGATGCTAGAAATTCTTTTGTTTTAGAATTTAAAGGGTATTCGATAGATTCTCCTAGATATTCAATAGAAGAATGTATAGAAAGAGGTTTAACTTATAGTGTTCCTTTAAAAGCTAAATTAAAATTGTATTGTACTGATCCTGAACACGAAGATTTTGAAACAGTGTATCAAGATGTTTATTTAGGAACATGTCCTTATATGACTCCATCTGGTTCATTTATTTTTAATGGATCGGAAAGAGTAATTGTATCTCAATTACATCGTTCTCCTGGTGTTTTTTTCGGTCAATCCCATCATGCTAATGGAACAAAACTTTATTCTGCTAGAATTATTCCATTTAAAGGATCATGGATAGAATTTGCTACAGATATTAATAATGTTATGTATGCATATATTGATAGAAAGAAAAAATTGCCTATGACAACTTTATTACGTGCCATAGGATATGAAAGAGATAAAGATATATTGGAAATATTTGATTTAGCTGAAGAAATAAAAATAGAAAATAATGAAAAAAATATTTTAAATAAAACTCTAGCAGCTAGAGTTTTAAAAATTTGGCATGAAGATTTTGTTGACGAAGATACAGGTGAAGTTTTGTCTGTAGAAAAAAATGAAATTCTTATAGATAGAAATGTTTTTTTAAAAGAAGAACATATTGATATTTTAATTCATCATGAAATAAAAACTATTTTAGTGCATAAAGAAGGAGAAAGAAAGAAAGATTATTCTATTATTTATAATACTTTACATAAGGATCCCACTAATTCTGAAAAAGAAGCTGTAGAATATATTTATAGACAACTTAGAAATACTGAACCTCCAGATGAAGAAACTGCTAGAGGAGTTATAGATAAACTTTTTTTTTCCGATGCTAGATATAGTTTAGGACCTGTAGGTAGATATCGGTTAAATAAACGTCTAGGTCTAAATATAGATCCTGATTATCTAGTTTTAACTAAAAAAGATATTATTGCAATAGTAGAACATTTAAATGCTTTGTTTAATTCTAAAAGAGAAGTAGATGATATTGATCATTTATCTAATAGAAGAGTAAGAACAGTAGGAGAACAATTGTATACTCAATTTAGTATTGGTTTAGCTAGAATGGCTAGAACCATAAGAGAAAGAATGAATGTTCGTGATAATGAAGTTTTTATGCCAGTAGATCTGATTAATGCTAAAACTTTATCATCCGTAATAAATACTTTTTTTGGAACAAACCAGTTATCTCAATTTATGGATCAAACAAATCCTTTATCTGAAATTACTCATAAAAGAAGACTTTCAGCATTAGGTCCTGGTGGATTATCCAGAGAAAGAGCAGGTTTTGAGGTAAGAGATGTTAATTATTCTCATTATGGAAGATTATGTCCTATAGAAACTCCAGAAGGACCAAATATAGGTTTAATATCTTCTCTATCTGTATTTGCGAAAATTAATAATATGGGATTTGTTGAAACTCCTTATAGAATTGTATATAATGGAAAAGTAGATTTAAAATCTAAAGTAAAATATTTAAGTGCAGAAGAGGAAGAAGGTAAAATTATAGCACAAGCTAATGCTATTGATGAATATGGAAATTTTTTATATGATAGAATTATAGTTCGTGAAGATGGAGATTTTCCTATAGTTAATCCCAATCAAGTAAATTATATAGATGTAGCTCCAAATCAAATTGCTTCTATATCTGCTTCTCTAATTCCTTTTTTAGAACATGATGATGCAAATAGAGCTTTGATGGGATCTAATATGATGCGCCAAGCCGTTCCTTTATTAAAACCTGAAACACCTATTGTAGGAACTGGTTTAGAAGAACAAGTCGCAAGAGATTCACGTATATTAATTAATGCAAAAAAAAATGGATTAGTGGAATATGTTGATGCCAATAAAATTATTATTCGTTATGATAAAACAGATAAAGAAAATTTAGTAAATTTTGATTTTCAAGTTCAAGTATATGATTTGATAAAATTTAGAAAAACAAATCAAAATACATGTATAAATTTAAAGCCTATTGTAAGAAAAGGAACGAGAGTAATTCAGGGACAAATTTTATGTGAAGGTTATGCTACAGAAAATGGCGAATTATCTTTAGGAAGGAATTTAAAAGCCGCTTTTATTCCATGTAATGGATATAACTTCGAAGATGCTGTTTTAATTTCAGAAAAAGTGGTAAGTGAAGATTGGTTTACTTCTATACATATAGATGAATACTCTTTAGATGTTCGTGATACAAAATTAGGAATGGAAGAATTAACTAATGATATACCTAATGTTAGTGAAGAAGCAACCAAAAATTTAGATGAAAATGGAATAATAAGAGTAGGAGCAGAAGTTAAACCTGGAGATATTCTTATTGGAAAAATAACTCCAAAAGGAGAATCTGATCCTACTCCAGAAGAAAAATTATTAAGAGCTATTTTTGGAGATAAAGCTGGAAATGTAAAGGATGCTTCTCTAAGAGCAGAACCGTCATTATTTGGAGTTGTTATAGATACAAAACTTTTCACTAGAAGTATAAAAGATAAAGTATCTAGAGCTCAGGATAAAATAAAGATAACACATCTAGAAAAAGAATATGAAAAAAAATTTTCAAATTTAAAAAACTTATTAATTAAAAAATTGCAATCTATTTTAGATGGAAAGTTATGTCTCAATTCTGTTTTCAATGAAAAAAAACAGGAAATAATAAAAAAAGGAACAAAATTTACAATAAAAATACTGAGTAGTATACATGATTATATAGATATTCATTATAGTGATTGGACTGATAATATTGAAATTAATAATTTAATATCAGAAATTTTACATAATTATAAAATCGCAGTGAGTGATTTAAATGGAACTTTTAAACATCAAAAATTCTCTATTACTGTTGGGGATGAATTACCTTCAGGAATAATCAAAATGGCAAAAGTATATATTGCGAAAAAAAGAAAACTAAAAGTAGGAGATAAAATGGCAGGAAGACATGGAAATAAAGGTGTAGTAGCTAGAATATTGAGAGAAGAAGATATGCCTTTTTTAGAAGATGGAAGTCCTGTCGATATTGTTTTAAATCCTTTAGGCGTTCCCTCTAGAATGAATATAGGACAAATATATGAGACGGTATTGGGTTGGGCTGGAAAAAAATTAAATGTTAAATTTTCAACACCTATATTTGATGGAGCAACAATAGAAGAAATTAGTAAATATACAGACAAAGCTCAAATTCCTCGTTTTGGTACTACCTATTTGTTTGATGGAGGAACAGGAGAAAGGTTTGATCAACCTGCCACTGTAGGAGTGATATATATGTTGAAATTAGGTCATATGGTAGATGATAAAATGCATGCACGTTCAATAGGTCCTTATTCTTTAATTACTCAACAACCTTTAGGAGGTAAAGCTCAATTTGGAGGACAACGTTTTGGTGAAATGGAAGTTTGGGCTTTAGAAGCTTTTGGTGCTTCTAATATTTTACGTGAAATTTTAACTGTTAAATCAGATGATGTTCCTGGAAGAGCTAAAACTTATGAATCTATAGTAAAAGGAGAAACCATGCCTGAACCTAATAATCCAGAATCTTTTAATGTTCTTTGTTATGAATTAAAAGGATTAGGATTAGATATACGTTTAGAAGAATAGAGTGAATTTTTGTTATTCCATTAAAAAAAATGAATAGAAAAAGAAACAATAAATTTAATAAAATAATTATTCGATTAGCTTCTCCAGAAGTTATATTGAAAGAATCACATGGAGAAGTATTAAAACCGGAAACAATTAATTACCGTACTCATAAACCAGAAAGAGATGGTCTTTTTTGTGAACGAATTTTTGGTCCAGTAAAAGATTATGAATGTGCTTGTGGAAAATATAAAAGAATTCGTTATAAAGGGATTATTTGTGATCGATGTGGAGTTGAAGTTACCGAAAAAAAAGTAAGAAGAGAACGTATGGGACATATAAGTCTTGTAGTTCCTATTGTTCATATTTGGTGTTTTCGATCATCTCCTAATAAAATTGGATATTTATTAGGCTTATCTTCTAAAAAACTTGAAATGATTATTTATTATGAACGATATGTTGTGATTCAAGGAGGATTAGGTTTACGTTCGGATGGATCTATTTTTAATAAAGGAGATTTTCTTACTGAAGAAGAATATTTACAAGTTTTAAACAAACTCCCAAAAGGAAATCAACAATTAGAAGATTCCGATCCCAATAAATTTATTGCTAAAATGGGAGCAGAATGTATAGAAGATCTTTTAAATAGAGTAGATTTGGATCTTTTATCAATGGAATTAAGAAATCAAGCTAATAATGAAACTTCTAAACAAAGACGTACAGAAGCATTAAAACGTTTACAGATTGTTGAATCTTTTAGAGAAGGAAAAAAAAATGGAGGAAATCCATCTTGGATGATTATTCATGTATTAGCAGTGATTCCTCCTGAATTACGTCCTTTAGTTCCTTTAGATGGAGGAAGATATGCTGCTTCTGATATGACTGATTTATATCGTCGTGTACTTATAAGAAATAATCGTTTGAAAAGACTTATAGAAATCAAAGCTCCTGAAGTCATTTTACGAAATGAAAAAAGAATGCTTCAAGAAGCTGTTGATTCTCTTTTTGATAATTCAAGAAAAGTTTCTGCTGTAAAATCAGAAGGAAATCGTCCTTTAAAATCTTTATCTGATGCATTAAAAGGGAAACAAGGTCGTTTTAGACAGAATCTTCTTGGAAAAAGAGTAGATTATTCAGCGCGATCTGTTATTGTAGTAGGCCCCCATTTGAAATTACATGAGTGCGGATTGCCTAAAGATATGGCCGCAGAACTTTATAAACCTTTTATTATCAGAAAGTTAATTGAAAGAGGAATAGTAAAAACAGTAAAGTCTTCCAAAAAAATTATTGATAAAAGAGATCCCATGATATGGGATATTTTAGAAAATGTTTTAAAAGGACATCCTGTTTTATTGAATCGAGCTCCTACATTACATAGATTAGGAATTCAAGCTTTTCAACCTAAATTGATAGAAGGAAAAGCTATTCAATTACATCCTTTAGTTTGTGCTGCTTTCAATGCAGATTTTGATGGAGATCAAATGGCTGTTCATTTACCTTTATCTCATGGAGCCATATTAGAAGCTCAACTTCTGATGTTAGCTTCTCAAAATATATTAAATCCTGCAAATGGGTCTCCTATTACAGTCCCTTCTCAAGATATGGTATTAGGACTATATTATATGACTAAACCTTTAGTATCAGATTCTGAAAGAAAAGTGAAGGGAGAAGGACTTATTTTTTATTCTCCAGAAGAAGTTGAAATAGCATATAATCAAAATGTAGTAGATTTACATGCTTTGATTAAAGTTAAAGTTTTTATCCGTGAAGAAGAAAAATTTATATCCAAAATAATAGAAACAACTGTAGGAAGAGTTTTATTTAATCAAGTAGTACCCAAAAAAGTAGGATTCATTAATGAATCTCTTACAAAAAAGTCTTTGAGAGAAATTATAGGTAAAATATTACATATTACAGATGTTCCTACTACTGCTAACTTTTTAGATGATATTAAAGAATTAGGTTTCTATAATGCATTTAAAGGGGGATTATCTTTTGGGTTGGGAGACATTATTATTCCTGACAATAAAAAAAAGATGGTTTTTCATGCTATTAAACAAGTAGATAATGTAAAAATGAATTATAATATGGGATTGATCACGAATAATGAACGATATAACCAAGTAATTGATATATGGACAAATACTAATGCTATGCTTACTGAAAAAGTAATGAAATATATGCGTGAAGATAGAAATGGATTTAATCCCGTATATATGATGTTAGATTCTGGAGCAAGAGGTTCTAAAGAACAAATACGTCAACTTTCAGGAATGCGTGGTTTAATGGCTAAACCTCAAAAAGCAGGATCTTCTGGAGGAGAAATTATTGAAAATCCTATTTTATCTAATTTTAGAGAAGGTCTTTCTATTTTAGAATATTTTATATCTACTCATGGAGCTAGAAAAGGATTAGCTGATACTGCATTAAAAACTGCAGATGCGGGATATCTCACAAGACGTTTAGTTGATGCAGCTCAAGATGTTATCATTAAAATAGATGATTGTAAAACTTTACGAGGATTAGAAATTTCTGCATTAAAAAAAAATGAAGAGGTTGTAGAAACTTTATTTGATAGAATTTTAGGGCGTATATCTTTAAATGATATTTATAAAAAAAATGAATTGATAATTTCTTCAGGAGAGATGATTAATGAAAAAATTGCAGAAATAATTGATAAATCTGGAATTGAAATAGTAGAAGTTAGATCTCCTTTGACTTGTGAAGCAAAAATGGGAATTTGTTCTAAATGTTATGGTCGTAATTTATCTACAGGAAAAATAGCTCAAAAAGGAGAAGCAGTTGGAGTTCTTGCGGCACAATCAATTGGAGAACCAGGAACACAATTGACTTTACGAACTTTTCATGTTGGAGGAACAGCAGGAAATATTACGGAATCTTCACAAATAAAAGCAAAATATGAAGGAATCATAGAATTCGAAGATTTAAAATTGGTGGAAACAAAACAAAATTCTAATCAAATAGGAATAGTAGTTTCTCGAACTACGGAAATGAAACTATTCAATTTAAAAAAGTCATCTGTTTTAATGGCAAATAATATTCCTTATGGTGCTTGTTTGTATGTGAAACATGGAGCTCAATTAAAAATAGGAGACACAATTTGCAAATGGGATTTGTATAATGCAGTTATTGTTGCAGAATTTTCTGGAACAATATCTTACCAACATTTAGAGAAAGGAGTAACATATCAAGTAGAAATAGATGAACAAACTGGATTTCAAGAAAAAGTTATAACGGAAGTAAGAAATAAAAATTTGATCCCAACATTAAAAATTCTTAATGAAAAAAACGAGGAACTAAAAGTGTATAATCTTCCAGTTGGAGCTCATTTAATGGTAGAAAATGAAGAAAAAATAGATATAGGAAAAATATTAGTAAAGGTTCCAAGAAAAACAGCTAAATCAGGAGATATCACAGGAGGGTTACCTCGTTTATCTGAATTATTTGAAGCACGTAATCCATCTAATCCAGCTGTAGTATCAGAAATGGATGGAATAGTTAGTCATGGAAAAATAAAAAGAGGAAATAGAGAAATCATTGTAGAATCTAAAACAGGAGAAATTAGAAAATATTTAGTAAAATTATCTAATCAAATACTTGTACAGGAAAATGATTATGTAAAAGCAGGAATGCCATTATCAGATGGAGCAATCACCCCTAATGATATTTTAAATATAAGAGGCCCTAGAGCTGTTCAAGAATATTTAGTGAAAGAAATACAAGAAGTGTATCGTTTGCAAGGTGTAAAAATTAATGATAAACATTTTGAGGTTATTGTTTTACAAATGATGAGAAAAGTAGAAGTAATAGATGTAGGAGATAGCAAATTTTTAGAAGGGAATATAGAATATAAAGATGATTTTATAGAAGAAAATGATAGAATTTCTCAAATGAGAGTAGTAGAAGATTCCGGAGATTCTGAAACATTTAAAAATGGAGATATTATTAGTTACAGAGATTTAATAAATGAAAATACAGTTATAAAATATAAAAATAAAAAATTAATCAAAACTAGAAATGCAATTCCTGCTACGGCAAGGCCTATTTTACAAGGAATCACAAGAGCTGCATTACAAACCAAATCTTTTATTTCTGCAGCTTCATTTCAAGAAACAACAAAAGTTTTGAGTGAAGCAGCTATAAGTAGCAAAATTGATCATTTACATGGATTAAAGGAAAATGTTATTGTAGGACATAAAATTCCCGCCGGAACTGGATTGAGAGAATATGAATCCATTTTTACAGATATTTCGCAATGAATATAGCATGAATAATCATGCTATATTTGACTTTTTGTTTAATGCATATATATCTTGTCTGGTTCATTCTCATTTAATATTTCAATAATTCTCCTCACACCGGGATTTTTACGCATGAAGATTTCCAAAGTTAGTGGTTCTTCTTCCTGATTTGTTGATGCGACTTTTGGATTTTGATCGTTAGTATCACATTTATATTTTTTATAAAAATACAATATGTATGATTACATATTAATATTCAGATATATACAAAATTATATTATATATATTTATTTCATTATTTTTTTCCATTGATCTTTTATAGATACTGTTTGATTAAAAATAGTAGTATTTTTTTTATTGATAATTTTACTATCTACATAAAAATAACCAATTCTTTGAAATTGGAAATGATCTCCTTTTTTTACTTTTTTTAAATAAGGTTCTGCGTAACCTGTAATTTCTTCTTTTGATTTAGGATTAATATGTTTATGAAAATTTATATTTGGATTTCTTTTTAAAAAAAGAGGATTGTATAAATTAATTTTTATGGGAAAAGAATGTTTTATAGAAACCCAATGTAAAGTACTTTTCACTCTTCTTTTTTCTTCAATTTGATTTTTTTTTCCAGATTTACTTTTGGGATCATATGTACAATGTATTTCTTTTATTTCTCCTTTATAATTTTTTATTATAGAATTGGCTTTTATGATATAAGCATTTTTAAGCCTTACCTCTTTTCCAATACAAAGACGAAAAAAATTTTTTTCATTTTTTTCCAAAAAATCATTTTTTTCTATATATAGAAATTTTGAAAAAGGAACTTTTCTTCTTCCAAAATTAGAATCTTCGGGATTATTTTCTGCTTCTACCCATTCTGTAACATTTAAATAATTATCAATAACTAATTTAATCGGTTGTAATACCACCATAACTCTAGTTGATATTTTATTCAAATGTTTTCTAATCCAAAATTCAAGAAAGGATATATCTATTACATTATTTCTTTTTGTAATTCCTATTTTATGAACAAAATTTTTTAAAGCAACAGAAGTGTATCCTTTACGACGTAATCCCGATATTGTTAGAATACGTGGATCATCCCAATATTGAATGATTTTCTTTTCAATCAAATATTGAATTTTTCTTTTACTAGTTATAGTATGACTTAAATTTAATCTTGAAAATTCTATTTGTTTAGGTCTGATTCTATTATTATTTTCAATAAAAATTTGATCCAAATACCAATTATATAATGGGCGTCTATTTTCAAACTCTAAAGAACATAAAGAATGAGATATTTGTTCAATATAATCACATAAACCATGTGTCCAATCATAAGTAGGATAAACACACCATTGAGATCCTGTTCTATGATGTTTTTTTCGTAAAATTCTATACATAATTGGATCTCTCATATTCATATTTGAAGAACTCATATTAATCTTAGCCCTTAAAACACAAGACCCTTCCCCAAAAAATCCATTTTTCATTTTTTCAAAAAGAAATAAATTTTCTTCTACAGATCGATTTCTATAATCGCTATCAATTCCCCTTTCAAAAGGATTTTTTCTTTGAAACTGTATAATATCTTGAGATTGATCATCTACATAAGCTTTATTTTCTTTTATTAATTTTATAGCCCATTTATAAAGTTGAGTAAAATAATCCGATGCATAACTTTCATAATTCCAATGGAATCCTAAAAAAAGGATATCTTTTTTTATAGAATCTATAAAATTTTTGTTTTCTCCTATAGGGTTAGTATCATCAAATCTTAAATTAATTGGACACTTATATTTTTCACTTAACTCAAAATTTAAACATATAGCCTTCACATGCCCAATATGAAGAAATCCATTCGGTTCTGGAGGAAAACGAAATTTTATTTTCTCGATAGGAAATCCATTTTTTATATCTTCTTCTATAATTTTTTCTATAAAATGTATATGTGATTCTATTTTTAGTACGAATATAACCAATTTTTTGAAAAAAATATATTTTTGCTATGTTATTTTAATAATAGTTGGGTTTTGAATTATACAGAAACAGTTCAATGGATTTTCAATCGTCTTCCAATTTATCAAAATACAGGATTGAAATCATATAAACCAGGTTTAAAAAGAATACAAAATTTTTGTTATCATTTAGGAAATCCTCAAAATTTTTTTAAAAGTGTACATGTAGCAGGAACGAATGGAAAAGGATCTACAGTACACATGTTATCTTCTATTTTACAAGAAGAAAAATATAATATAGGTCTATTTACTTCTCCTCATTTAATAGATTTTAGAGAGAGAATAACCTATAATGGAATTTTTATAGAAAAAGATTTTGTTATAGATTTTATAAATGAAAATAAAAAATTTATAGAAAAAGAAAAAATTTCTTTTTTTGAAATGAATACAGCTTTAGCTTTTCAATATTTTAAATATAAAAAAGTAAATATAGCAATTATTGAAGTAGGGATGGGAGGACGATTGGATTCCACTAATTTAATTATTCCGGAAATATCTGTAATTACAAATATCAGTATAGATCATACAGAAACTCTTGGAAATAACCAATTAAAAATAGCCTCGGAAAAAGCTGGAATTATAAAAAAAAACGTATCAGTAATAATAGGGAGAAAAATATCGAAAGAAGTTCGATTCCTTTTTCTTAAAGAAGCTTTTAAAAAAAATGCTCCAATTTATTTCTCTACAAAATCTAGAAAAGATTATCAATATAAAATACCTTTTAAAGTAAATTATCAAGATTTTAATCGAAATATAGTATTAAAAATAATAAGGATTCTACATTATAGAAAAAATATCATAGTATCTAATCAATCAATAAAAAAAGGATTAAAAAACGTTATAAAAAATACTCCTTTTAAAGGAAGATGGCACATATTGAAACAAAAAAATCCTAGAATTATTTGTGACATAGCTCATAATGAAAATGGTATATATATGATAAATAAACAGTTAAAAAAAGAATCATATGAAAAATTACATTTAGTATTGGGTTTTGTAAAAGAAAAAAAAGTAGATCAATTATTAAAACATTTTCCTATTGAATCTTTTTATTATTTCTGTCAACCTGATATAGATAGAAAATATTCTATTCATGATTTAACAATATTAGTTTACAAAATATTTAAACAACAAGATAAAATCACTTTTTTTTCTTCTGTAAAAAAAGCTTTTTTGTATGCCAAAAGTCAAGCTAATAAAAATGATTTAATTTTAATTAGTGGGAGTACGTTTGTTGTATCTGAAATCTTAAATTTTTTTCTTACATTTGAGTAAATTTTATTTTTTCAATTAAGGAAAGGGCAATTAGCTCAGTTTGGTTTAGAGCATCTGTTTTACAAGCAGGGGGTCACTGGTTCAAATCCAGTATTGCCCACTATTTTTAATAGAATAAAATTTAATATTTCTTCTTTTTTTTTTGGGTCAAACCATATAATTGATGGATCCTTTTTATACCAAGTCAATTGTTTTTTAACATACTTTCGGGTATTATTTTTTATTTTTTCTCCTATTTTATTCAAATCCATTTCTCCTTTATGAATAAAATCAAATATTTCTTTATATCCTATAGTTTGTAAACTATTTAAATTTCTATAATGATAATAGAGTTTAGCTTCATCTAATAAACCTATTTTCATCATATTATCTACTCTATTATTTATTCTATAAAAAATTTTATATTTAGGCATTATTAATCCTATTTTCAATATTATAAAGTTTCTTTTCTTTTTTTTATGAAAAAAAAAAGAAGGATTTTTTCCTGTAGATAGAACTATTTCTAAATATCGAATTAAACGTCTAGGATTACAAATATCTATTGATTCTCCTGTTTTTTTAAATTTAAAAAATTCTTTTTGTAAAAAAGAAATTCCATTTTTTTTAAAATGATAAATTAAATAATCTCTAACATTAGGATTTATTTCAGGAAATTCAGATAAGCCTTCTGTTACTGCTTTTTCATATAAACTAGAACCTCCTACCATAATTAATATAGAATATTTAGTAAATAATTTTGATATTTTTTTTAAAGAATCTATTTCAAACAATTTAGCATTATAAGTATTATGAATGCTTAAATGTCCAATAAAATGATGAGGAATCTGAGATAGTTCTTCCACAGTAGGTATAGATGTTCCTATTTTTAATTCCTTATAAAATTGTCTAGAATCACAGGATAAAATTTCAGTTTTTAATTTTTCAGCTAAAAATAAGGAAAGACGTGTTTTTCCCACACAAGTAGGCCCTATGATAAAAATAAGAAATTTTTTATTCAATTGTAATTGAAGAAAATTTAGATAAATTATTATACATACAGTAATCTACTAAAACTAAAGCGGTCATAGATTCAACAATAGGAATAGCACGAGGTAAAACACAAGGGTCATGTCTTCCTTTTCCTTCTATAAAAACAATATTTCCATATTTATCTATGGTTTTTTGTTTTTTCATTATTGTAGCTACAGGTTTAAACGCTATTCTAAAATAAATATCCATTCCATTTGAAATTCCTCCTTGTATTCCTCCGGATAAATTTGTTTTGGTTTTTCCATTTTTTAAAAATAAATCATTATGTTGAGAACCAGTCAATTTAGTTCCATGAAATCCACTTCCATATTCAAATCCTTTTACAGCATTAATTGAAAGCATAGCTTTTCCTAATTCAGAATGTAATTTATCAAAAACAGGTTCTCCAATTCCTATTGGAATATTTTTAATTACACAAGTAATTATTCCTCCTATAGTATCTCCTTTATTTTTAATTTCCTGAATCTTAGATATCATTTTTTTCGCAGTATCTGGATCAGGACATCTTATAGGATTTTTTTCTATTGATTCTCTGGAAAGATCTAATTCTTGATAAGATTTATTTAAAAATATATCTCCAACAGAAGAAACATAAGATATGATTTTAATATTTTTTATTAATTGTTTAGCAATGGCTCCAGCTACTACTCTACATATTGTTTCTCTTGCAGAAGAACGTCCTCCTCCTCTGTAATCTCTGATTCCATATTTTTTTTCATATGTTAAATCTGAATGAGACGGGCGATAAACTTCTTGAATATGATCATAATCATCCGATTTATGATCTTTGTTATAAATAATAAAACCAATGGGAGTTCCTGTGGTTTTATTATTAAATATTCCAGATAAAAAATTTATTTGATCAGGTTCATTTCTAGAAGTAACTATAGATGATTGTCCCGGTTTTCTTCTATTTAATTCATATTGAATTTCTTTGAAATTTAATTTTACTCCTGCTGGACATCCATCGATAACTCCACCTAATGCGATTCCATGGCTTTCTCCAAAAGTGCTAACTCTAAATAAATTTCCAAATATATTCCCTGCCATAAAAATTCTAGTTTTTAATTTCTATAGAAAGAGGTCTTCCCATATGGTTTATTCTACTCATTCCTATTAATATTTTATTTCTATAACGTTTTTCTACTTCAAATAACGAAGAATTTGATAAAATTTCTATGTGACCAATATTAATACGTGAATTATTAACTGCTTGATTGATTAAATTTATCAGTCCTAATTTTGTCAAATTGTCTTTAAATCCTATGTTTAAAAAAAGTTTTGAAAAGAATTTTTTTTTATTATACAAAAAATTACAATTTTTTTTGTTGTAAGAGATTGGATTTAAATCTTGAGAATTTTTATAAAAATTTATAAAATGATTGAATTCTATCCAAGAAAAACGTTTTATTAATTCTTTTTTATCAAAAAATTCTAAATTTTTTTGTATTTCAGGAAGAAATTTATTCATTAATTTTTCATCTACAACTGTTTTTTTTACTTTTTCTATAAAATAAAAAAGTTGTTTTTCACATATTTCTTTTCCGGTAGGAACCATAACACGATCAAAACTTTTTCCAATTCTTTTTTCAAATTCTTTCAAATTTCTAATTTCTTTTTTTTGTATAATACAAACAGAAATTCCTACATTTCCAGCTCGACCAGTACGCCCACTTCTATGAACATAGATTTCACTTTCTTTTGGAAGATTATAATTAATAACATGAGTTATATTATTAATATCTAGTCCACGAGCAGCAACATCTGTTGCTACAAGAAATTGTAAATTTCTATTTCTAAATCTGTTCATAACAGATTCACGTTGTGTTTGTGAAAGATCTCCATATAAAGCATCTGCATTATAACCATCTTTAATTAAAAATTCTGCTATTTCTTTAGTTTCTTTTTTAGTACCACAAAATATAATCCCATAAATATCAGGATTTATGTCTACAATTCTTTTCAGAGCTAAATATTTTTTTTTAAAATTTTCTATTATATAATAAATATGTTTGACATCATCTGAACCTATATTTTTTTTTCCTGTAATAATTTCTACAGGATCTATTAAATATTTATGAGCTATTACGTTCATATATTTAGACATTGTTGCTGAAAATAAGAGACTTTGTCTATTTTTTGGTAATTTTTCTATGATAGAATCTAATTCATCTTTAAATCCCATATTTAACATTTCATCAGCTTCATCAAGTACTAAATATTGAATTTTATCAAAACATAATTTTTTTCTTTTCATTAAATCAATAATTCTTCCCGGAGTTCCTACTATAATATGAGTTTTACTTTTCAAAGATTGAATTTGAGAATTAATATTAGCTCCTCCATATAAAGAAACAATTTTTATAAATGATGAAAATTTTGAAAAACGACAAAGATCTCGTGTTATTTGTATACACAATTCTCTTGTAGGACATAAAATTAAAGCTTTAGGAAAAGTAGAATCAAAATCTATTTTTTGAATAATTGGAAGTCCAAAAGCAGCCGTTTTTCCTGTTCCAGTTTGAGCTAATGCTATAATATCTTTTTTTGAAGACAATAAAAAAGTAATAACTTTTTCTTGTATTGGTGTTGGATATTTAAAACCAATATCTTCTATAGCTCGAATTATATTATCATCAAAAAAATTATATTCTTTAAATGTTTTCATACAAAGAATGGTAAAAATGCTAATTTATATATTGCACGACAAATATATATATTAATATCATATTAATTATTTAATTGAATATTAAATGTTTATTCTATTTTTTTAATAAGCTTTTGAATTATAGTTTCATATCTTATAAAAAATAATATAGCTGAAGTAGTTAATCCTAATCCTAATCCAATCCATATTCCTATTCCTCCCATTTTAATAGATAAAAACCATGCTGTAGGTATAGCAATAATCCAATAAGAAAAAAAACTGATCCACATAGGGATATGAACATCTTGTAATCCTCTTAATGCTCCTAATATTATTCCTTGTAATCCATCAGATAATTGAAAAAAACTAGCAATCACAATCATTTTTTTTGCAATAAAAATAACTTCATTATCATTTTTTATATAAAAATATGGAATATAATTTCTAAAAAAGAAAAAGAAAAAACTGCAAATTATCATAAAAATAAAACCCATAAAAAAAATAGATTTTCCTATCCTTTTCAATTCTAAATAATTTTTTAAAGCTAGTTGTTTTCCTATTCTTATTGTAGCTGTTACAGAAAACCCACTACTAAGAAGAAAAGTAGAAGAAACTAAACTAATAACTATTTGATGAGCTGCTAATACTTTAATTCCACATTTTCCTGATATAAAAGAAGAAAAAGCAAAAGCACTCATTTCAAATAGCATATGCAATCCAGAAGGAATACCTATTTTCAATATTTTTTTTATATATTTTTTTTCTAAAAAAAAATATTTTAATTGATTATAATAATTTCGTACTTTTTCGTATTTATATAATAAAACGAAAATACCTATTAACATAGTTGTACGAGATATTAAAGTAGCATAAGCAACGCCAATAATTCCCAATTTAGGAAAACCACATTTTCCATGAAGCAAAATATAATTTAGTATAATATTAATAAAAGCAGAAATCCAAGTAACAATCAAACTAGGAAATACTAGAGATAACCCTTCCGAAAATTTCCTAAAAACTTCGAACATCATCCAAGGAATCAAAGAAATAGATATTATTTTTAAGAAAAATATGGTTTCATTTAATATTTCTTTAGGTTGTCCTAAATAAGGAAAAATGTAACAAAATATATATATTAATCCATACATAAATACAGACAAAAAAAAATTGAAAACTAATCCATGATGAAAAATAATAGCTCCTTTTTTATATTCTTGTTTTGCATCCGTAGATGCTATTAAAGTAGAGATTGCTGTTGATATTCCTAATCCAAAAATGATTACAACAAAAAAAACAGCATTAGCTAATGAAACAGAAGCTAAAGCTTGTTTTCCTAAAAAACCAACCATCATATTATCAGATAAACCTATGCATATTACACCTAATTGAGTAAAAAATACAGGAACAGCCAATAAAAAATTTTTTTTAATATGTTCAAAATATATTATGATTTTTTTTTTATTAGATAAGATCAAATATTTAATTTTGTATTTCTATAAAAGGTAATTTACCTATTTTAATGGGTATTTTTTGATTTCTTATAAAAAGAAATATAGAATTTGTTTTTTTTTTATTGGTTAAATATCCTAATCCAATTCCTTTTTTTAAAATTGGAGAATAAATACCAGAAGTTACATAGCCAATATTTGTTCCATTTTTATCTATTAGTAAATGTCCTTGTCTTGGTATTTTGTTTTTTTCTTCTACCGTAAAAGAGAGAAATTTTTTTTTATATTTTTTTTCTTTTTTTTGTTTTTGTAATATATTTTTTGCTATAAATTCTTTTTCAAATTTAACTATCCAAGATAAATCCGCTTCTATAGGGGTTATATCTTCAGATATATCTTGTCCATATAATCGGTATCCCATTTCTAATCTTAACGAATTTCTACTTGCTATTCCACAAGGAATTATTTTTCCTTTTCTCGTTTCTAAAATATTATTCCATATTTTTTCTGCATTTTCGTTAGAAATATAAATTTCTATTCCTTTAGATCCTGTATATCCTGTTCTAGAAATTAATACATTTTTTATTTCTGAAAATGTTCCTATTTTAAAATGGTAGAAAGGAATTTTATCTAATGATACATTTGTTAATTTTTGAATATAAAATAGAGATGATGGTCCTTGAATAGATAAAATAGAATATTCTAAAGAAATATCTATTAATTTTACATCAGAATGTTTTTGTTTCTTGATTTGATCTTTTATCCATTTTTTATCTTTTTCAATATTAGCTGCATTTACTATAAGTAAAAATTCTTTATCAGAAATCTTATAAATAACTAAATCATCTATGATCCCTCCTTCTTCATTAATTATACAAGTGTATTGTGCTTGTCCAATTTTAATTTTACATAAATTGTTTGTAGTTATATATTGAATTAATCTATCAGAATCTTTTCCTTTCAAAATAAATTTTCCCATATGACTTACATCAAAAATTCCAGCATGATTTCTTACAAACATATGTTCTTTTAAAGAAGAAATATATTGAAGAGGCATGTAAAAACCAGAATAGTTAACCATTTTTGCCCCTAATTCAATATGATTGTTATATAAAATTGTTTTTTTAATAATATTTTTTTTATTTTCCGTCATATTCAGCAAAATTATTTTTCGTTTCGTACAAAGTTATTTTTAAATCTAAGTTAGAAGATATTCTTTTATTTATTTTATTCCACATGAAAATAACTATATTTTCTATAGTTGGATTTTTTGATGAAAATTCTTCAATATCTAAATTCATATTTTTATGATCAAAAAATTTTTCTATTTCATCATAGAGAATAGATTTCAATTTTTGTAAATTGAAAACAAATCCTGTTTCTGGATCTATTTTTCCTGTAATACTAGCAATATATTCATAATTGTGACCATGATAATTAAAATGGGCACATTTCCCAAATATTTCAATATTTTTTTCATAACTCCAACAATTATTATAAAGTTTATGTGCAGCGCTAAAATATCCTTTTCTACTTACAGTAACTATCATAGTTTAGTTGATTAAAATATTTATTAATAATAATTTTTAGCCAAATAGTATAAGAATCTGGATAAACAGAAATATTTTTTACTAATTCATTTAATGAGATCCATTTCCAACTATCTACTTCTTTAAAATTAATAACTGGAGGTTTTTCATAGTATCCAACAAAAACATGATCTAATTCATTTTCTATTAAACCATTACTTAAAAATTCATTATAAATAAAGCTAAATCTTTGTTCCAAAAAACAATCAAAACCCATTTCTTCTATTAGACAACGATGAGCTGCTTTTAAAAGAGACTCATTTTTTCTAGGATGACTGCAACAAGTATTAGTCCAAAGTAAAGAAGAATGATATTTTATTGAAGATCTTTTTTGCAACATTAAATCATTTTTGGTATTAAAAATAAAAACAGAAATGGCACTATGTAGTAGTCCTTTCATATGAATTTCTTTTTTATTTTCAAATCCAATAATTTGATTTTTCATTCCTATTAAAGGAATAAGATATTCATCATATCGTTCTTTTTTTTTCATATTTATTTTATTATATAGACAAACATAATATAGTGTAAATTCATTATTTTAATAAATGTGTTGTTTATTTTTTTATAAAGTTTTTTTATGAAAAATAAAATTCAAAAAATATTAAATGAATTAAATGATTTAAAACAAATTACATTAATAAACATGATGCAAATTCAATTTATTTTTTTATCCAATAAATTGGATACACTGATAGCAAAAATGCCTATAAATAGTAATCTTCTTCAACCTTTTGGTTATTTACATGGAGGAGCTACTATGATTTTAGCTGAAAGTGTGGGGAGTTCTATTTCTCTCATTAATGTTAAAAAAAATAAAAAAGAAAACGATTTCAATGTTTTTAGTATTGAAATATCTGCCAATCATGTTAGATCCATAAGAAAAGGTATTTTGTTTGCTAAAGCTAAAATTTGTCATAAAGGAAATACTTTACATTTTGTTCAAGTTAATATTTATGATGAAAAAAAAAATATCATTAGTTTTTGTAAACTAACTAATATAATAATTATCAAAAAACAAATATGTCCATAGAAATTAGTGTCTTTTCTTTATATAGAAAAATTATCAAAAATTATTATAACCATAATAATTTTGTTCTCTTTAGAAAACCTTATGATAAAAAAATATTTTTTTATTCAAACTATAATTATAATTCTGTAAGTGAAAAATTTTTTTTGATAAAAAATTTTGATCATAATCACACTATAAAAATATATCCTAAAAAAATTTATTATGTAGATATACAAAAATATTCTAAAAAAGAAAATATTTCCTATTCTTATTGGGAAAATAATTCTTCTTTATTAACATATTCTATGAAATATAAAGATTTAATAAAAAAAGCTGTAGATAGTATAAAAAAAGGATTTTTTAAAAAAGTTGTTTTATCCAGATTTATAAAAATTTCTTTTCGTTGCTTTTATTTTAAAAATACATTTACAAAATTAATTTATGCATATCCTAATGCTTTAATAAGTCTTTGGTATGATTTTCATCATGGATTTTGGATTGGATGTACTCCAGAATTACTTATGAAATGTTTTAATAATAAATTAAAAATATCCGCTTTAGCAGGAACTATTTGGGGAGATCATAAATGGACAAAAAAAGAAATAGAGGAACATAAAATTGTAATAAGATATATTCTTCATCTGCTGAAATTTTATAAAGGATCTATTCATGTAGAAAATACTAAAATACTAAAAATAGGTCACTTAAAGCATTTAGAAACTTCAATTTTTTTTTCTTTTCATAAAGAACCGGATTATTATGAAATATTGAGTCGTTTACATCCAACTCCTTCTATATGTGGATTTCCAAAAGAAAAATCCTTGGATTTTATTTATAAAAATGAAAAATGTAAAAGAAATTTTTATACAGGATATATTGGTATGGTAAATCAAAAAAATATGGAATTATACCTTAATTTGAGATGTGTCAACATAAAAGAAGATAAAAAAGAGATGACTTTATATGCAGGTAGTGGAATTACCATAGATAGTGATATACATCAAGAATACATGGAAACAGAAAATAAAATAAAAAATATTCTTTCTCAACTTATTTTTAAATAATTTTTTTTTTTCTATGGAAAGGTCTTATAATTAAACGAACACTTTTATTATAATGAAAATATTGAATAATCCAATTTGTTAAAGCTATAGCTCTATTTCTAAAACCGACTAAACTAACTAAATGAACAAACATCCAAACAATCCATGCTAAAAAACCCTTTAATTTTAAATAAGGAAAATCACATACAGCTTTATTTCTTCCAATAGTAGCCATAGAACCTAAATTTCTATAAATAAAAGGTTTTATCTTTTTTTTTTCTGATAAACAATTTAAATATTTAGCCAAATAATTACCCTGTTGTATAGCTGGTTGAGCAGTCATCGGATAACCATTAGGATAATGGTTATTTTTATTCATATAAGCAATATCTCCAATAGCAAAAATGTTTTTGTATCTTAAAGTATTAAGATAATTATCTACTAAAATTCTACCTCCTTTTATATCTTCTTGTAAAAACCCTTTTATAATAGCACCTTTTACTCCTGCGGCCCATATTACATTAGAAGATTCTATCTTTTTATCTTTTTCCATAAAAACTATTTCTCCATTATAATCCTTAACCAAACAATTTAACCAAATAATAACTCCTAATTCTTTTAAATTTTTATAAGCTTGTTTAGCTGAGGACTCAGACATTCCATCCAATAATCTAGAAGTAGCTTGTAATAAGTGAATATTCATATATCGAATATCTAAATCAGGATAATCATGTGGTAATACATATTTTTTCATTTCAGCTAAAGCTCCAGCTAATTCAACTCCGGTAGGTCCTCCTCCTACAATGACAAAAGTCATAAGTCTCTCTTTTTTTTTATTATCTTTCGTTAATAAAGCAGATTCAAAATCCTGTAAAATAAGACTTCTTAGATTTAAAGCTTCTGGAATAGATTTCATAGGAAGAGCAAAAGATTCTATATTTTTATTTCCAAAATAATTAGTTATAGATCCTGTTGCTACAATTAAATAATCATAACATAAATCTCCTATATTGGTATATATTTTTTGTTTTTTTGTATTTATATAATAAACTTTAGCTAATCTAAAGAAAAAATTTTTTGTTTTTTTAATAATATTTCTAATGGAATGTGCTATAGAATCTGGTTCTAAACCTGCTGTCGCTACTTGATACAATAAAGGTAAAAAAGTGTGATAATTATTTTTATCTATAAGAACTACTTGAAATTTATCTCTTTTTAATTTTTTTGCTACTTGTAATCCTGCAAATCCAGCACCAATAATTACGACTCTTTTTAGGTTGTTTCCTTTTGGTATATTCATAGTCAAAAATTTGACATAATAAGCTAATTTATATATATTTTCATTTTAATTGATAAATTAATAATTTTGTTTAAAAAATAGATTTTTATGACTTATTATTTCATTGTTGGAACTACTTTTTTACTAAGTGTTATTGTTAATACAATATTGAAAAATAAGTTTAGAGCTTATTCTAAACTTTATTTACACTCACATATGAGTGGAAAAGAAATCGCAGAAAAAATGTTAAACGATCATGGAATATATGACGTTCATGTCCTTTCTATAGAAGGAGAACTAACTGATCATTATAATCCTATAAATAAAACAATTAATTTAAGCGAAAAGGTTTATAATGATACAACAACAGCTTCAACTGCAGTAGCGGCTCATGAATGTGGTCATGCTTTACAACATAGATTAGGTTATAATTTATTAAAATTGCGAAATCATTTAGTTCCTATTCTTAATTTTAGCTCTCAATTCATTAACTTAGCGATTGTATCTGGATTAACTATTTTTTATAGTTCAGGAGGAAAAGATTCTTTGATCCTAAAATTAGGAATAGGATTATTTTTTTTGGTTGTCATTTTTTCTTTTCTCACATTGCCTATAGAATTTGACGCAAGTAATAGAGCTTTGAATTGGCTAAAAAATAAAAATGTAGTAAACTACCAAGAATATCATAAAGCAAAAGAATCCCTAAATTGGGCTGCTATGACTTACGTTATTTCTGCTTTGGGAAGTTTAGCTCAATTGATATATTTTTTATCTTTTTTTAGTAGTAAAAAAGATGAACATTTTTAATTACTTTTTTTTTTTATTACTGGAATTTCTTGGATTTGGACGAAGATTTCCATAAGTTTTATTTTTTATTTTTCCTCTTCTAGTTTTTTTATCACCTTTTCCCATGTTGTAATATTAGTTTTTCCAAAAGTTTATGTATCCTATCCGATTTATATTGTAAATAATATGAGGATAGATAATTATTATTAATAATAAAATCAGATTTTTTTTCTCTTTTTTCATTAGATATTTGATTTTTTAATCTATTTACAATTTGATTTTCGTTTAAATTATCTCTTTTAATTATTCTTTCAATAATATTTTTATTGGATGAATTTACATTGATAATAAAATCACATTCTTTATAACTTCCAGTATCAAATAATATGGCAGATTCCTTTATAACATATATAATTCTTTTTTGTGAAAAAGAAGACATCCATTGTTGAAAATCAAGAAATATCCATGGATGTACAATATTACATAATAACTTTAATGCTATAGGGTTTTTAAATACAATTTGGGATAAATATGTTTTATTTATTTTATCTTTTTTTTTGTTATAAGAATTTTTACCAAAATATTTTATAATATTTTTTTTTAAAATCTCTATTTTATTCATCAATATTTTTCCTCTTTGATCTGAATGATAAACAGGAATTCCTTTTTTTTTGAAAAAAGAAGAAAATAAACTTTTTCCGGACCCCATTTTTCCTGTTATCCCTATTAATTTTATTTTTCTATTTTTGATTTTTTTTATCATAATTTATTATATTATTATTAACATTATAACGTAATTGAGTTAATTCTTTTGAAATTGTATTTTTTTCAAATTTTATTTTTCCTGTAACAGTTTCTAGGATACAAAAGTGATCCGTAATATCTACAATTTTACCATGTATTCCTGAATTTGTCACTATATAATTTCCTTTTTTTAAATTTTCTTGAAATTTTTTCTCAATTTTTTGTTTTTTTATTTGAGGACGTATCATAAAGAAATAAAATATAATAAAAATCAATACAAACATACAAATGGTGTTTGCAATAGAATTCTGTTGTAGTATAAAAAACATAAGAATATATTTTTATTAGACTTACATAAGTCCTTTTCCTATTTTAAATATTTTATTTTTTTTATATAGAAATCTAAATATTTGATCTAATATTCCATTAATAAAAGTTTTACTTTTTTCCATACAAAATATTTTTGTAATTTCTATATATTCATTCATAGTTGCTCTAGGAGGTATATTTGGAAAATATAAAAATTCACAAATCGCCATTTGTAAAATAATCAAATCTATAATCGCTATTCTTTCTATATCCCAATTATTTGACATATCATTGATTAAATTATTAAATTCTTCTTTATGAAAAATTGTATTTCTATATAAATTGATGATAAATTTTTTATTTTCATTGTTTTTATAAATATTATATAATTTAAAATTTTGAGGAGTCGAATAATTAATGAATTGTAAAGTTTTACATACCATAGAATGAACTATGTATAAATCTTCTTCTACATTAAAATAATATAAATCTTCTATATATTCTATTAATTTTTTGTTTTGAATAATAAAATTTTTATAATATTTTATTAAAAATCTTTTTTCTTCTTCAAAAGAAGAATTAGGTTTCATTGAATATTTTTTGCAAAAATTTGATTTTTGCATTTCTTTTAATAATATAAAAATATATTTGTCTTGTTGATTCCATAAAATTTTTTCAGAATTTTTTGCATGATTATATTCTTCTATTAAATATTTATTTTTGGATAATATTTTTAATACTGAATTATATGCTAATTTTTGTATAATATCTATTTTATATAATTTTTTTAAAGCATTTTCTCTAATTTTTAAAATTAAGTAGAGAAAAAAAATATACATATGATGTAAAGATTCAAGAGTTTGAAGCATATTTTTTTCAACTTTATTTGAATCCATTTTAGATAAATGTTGAGCATATAAGAATTGTAATCCTCTTATTCTGAAGTGTCTTCTTATTGACATTTTTTTTAAAATAGTGTTTTTCTATGCACAACTAAATTTTTTGTACAATTATATAAATAAAAAACCAAACTTAAAAAGTTTGTATTTTTGTGTGTTATATGAGTGGTTTATTTGCTTTTAGCAAAAGATATTGTTTAAAGTACAAGTTACGTTTGTGTATAGGATTTTTACTAATTTTAGTGTCAAATATTTTAACCTTACTTCCTATTCCCTATATAGGAAAATCCGTTAATACTATCAGAAATCTATTTACAAATTTTTCAAATACATCGAATTCTCTTTTTTCTTTAAAAAAAGATATTTGTATTTATACCAGTATTATATTGATAATTCCAATTATAGGAGGATTTGTAAAATATCATATGCGGCAATGTATAATTACTACATCTAGAATGATAGAATTTGATATAAAAAACGAAATTTTTTCACATTATCAAAAATTAAGTTCATCTTTTTATAAAAAAAATTCTACAGGAGATTTAATGAATCGTCTTACAGAGGATGTTTCTTTTATTAGACAATATATAGGTCCTGGAATGATGTATTTTTTGAATCTCATAATTCTTTTTTTTATGGTTTTTATGCAAATGTTGCGAATTAATAAAATGCTAACTTTTTATGTTCTTTTACCTATTCCTATTCTTTTTATTTTCATTTATTCTATTAGTATTTTTATTACCAAAAAAAGTGAGGAAGTTCAAAAATTTCAGTCTATGATATGCTCTTTCATACAAGAAACTTTTTCAGGAATTAATATTATTAAATCATTTGGAGTTGAATCTTTTTTTGAAAAAAAGCATAAAAAAATTACATTAAAATATAAAAAAAAAAGTTTAGAATTATCTAAAATTGATACAATATTATCTTCTATTATTATATTTTTTATAGGAACTTGTCATGTATTAATTATTTTTTTTGGGGGGAAAAAATACTTTGAAGGGGAAATAAAGGAAATTGGAACTATTGCTGAATTTTTTACATATATAAATGTTTTAATTTTTCCTTTTATTATATTAGGATGGGTAGTTTCGATTTCAGAAAGAGCCAAGGTATCTCAAATTCGTATTAGTGAATTTTTGAAGGAAAAACCTGATATATTAAATAATAATTCAATAAGAACAGAAATTCTAGGAAAAGTTCAATTTAAAAATGTAAGTTTTTTTTATAGAAAAAATAATACAAAACAACATAATTATACAGTCAGTAAAATATCATTTACTTTGAAGGAAGGAAAAACTTTAATTTTAACAGGAAAAACAGGATCAGGAAAAACAACTATAGGAAGATTAATGTCTCGTTTATATGATCCATTTCAAGGAAAAATATTAATAGATAATTTATCTTTAAAAAATCATAATTTATATAATTATAGAAATAATATTGGCTATGTTCCTCAAGAATCTTTTCTATTTTCAGATTCTATTTATAATAATATCGCTTTAGGATGTGTAGATAAAGTTACTCCAAATAAAGTATATGATGCTGCTAAAATAGCTATGATTGAAAATGATATTTTAAACTTTAAAAATGGATATAATACCATTATAGGAGGAAGAGGAATAACTTTATCTGGAGGTCAAAAACAAAGAATATGTATAGCTAGAGCTATAATAAGAAATCCAAAAATACTTATATTCGATGATAGTTTTTCTGCTATAGATCAAAAAACTAGAAAATTAATTATTCGTTATGTAAAAAAAGAAATGAGATATAGTACTATTATTATTATAACTCATGATACTTCTTATATATCTGATTTTGACTTATTTATTGTCCTGAAAAATGGAAAAATTTCAAAAATAGAAAAACATAACATTTCTTGTAAAAAATAATTTTGAACAATTATAACGAAAAAATAGTATAGACCATTTTTTTTGTTTAGATTTGCTTGTATAGTATTATAATATTTTTTGAAATGGACGAAAAAGAAAATATCAAAGAAAGAAATGAAATTTGTTCACGAACTCTAAAAACTGGTAGCCGTACTTATTTTTTTGATGCTAGAGAAACAAGAGCAGGTGATTATTATTTAACTATAACTGAAAGTAAGAAAAATTTTTCTGAAACAGGAGAAGTTACTTATAAAAAACACAAAATTTATTTATACAAAGAAGATTTTTCAAAATTTCAAAGTATACTTGATGATATGATTCGATTTATTATTAATGAAAAAGGAAGAGAAGTTATTTCAGAACGTCATCAAAAAGATTTTAAAAATCACACTACATATAATCAAGAAATTAAGGATAAAGAAGTGCAACAAAAGAAAACATCAGAAATAAAAAATTTTACAAATATTAATTTTGAAGATATTTAATGAACTTGATTGTTACAATTAATATTTTGTGAATTTTTGTTTAATGAATGATTGTTTATTACTTTTATTTAGGGTCTTATGGAGAATTATATAAGTATAATGAATGATATTGATACTTTCATATTTGATGTCGATGGAGTATTGACAGATTGTACTTTAAACTTGCTCCCAGATGGAAATTTAGTAAGAAAAATGTTTGTTAAAGATGGATATGCAATGCAATTAGCAAAAAAAAAGGGATATAATTTATGTATTATTACAAGTGGAGCTGATTTGATGGTCTTCAGACGTTTGAGAGGATTAAATATTCGTCATATTTATCAAAGAGTGGATAATAAAAAAAAATATTTAGATGAATATTGTAATATTTTAAATATTACTAAAAAAAAAATACTTTATATGGGAGATGATATTCCTGATATTGAAATCATGAAATCTGTGGCTTTGCCTTGCTCTCCAATAGATGCAGTACAGGAAGTTAAAGATATATCTAAGTATGTATCTCCTAAAAAGGGAGGTAGAGGTTGCGTAAGAGATGTTATAGAGAAAACTCTAAAAATACAGAAAAATTGGATTTGATTGGATTTGTTTGATTGGATTTGAAAAATAGTGTCTTACAAGACACTATTTTAATTTTACATCTTTTTACATCATTCCACCCATTCCACCACCTCCAGCTCCTGGCATTGGTGGAGCTATATTAGGTTCATCTTTTTTTATTTCTGTAACAACACATTCAGTAGTTAACAACATACCTGATACGGAAGCGGCATTTTCCAATGCTACTCTTGCTACTTTAGTTGGATCTATAATTCCTTCCATTATCATATTTTTATATTCTCCAATTTTTGCATCATATCCAAAATCACCATTTCCTTCTGCTACTTTAGCCACAACTACTGATCCTTCTCCTCCTGCATTAGCTACAATTTGACGTAAAGGTTCTTCGAGTGATCTTCTTACTATTTGTATACCAGTATCTTGATCTGCATTATCTCCTGTTGTGTTATATAGAGATTTTATAGCACGAACTAAAGCTACTCCACCTCCAGCTACTATTCCTTCTTCCACAGCAGCTCTAGTTGCATTCAACGCATCATCGACTCTATCTTTTTTTTCTTTCATTTCAACTTCTGAAGCCGCTCCAACATAAAGGACAGCTACTCCTCCAGCTAATTTTGCAAGACGTTCTTGTAATTTTTCTTTATCATAATCGGATGTAGTTGTTTCTATTTGAGCTTTAATTTGATCTACACGTGCTCTAATATCTTTTTTATTTCCACCTCCATTAACTATAGTAGTATTATCTTTATCTATAATTACTCTTTCTGCTTTTCCTAACATATGCAACTTAACATCTTCTAATTTACTTCCTGTTTCCTCAGAAATTACAGTTCCTCCTGTAAGAATAGCAATATCTTCTAACATAGCTTTTCTTCTATCTCCAAATCCGGGAGCCTTAATAGCTGCAACTTTTAAAGTTCCTCGTATTTTATTAACAACTAATGTTGCCAATGCTTCACCTTCTACTTCTTCGGATATAATCAATAATGGTTTACCAGATTGAGCTACAGGTTCCAATATAGGTAACAAATCTTTCATTGCTGCTATTTTTTTATCAGATAATAAAATTTGAGGTTGATCAAATTCTGTTATCATTTTCTCAGTATTTGTCACAAAATAAGGAGATTGGTATCCTCTATCAAATTGCATTCCTTCAACTACATCTACAGATGTATCTGTTCCTTTTGCTTCTTCAACAGTAATTACTCCTTCTTTTCCTACTTTTTCAAAAGCGTCAGCTATCAGTGCTCCAGTTTTTTCATCATTATTTGCAGAAATAGATGCGACTTGTTTTATTTTTTCCGTATTTCCACCAACTTCTCTAGATTGTCTTTTTAGATCTAATATAACAACTTCTAAAGCTTTATCTATTCCCCTTTTTAAATCCATAGGATTAGCTCCAGCTGCTACGTTTTTCAACCCTTCTCTAACAATAGCTTGAGATAATACAGTAGCAGTTGTAGTTCCATCTCCAGCTACATCATTAGTTTTAGAAGCCACCTCTTTAACCATTTGAGCTCCTAAATTTTCTATAGGATCTTCTAATTCTATTTCTTTAGCAACGGTAACTCCATCTTTAGTGATTTGAGGCCCCCCAAAAGATTTTTGTAATACAACATTTCTTCCTTTTGGGCCCAAAGTTACTTTCACTGCATTGGCTAATGCATCTACTCCTTTTTTTAGTTTATCTCTTGCTTCAATATCAAATTTAATATCTTTTGCCATAATTTTTTAAAATTTTAATGAATTTACCTTAATTATAAAAATAAATCATATAATAGCTATTATATCAGATTCTCGCATTATAAGATATTCCTCTCCTTCCCATTTCAATTCTGTACCAGAATACTTACCATACAAAACTCTATCTCCTTCTTTTAAATTCATGGGTTCATCTTTTTTTCCTTTTCCTACTGCTATTATGGTTCCTTTTTGTGGTTTTTCTTTGGCTGTATCAGGAATAATAATACCTGAAGCAGTTTTTGTTTCAGCAGGATCAGGTTGTACGAGAACGCGATCTGCTAAAGGTTTAATCTTTACTTCCACCATATTATAAATAATTTTTAAGGTTAATGGTTCTAATTATCAAATTAGCCAAAAACATGCCAAATGAAAAATTTTTTATTTTAACGAGACTAAATGCCATTATGGCATATTTTATTTAATGTTTTGATTTTAGAAAAAAATTGAAAAATAAAATTAAAAAAAATATAATAATAGACAAAATCCAAGTAATATTCTCTAAAAATGTATTTGTTCTCTTAATTCCAAAAAATCTAAAATTTTTCTCCATAAAAGATTGATGAATACTTTCTTTTTTAGGATTTTGTACTAAAATCATCAATATAAGTAAAAGACACATTATAATGATAAAAAATCCAAATATAATTATAGATATGTTTTCCATATGTTTATTTTGTGATTTGCCAATTATTATTTGGATCGTGAAATATTTTATGATATACCTGAATTGTTAATTTTTCTATTATTTTGTCAATAATTTCTTTTGAAAAAAGATTTTTTTTATTATAAAATTCTTCGGATACAGTAAAATTTTCTTCCCAACTTTTTTCAGGTTCAATTTGATCTTTGTAAGATATTTTCGCTGTTACTTTAATTTTTTTTAACGGATAATTTTCCATTGGAATAATGGCATAATGTAGAAAAACACCTTCCAAAACAACATCCCCATTTTTCAATACTAAATTAGAAGGATTATGTTTCATAATATATTCTTCAATACTTTTCTTAAAATCAAAAGAAATAGATCTTTTAGGTATATTAACTACTTCTGAAATATCTCCTATTTCTATTGTCTTATTTGCATCAAATAATGATGAAAAAGATGAATGATAACAACTGACTATCATAAAAAACATGAAAAAAAAAATAATTTTTTTATAATCCATACTGTTTAATTTTTCTATATAATGTTCTTTCTGAAATTCCTAATTCTTTTGCTGCCTTTTTTCTTTTTCCATTATTTTTCTTCAAGGCTTTTCGAATAAATTCTATTTCTTTTTTTTGTAAAGAAAAAGAAGATAAATTATTTTTCGATAAATTTTCTTCTACTTCTTCATAATCTAAATCTTTTTTTGATTTAGATGAATCTTCTAATTGAAAAATTGAATCATTTCTATTATCAATTATTTTTCCAAAAACTTTTTCCATAAGTGGTTGATTTTTTTCAATAAATCTAGCATTAGAATTATTTTTAATCAATTGAAAAGTAATGTTTTTTAAATCATTCAAATTTTGTTTCATATCAAATAGAATTTTATAAAGAAAATCTCTTTCTCTATTATGAAAAGATGTATCTATTACATTATGTACATGATGATTAGAAAAAGATATCGATGGAATATTTTCTGGAATATATTCTTTTAATTTTTTTGCAGAAATTTCACGTTTAGTTTCCACTACAGAAATTTGTTCTACAAAATTCTTTAATTGTCTAATATTTCCAGGCCAAGAATAATTTTCTAAATAATTTAAAGATTCTTCGGTAAATATAACTGGAGGCATATGATATTTTTCTGAAAAATCATTGGAAAATTTTTTTAATAAAAATTTAATATCATTTTTACGAGAACGTAAAGAAGGCACATTAATTTGTACCGTATTTAAACGATAATATAAATCTTCTCTAAATTTTCCTTTTTGTATTGATTCTGTCATATTTAAATTAGTAGCTGCTACAATACGTATATTAGTCTTTTGAATTTTAGAAGACCCTACCTTCATAAATTCTCCAGATTCTAATATTCTGAGAAGACGGACTTGTGTTGTTAAGGGTAATTCTCCTACTTCATCTAGGAAAATAGTACCTCCATTTGCTACTTCAAAATAACCTTTTCGCATATTTGTAGCTCCTGTAAAAGATCCCTTTTCATGTCCAAAAAGTTCACTATCAATAGTTCCTTCTGGAATAGCCCCACAATTTACCGCAATATAATCATGATGTTTTCTAGAAGAATATTGGTGAATAATTTTTGGAATAAATTCTTTTCCTACTCCACTCTCTCCAAGAACTAATACAGAAATATCAGTAGGAGCTACTTGTGTCGCTTTTTCTAAGGCTCTATGCAAAGCATAATCATATCCAATAATTCCAAATTTTTGTTTAACATTTTGGATAAAGATGGATTCCATGTTTTTATTTTTTACATCATTTTCAATGTTTTCCTATTAAAGTTGCAGATGTAGCATTTGTTATTTCTACATGAGCTAAATCCCCTATATTTAAGTTTTTTTTAGGAAAAACTACAACTATATTTTGTGTATTTCTTCCATACCAATATTGGTTATTTTTTTTTGATTCTCCTTCTACTAAAACTTCTTCTACATTTCCTAAATGTTCTTGCATCCTATAAAATGAATGTTTTCTTTGTAAATCAATAATTTCTTTTAATCGTCTTTTTTTAATATTTTCAGGTACATTATCTTTTAATTTTCTATATGCATAAGTTCCAGGTCTAGGAGAATAAGAAAACATGTATCCATAATTATATTTAATTTTATTCATTAAACTTATAGTATCCTGGTGATCTTCCTCTTTCTCATTACAAAATCCAGTCATTATATCATGAGAAATAGAACATCCAGGTATAATATTTTTAATTTTTTTAACTAAAAAAAGATATTTTTCTCGTGTATATTTTCTGTTCATTAATTTTAATATTTTATTGCTTCCAGATTGAAC
Source organism: Blattabacterium sp. DPU (assembly GCF_011290385.1). NCBI lineage: Bacteria > Pseudomonadati > Bacteroidota > Flavobacteriia > Flavobacteriales > Blattabacteriaceae > Blattabacterium > Blattabacterium sp. DPU. The sequence goes on from NZ_CP049785.1 coordinate 281,163, forward strand.
AGGTAAATGAATATGTTTACAAATATTTTTATGTTGAGAAATTACTTTTAATACTTTATCAGACATATCATGAGGATTAGATGTAGAAAATCTAATTCTCATAAAAGGAATTTCTCTAGCTAAAAAATCCAAAAGTTGTGAAAAATCTACAGTTCTATTTTCTTCTATCCATAAATAAGAATCTACATTTTGTCCTAAAAGAGTTATTTCTTTATATCCATTATGATATAAACGTTTACATTCCTCAATTATAGAATATGGATCTCGACTTCTTTCTCTACCTCTAGTAAAAGGAACGATACAAAATGTACACATATTATTACAACCTCTTGTTATGCTTAAAAAAGTTGTTATTTTTTGATCATTTTGTTTTCTTTTTACAAAATTTATATCAGCATAAGTTTCATTTTTTTTCTTTTTATCATAAAAATATTGTTTTCCCATTATAGAATAATAAATAAAATTAGGAATTTCTCTATAAGAATCTGGATTTACGAAAAAATCTACTATTTTTTCTTTCAATAAAAAATTTTTAATTTGTTTTGAAAAACATCCTATAATTCCAATCCAAATTTTTTTCTTTTTTCTAAAAAATTTTAATTGTTCTAATTTTTTTTTTATAGCTAATTCTGCTTTTTCTCTAATAGAACAAGCGTTTAACAATATTATATCTGCTTTATCTACGTTTTCAGATAAAACAAACCCATGGTTTGATAAAATAGAAGTAACAATATCGCTATCTGATATGTTCATTTGACAACCATAATTTTCAATATAAAAACTTTTATTTTTCATATATTTTTTAAATATATTAATGTCATTATGACATAGTAAAATAATAACTATTTCTTATATATGAAGAATTTTTTTGGCTAAAAAAATCATATTTTTTTCACCTGTAGATTTTTCTTGAACATTAGAAAGTTTTACCACTGATATCCATTTTTTTTTTGGAAGAGCTTTAACCATTTTTATGACAATGTTCATTGAAGGTAAACCTACGTCATTAGTGAAATTAGTTCCTATTCCAAAACAGGTATTTATTTTATTTCTACAAAAAGAAGAAATATAAGCCACTTTATGTGGATCTAGATTGTCCGAAAATATAATTTTTTTTCTTATAGGATTTATTTTAAATTTTTTATAATGTTTTATTGTTTCTTTGGCAAAAAAAATAGGATCTCCACTATCATGTCTTACTCCTTTAAAAAGATTGGACAGTTTCTTATTAAAGTTTTTAAAAAAAATTGGGGATGTATATGTATCGGATAAAGCTATTCCTAAATTTCCTTTATAAATGTTCAACCAATTTTCCATAGCTACACAATCAGCTATGTTAAATCCATATTTTGCTGCATGAAACATAATCCATTCATGTCCTTGAGTTCCTATCGGTTTAATTGAAAAGATATGAGAAAAATGAACATTACTGCTTCCTATGAAGAAAGGAGGGCCTTCTTCTGTTAATATTTTTAATACTAATTTATGGACTTTATAAGAATATCTTCTTCTTGTTCCATATTCTACAATTTTAACTTGTAATTTTTTATATTTTTTTAATTTTTCTTTAGTTATTTTCGTTATTTTTTTTTCGGATATTTTTCTAGCTCCTGTTAATTTATAATATAGTTCAGACATTATCGCCATTAAAGGAACTTCCCATAATATAGTACTACTCCATAATCCTTCTATATGCATTTGTATATTTTCTCCTTTTTGAAGAATATTTACTTCTTTTGGATTATATTGATATTTATTTAAAAAATCTAAATAAGAAGAATCTAAATAAGGGCAATATTTTTCTAAATAGATTCTTTCTTCATTTGAAAGTTTTAAATAAGCCATTTTATTTAAATTTTCCTTCAATATTTTAGCAAAATTTTTAGGAAAAGGATGACTTCCTCTATTTATAAATTCATATTTCGCTTTTGCAAATGGAAATAATTTTATGACAGCATTTTGCATGGTAAACTTATAAAAATCATTATCTAATAATGATGATACAATAGAAAAATTATTCATTAAAGATATTCTTTAACATTTATTGAAAAATTTAAAAATAAAATTTTTGAATTTTATCAATTATTTGCAATAATAAAATAAATCAATTATTTAAATTGCTTTCTTTTGCATTAAGTAATATATTTTTCTTTTTTAGAAAAAATATTTTTCTAAATTTGCTTTTAAAACAATTTATTTTTAATATGGACAATACGAAACTATACGTAGGGAATTTATCTTATGATATGACAGAACAAGAATTAAAAAAATATTTCGAATCTGTAGGAGAAGTGACTCATGCTAAAATAATTTTTGATGAATCTACATCAAATAAAAAAAGTAAAGGATTTGGTTTTATAGAAATGTCAAATGAAGAAAATGCAAAACAAGCTATAGAAAAATTAAATGGAACAGAACTTATGGGGAGGAATATTATTGTATCTGTAGCAAGGCCAAGAATAAGAAGAGACTATTAGTCGTTTTTAATCATTATTTCGTGTTTATATACGCTTACATCTGTTTTATTTTAAAATGATTAATTAATTTATAATGAAGCTAATATATACTACTAATATATGGAAAAATTATACGGAACAGGTGTAGCGTTAGTTACCCCTTTTAAAAAGGATGGAAAAATTGATTTCAATGGACTTGAAAAACTTGTAAAATATGTTTTGGATAATAATGTTGATTATTTAGTTGCATTGGGAACAACAGCAGAAACAGCTACTCTAAAAGAAGAAGAAAAATGGGATGTTGTAAAATGTATTCAAAGTACTAATTATAAACAACTTCCTTTAGTATTGGGAATAGGAGGAAATAATACAGAAAATGTTATAAGAAAAATAAATAGCATAAAAAACTTATCTGATTTTTATGCTATTCTTTCAGTTTCTCCTTATTATAATAGACCATCTCAAGAAGGAATATATCAACATTTCAAATCTATTGTTAATTGTACGGAGGCTAATATTATTCTGTATAATGTACCTAAGAGAACTGGATCTAATATTATACCGGATACGGTTTTACGTTTATCTCATGATTTCAAAAATATAATAGGAATAAAAGAAGCGTCAGGAAATATTTTGCAATCTTATAATATTTTAAAGAATAGACCCAAAAATTTTAGTGTAATATCAGGAGATGATTTTATGGCATTACCAGTTATTTTAGGTGGGGGAGAAGGTCTTATTTCTGTGATTGCTCAAGGACTTCCTGAAAAAATTTCTAATATGGTCTCCTTAGCAAGAGAGGAGAATAATGTTAAAAAAGCTTTTTCTATCTTTTATAATATTATTGAGATTATAGATATTATTTATGAAGAAGGAAATCCTACAGGAATCAAAACTTTATTAGATATAATAGGAATATGTAATTCATATGTAAGATTACCATTGTTAGTTGGATCTCATTATTTAAGAAAAAAAATATTACATTTACTAAATAATAATGAATTATGTTCAATGAAAAAATACAAAAAGGATTAATAAGACAACTAAATAGAGAATTAGAATCTTCTCATATATATTTATATATGGCTTCTTGTATAGAAAAAAAAGGTTATGAAGGAATATGTGAATTTTTATATGATCATTCAAATGAAGAAAGAATCCATATGTTAAAGTTGATTAGATACATTAATAAAAGAGGAGGAAATGTTTTTTTGGATAATAATATATCAATTATTAATATAACATATATATCTCTAAAAGATTTGTTTTTGAAATTATTTGAACATGAACAAAAAATTTCCAAAGAAATAAATTCTTTAGTAGAAGTTTCTTTGCAAGAAAAAGATTATTTTACATATAATTTTTTACAATGGTATGTTGAAGAACAAATAGAAGAAGAAGCTTTGATTAAAATGATTTTGGATAAAATCGAATTAATAGGGGGAGATAAAGGTGGATTATATTTATTTGACAAAGACATGAAAAATATCCATAAAAATAAAAAATTATGATGAATTTTTTGAAAGATGTTAATGTTCCAATAAATACAGAGACTATAGATTGTGTTCAATTAGAAAAAAAATCAGGAAAAAATATATACGAAACTATATGTATTTTGGAAAAAATAAGCCAAAAAATAAACAATCAAATCAAAGAAGATTTATATAATAAGTTGGAGGAATTCAATTTTATAAATAAAAATAATCTGGAAGAAATTTTTGAAAATAAAGAACAAATTGAGTTATCCAGATTTTATGAAAAACTTCCAAAAGCTACATCTATTTCTATTCAATATTTATTATCTGAAAAAATAAAAATTTAATTTATTTTATTCTGAAAATCTTTTATAAACTTATTCAATCCTATATCAGTTAATGGATGATTCAATAAAGAACGAATGACATTTATAGGAGAAGTCACGGCATGTATTCCAATTTTAGAACATTCTGTAATATGTAAAGGATTCCGTATAGAAGCTGCTAATATTTTTGTTTTAAAATGGTAAGTATCATACACATTTTTTATGTTTTGTATTAAATTTAATCCGTTATAAGATACATCATCTAATCTACCTAAAAATGGAGAAATATAACTAGCTCCAGCTTTAGCCGCTAATAGAGCTTGTCCCATAGAAAAAATAAGAGTGCAATTAGTTTTTATTTTTTTATTATAAAAATGTTTAATAGCTCTAATTCCATTTTTTGTTATGGGTATTTTTACTACAATTTTTGGATGTAGAAGAGCTAATTCTTCTCCTTCTTTTACCATATCATGATAACTAGTGCTAATGACTTCTATACTTACATTTTCGTCATTTTTTAAACGTTTACATATAGATATATAATGTTTGTGAACATCTCTTTGATTGGATACAGATTCTTTTGATATTAAAGATGGATTTGTTGTAACACCATCCAACATACCCAATGATCTTGCTTCATCAATTTCTTCTAAATTAGCTGTATCTATAAAAAATTTCATAAAAATGTTTCATTAGTATAATTGCAAATTTATAACATTTTTAATAAATAACTCTTATTTTATAATAATTTATACAATCAATAAAAATAGAAAAATCTGTAAATTTATTTTATTAATATTACGATTATGCATTTCGATGTTATTATTTTAGGAAGTGGACCTGGGGGGTATGTAGCTTCCATACGAGCAGCACAACTTGGAATGAAAACAGCTGTGGTAGAAAAAGAATCTCTTGGAGGTATTTGCTTAAATTGGGGATGTATTCCTACTAAATCACTTTTGAATAGCGCAAAAATTTTACAATCCATAAAAAAAAATGGAGAATTATTTGGAATAAAAAATGAAAGTATTGAAATAGACTACCCTAAAATTATTTCTAAAAGTAGAAAAATTGTTGATAAAATAAAAAAAGGAGTCTCATTTCTAATGAAAAAAAATGGAATTCATGTAATTTATGGAAAAGCACGGTTAAAAAAAGGAAAAAAAATAGAAATTTTCAAAAATAAAAAAAGCGAAGAAGAACATTCTGCCTCACATATTATTATTGCTACTGGTGCGATTCCAAAAATTGATAAAAATATAAAATTTCAATATAATGAAAAAAAAATTATAACATATAGAGAAGCTTTATCCTTATCTTCTTTACCAAAAAGAATAATAATCATAGGTTCTGGGTCAATAGGATTAGAATTTGCTTATTTTTATCATTCTATGGGAACAAAAGTAACGATTATCGAAATATGTTCTAATTTATTTCCTAATGGAGATCAGGATATTTCTGATTATTTAAAATATTCTTTTAATAAAATAGGAATTAAAAACTATGTGTCCTCTAGTATAAATAAAATAATTTATAAGAATGAAAATTATGAAGTAGAAATCAAAACCCAATCAGAAAATATTGTATTAAAAGCAGATATTATATTATACGCTACAGGCGTTATTCCCAATATAAAATGTATTGGATTAGATGAAATAGGAATTCAAACAGAAAAAGGATTTATAGTCGTAGATGAAAATTACCGCACAAATATAGATGGATATTATGCAATCGGAGACGTTATTAAAACTCCTTCTTTAGCTCATATTGCATCGCATGAAGCCATAAATTGCATTGATAATATAAAAGGTTTAAATTGTCAAAAAATAGATTACAATAATGTTCCAAAATGTGTTTACTCGCTTCCTGAAATTGCTTCAGTAGGTTATACAGAACAAGAATCTAAAAAAAAAGGATTTCAAATTAAAATAGGAAAATTTCCTTTTAGTGCTTTAGGCAGATCTATTTCTGATGAAAATACTGATGGTTTTGTGAAAGTCATTTTTGATGAAAAATATGATGAATGGTTAGGATGTCATATGATAGGAAATCATGTTACAGATTTGATTTCAGAAGTGGTAGTTGCTAGAAAATTGGAAGCAACTAGCTATGAAATTTTAGGAAGTATACATCCCCATCCTTCATTAAGTGAATCTATTGTAGAATCTATAGCTAACGCTTATGGTAAGTCTATTCATTTGTAAATAAATCAATTAAAAATATATTACTTTCTTCTATATTTCCGCATATAATACGGATTATACATCTACTTTTTTTACATGTTTACATGAAATTCATAATTTTATTGTTTTATGATACATATTATATTGTTTGGCCCACCAGGTTGTGGAAAAGGAACTCAAGCTAAAATCATATCAAATAAATTTGGTTTCATACACCTATCTACTGGAATGATATTTAGAGATCATATGAAAAAAAAAACTAATCTGGGGAAACTAGCAAGTTGTTACATAAATAAAGGAATATTAGTTCCTGATGCAATTACTACAAATATGTTTTACATAGAAATACAAAAATATTTTAATGCTAAAGGAATTATTTATGATGGATATCCTAGAACTAAAAATCAAATCTTTTCTTTAGAAAAAATATTAAAAAAATTTTGTTTAGGAAAAATTAATATAATTTTCTATTTTTTTATTCAAAAAAATTTGATAATAAATAGATTATTAAAAAGAGGAAAAACGAGTTATCGTAATGATGACACGAATATTATTACGGTTCAAAGAAGAATAAAAGAATACGAAAAAGAAACTTCTTTAATATGGAAAAATTATAAATGGAAAAATAATATAATAAGATTAAATGCTTCTTTATCTGTTGAACAAATTTCTTTTTTTGTAGAAAAGAAAATTATAAATCTTTTATAAAAATAATTTCATGAAAAATTGTTTTGTAGATTTTATAAGAATTTTTTGTAAAAGTGGAGATGGAGGGTCAGGATCTATTCATTTTTATAGGGATAAATCTGTAAATAGAGGAGGGCCTGATGGAGGATCAGGAGGAAAAGGAGGAAATATTCTTATTCAAGGAAATTCTCATATTCATACTTTTTTACATTTAAGATATCATAAACATTGGATAGCTAAATCTGGACTTCCTGGAAAAGGAAATAATATAACTGGAGCAAATGGAAAGGATTTATTAATAGAAGTACCTATAGGTACTATAGTAAAAGATGAAAAAAAAAATATAATAATGGAAATAACCCAAAATTTTCAAAAAGAAGTTTTATTCAGAGGTGGGAAAGGTGGAAAAGGAAATGTTTTTTTTAAAAATTCAATTTGTCAATCTCCTTATTATGCACAACCGGGAATTAAAACAAAAGGAAATTGGATTTTTTTAGAATTGAAAATTTTAGCAGATGTAGGATTTATAGGTTTTCCTAATACTGGAAAATCTACTTTACTTTCAACAATTACAAGAGCAAAACCCAAAATAGGAAATTTTGCTTTTACAACTACAATTCCACATATAGGAGTAGTGAAAACAGATTTTAATTCTTTTTTAGTAGCTGATATTCCAGGAATTATAGAAAAAGCTTCCGAAGGAAAAGGATTAGGACATGATTTTTTAAGACATGCAGAACGAAATTCTGTTTTATTATTTTTAATTTCATCAGATACGAAAAATAAAAAAAAAGAATACTTTATTTTATTAAATGAATTAAAAAAATTTAACTCGAATTTTTTGAAAAAAAAACGTTTATTAGCAATATCTAAATCAGATTTAATAAAAGATGAAAAAAAAAAGAAAATAAGAGAATCTTTTTTTAATAAATTCAAAGAAGATATTGTATTTATTTCTTCTTTTACAAAAGAAGGATTATCTGAATTAATACAAAAATTATGGGAAATGATTAAAAAATAATTTTTTAAGAACAAAAAAGTTTTTGTTTTACAATATCTTGATCTATATTTAGTGTTGGTTGAATATTTTCTATGTCAAACATATAATCTACAAATATTTTTTCACAAAATGTTCGTAATCCTCTAGCTCCTAACCCTAATTGTAAAGTTTGATCTACTATAATATTTAGTGCTTCATCTGTTATATTTAAAGATATATGATCCATATCAAACAATTTTTTATATTGCTTGATTAAAGCATTTTTAGGTTCAACTAAGATTTTTTTTAACATATTTTTATTTAATGGATTTAAATAGGTAATAACAGGAAATCTTCCGATTATTTCAGAAATTAATCCAAATTTTTTTAAATCTTCAGCAAGAATATTATTTTCTAAACCATTTTTTTCACTATCTATTTTTTTTCTTTTCTTAGTGATAAAACCTATAGATGTTTTTTCTATTCTGTCAGAAATAATTTTTTCCATTCCATCAAAAGTTCCTCCACCTATAAATAATATATTTTCAGTATTTACTTGTATCATTTTTTGATCTGGATGTTTTCTTCCTCCTTGGGGTGGAACATTAATTACAGATCCTTCCAATATTTTAAGTAATGCTTGTTGAACTCCTTCTCCCGATACATCTCTAGTAATAGAAGGATTATTACTTTTCCTAGAAATTTTATCTATTTCGTCTAAAAAAATAATTCCCTTTTCAGCAGAATCTATATCATAATTAACAGATTGTAATAATTTAGTTAAAATAGATTCTACATCTTCTCCCACATATCCAGCTTCAGTCAAAGTCGTTGCATCAGCTATAGCAAAAGGAACTTTTAATAGTTTTGATATACTTTTTGCTAATAATGTTTTTCCTGTTCCTGTATTTCCAATTAATAATACGTTAGATTTTTCTATTTCTATATTTTTTTTTGTACTATTTTGTTTTTGAATGCGTTTATAATGGTTATAAACAGCAACGGACAGAATTTTCTTTGCTTCATTTTGTCCTATAACATATTGATCTAAAAAAGTTTTAATCTCTTTAGGTTTTTTGATTTCGATAAATTCGTTATTATTTTTATGAGTATTTTTTTCATAAAATTTTTTATGAATTATGGAATAAGTTTTTTCTATACATAAATTACAAATGTGTCCATTTATTCCTGATACAAGAAAAGTAATATTATTTTTATTCCTACCACAAAAATTACATTTTAATGAATCTTCCATACAGAGATTTCTTTTTAAAGGGACAAGCTAAACTACATCACATCGCTACTACCTAATTACCTTTGCTGTGTTCCCACCCTGGAGGAGTTATAGGGAGCTGATTGTGTAGGACTTGTCCCTAGTTTGGTAAATATAAAAAAAAAATCATAAATTCCTGTTTTTTGAATAATAATTATTTATTTAGGTTATTCATATTTTTTACCCAATTGGGTTGTTTTATTGTTATTTTGATGAAAACAAAATATATTTTTGTTACAGGAGGTGTAACTTCTTCGTTAGGGAAAGGAATTATTTCTGCTTCATTAGGTATGTTATTGAAAGCTAGAGGGTATAAAGTTTCTATATTAAAATTAGATCCTTATTTTAATATAGATCCGGGAACTTTAAATCCTTATGAACATGGAGAATGTTTTGTTACAAAAGATGGAGCAGAAACTGATTTAGATTTAGGACACTATGAACGATTTTTAAATCAACCGACAACTAAAGAAAATAATGTAACATCTGGATTAATATATAAAACTGTAATAGATAATGAAAGAAAAGGATATTATTTAGGAACAACTGTACAAGTTATTCCTCATATTACTAATGAAATTAAAAGACGGATTAAAATTCTTGGAGAATCTCGTAATTGTGATATTATTATTACTGAAATAGGAGGAACTGTAGGAGATATTGAAAGTTTACCTTATATTGAATCAGTACGTCAATTAAAATGGGAATTAGGAAAATTTAATGGATTAGTTATTCATTTAACATTACTTCCCTATATAACAGTTACTGGAGAAATTAAAACAAAACCAACGCAACATTCTGTCCGAAATTTGATGGAAAATGGAATACAAGCAGACATTATAGTTTGTAGAACAGAGAAACATATATCCAATAATATTAGAAAAAAATTGGCATTATTTTGTAATGTAAAACCAAAACATGTTATTGAATCAATAGATACCAAAATTATATATGAAATTCCTTGTTTATTACATTTACAAAATTTTGATGAAGTAGTATTAAATCATTTAAATCTATCTACTCTTCCTATTCCAAATCTAAAAAAATGGAAAATTTTTATTAAAAAACATAAAAATCCAAAATTTGAGACTAAAATAGCATTAGTAGGAAAATATGTTTCTTTACACGATTCTTATAAATCAATTATAGAAGCTTTAATTCATGCAGGAACAGAAAATGAAACTTATGTTAATATAAAATGGATTTATTCAGAAATGATTAAAGAAAAAAATTTAAAAAAATATTTTAAAGGAATTTCAGGAATTTTAGTTGCTCCAGGATTTGGAAATAGAGGAATAGAAGGAAAAATACTTGCGGCAAAATATGCAAGGGAAAATGAAATTCCATTTTTTGGAATATGTTTAGGCATGCAAATTGCTGTAGTAGAATTTGCTAGAAATGTATTGGGATTCAAAAAAGCAGAGAGTCATGAAACTAATCCGAATACATCTCATCCAGTAATAAGTTTAATGGAAAAACAAAAAAAATCAACTCATATAGGAGGAACAATGCGTTTAGGAAATTGGAAATGTTCTCTTGTAGAAGGATCTAAAATATTTTCTATTTATGGAGGAAAAAAAGAAATTTTTGAAAGACACCGTCATAGATATGAGTTTAATAATAATTATTTAAAATATTTTTCTAATGCTGGAATGAAAGCAGTTGGTATCAATCCGGAAACAGGTTTAGTAGAAGCATTAGAATTAGAAAATCATATTTTTTTTTTAGGAGTTCAATATCACCCAGAATATCAAAGTACAGTAACAAATCCACATCCCTTATTTACTAATTTTATACAAGTATCTATAGATTCTCAGAATTCTTCTTATATATGAGGAATAGAAATTTAGATTATAGCTCTATCATAGGATTAGTTCTTATATTATTTGTTTTAATAACTTTTACTTATTTTAACAACTATAAAGAATATAAAGAAAAAGAATTAAATTTTAACCATAAAAAATTTGTTGTAAAAAAAGAAATTTTTAGAACAGATAACAATAAAAAAAATAATTTTTTTCTATTAGAAAATAATGTTTTAAAATTTAAACTGTCTAGTTTAGGAGGAATTATTAGTGATGTTATTTTAAAAAAATATAAATCATATGATGATTCATTATCACATCATGCTAAAAACCTTTATTTAATAAAAAATTTTAGTCTAGAATACAAATTATTTTTTCAAAATAAAAAAGGATTTAATATTGATACAAACCTTTTATATTTTAAACCTTTTTTATTCGTAAAAAATGAAAAAAATGGAATAAAAATCCTAATAATGAGAGCTACTAATCCTTATGGAAAAGGATTTATAGATTATATATATAAAATAAGAGAAAATCAATATGATATTCATTTTTCTATTAGAACTCAAAATTTTTCTTCTTTTTTTAAGGAAGGATATAGATGTCATTTAAGATTAGAACATAATATTTTATCCTTAGAAAAGGATAGAGATTGGGAAAATTCTTATACTCAAGTTTATTATTCTATTTTTAATGAAAATTCTATTTCTTCTGTAAAATATTTATCTGAGAAAAAAACAGAAGATAAAAATATAGATGAAACAAATTGGATAGCTCATAAACAACAATTTTTTTCTTTTATTTTTATTCCCGATAAAAAATTAAAAAATGTTTTTATTAAATCTGAAAATTTTTTTTCTGGATCTTTTTTAAAAAAAATTCAATTAAATACATTTATAAATACAAATGAAAATAAAGAAATTCATTCTTCTTTTCGATTTTATTTTGGTCCTTTAGATTTGAATTTATTAAAAAAATATCAAAATAATTTTGAAAATATAATTCCATTTGGATGGGGGTTTCTTAAATGGATTAATAAATATTTTTTTTTAGTAGTCTTTCAATTTTTGGAAAGAACAAATTTAAATTATGGTATTATTATTATTTTGATGACTATAGTCGTGAAACTTATATTGTATCCGATTACTTACAAACAATATAAATTAAGTGCCATGATGAAGTTGATTCGTCCAGAAATAGAAAAATTAAATTCTAAATATAAGGGAGATGTATTGAAGAAACAGAGAGCTATAATGGAATTATATCATAATGTAGGAATCAATCCAATGTCTGGATGTATTTCTACATTATTTCAAATTCCTATTTTTTATTCTTTATTTAAATTTTTTCCTACTTTAATTAATTTGAGGGGAAAATCTTTTTTGTGGGTAGAGGACTTAACTTCATATGATTCAATTTTAAAATTACCTTTCTTCATTCCTTTTTATGGAAATCATGTAAGTTTATTAACTCTATTATATTCTTTAGCATTATTAGTATATACAAAACTTAGTAATGATGGAAAAAATGATTTTTCTCAAAATGAGAATAATTCTTCTGTTTCGGATATGAATTTTTTATTATATTTAATGCCTATTGTTATGTTATTTTTTATAAATAGTTATGCCTCTGCATTATCTTTATATTATTTTATATCTAATATAATTAACATTGGATTTTTCTTTTTTATTAAGGAATTAATATTAGATGAAAAAAAAATTTTTTTAAAAATTCAAGAAAAAAAAATGATAAAACATAACTCTTGGAAAGAGATGATTAAAAAAATAGGAAATAAAAAATATAAAAATCCTATGAAGGAATAAATTTTATTTCTTTATGATCAAAAAAATAGAATTTTTTGTTAAATTCTATTATTAAAAAACCTTGATCTGTTATAGATCGTATTATTCCTAATATGTAATTGTTTGTTTTATAAATATAAAAAATGGAAATTTGATCCTTTAGATACAAATGTGTAAGATAATACTTTCGTATAAATTTTTCTCCTAAAATTGTGAAAAAAAGATATTCTTTTTGAATGTAATATATAATTGTGTAAAACAAGGAATCTAAATCAAAATTTAGATCAAAAATTTTTTTTAAAGAAGAAGCATTCCAATTTTTTGAAAATTGTTCTTGATTCACATTCAAGCCTATTCCAATAATAATTGTATGAATTTTTTGGGAAAAAATACTATTTTCTATTAGAATTCCACCTATTTTTTTATTATTCGCAATAATATCGTTTGGCCATTTAATCCAAATTTTTTCTTTATTTTTCTGATTATAGTATTTAGATAAAATTTTATGTATAGCATTACTTGTAATAATATTTATTATATGTTTTTTTTTTGCATATAAAATTTTAATGGGTTTCAAAATAATGCTAAAAGTTAAATTTTTTTTTTTTTCTGTATACCATAATTTTTGATCCATTCCTATTCCTTGAGTTTGATTCATTGTCCAAATAACTGTCCAATTATATTCAGAAATATATTTTCTGGCATACTGATTTGTAGAATTAATTTTTTCCAACACAATTAGATTTATAGGCCAAATAAATTTTTTCAAAATGTTTTATATTGTTTGTAAAATTTAATTTCTTTGAAACGAAAACCTTATTTTTGTTTATATTAATTAAAAAATAATAATTTTTGTTTTGTTATTAAATAAAATCATAGAAGGAATTCAAATGGTTAAAGGAAAAGATATATCTATTATAAATTTAAAAAACAAAGAAAATTTTATTTGTGATTATTTTGTTATTTGTAATGGAGATTCTCATAATCAAGTATATGCTATTTCTCAATCCATAGAAAAAATAACAATTGAAAAATTACAAAAAAAACCATATCATATTGAAGGATTAAAAAATAGAGAATGGATTTTAGTTGATTACATTTCGATTGTTGTCCATATTTTTCAAAAAAAGATAAGATTGTATTATAATATAGAAAATATTTGGAATCATAATATTGAATAAAATTCTTATTTAAAAAAATTAAGTAATGAGGAAATTTATATGATAGATAAAAAAATAAAAAGTAAAAGTAACTTTTTTTGGGTATACGCAGTTATATTTGCTATATTTTTGGGTATATTTTTTTTTAAATCTTCTTTTTCTAATCCCAAAAAAATAGATCAGGATACTTTTTTTGATATTCTATCTAAAGGAGAAGTTGAAAAGATTATAGTAAAACATAAAGAAATAGTATATGTATATTTAAAAAAAGAATTTTTACCATTTAATAATTCCAATCATAATATTATTAATAATCATGAATCTGGAAGAAGATTTATGACACAGTCATTACAATATGAATTTGAAATAGGAGATTTACAATTTTTTCAGAAAAAATTTGAAGAATACAAAAAAAAATACAATTTAAATACTATTATTGATTTTAAAAATCAACAAGAGTATACCATAACTAAATTTTTATTTGATTATGGTATATTTTTTATATTATTGATTATTTTTTGGATTTTTTTATTTAGAAGAATAGGATCTGCTAGTGGAGGCCCTGGAGGACAAATATTTAATATAGGAAAATCTAGAGCTAAATTATTTGATGAAAATGATAATGTAAAAATAACATTTAAAGATGTTGCTGGGTTAGAAGGAGCTAAAGAAGAAGTTCAGGAGATAGTAGACTTTTTAAAAAGTCCCCAAAAATATACTAAACTAGGAGGAAAAATTCCTAAAGGAGCTTTATTGATAGGACCCCCAGGAACAGGAAAAACATTATTAGCAAAAGCTGTAGCTGGAGAAGCAAAAGTTCCTTTTTTTTCTTTATCTGGATCAGACTTTGTAGAAATGTTTGTTGGAGTAGGAGCTTCCAGAGTAAGAGATTTATTTGAAAAAGCTAAAGAAAAATCTCCATGTATAATATTTATAGACGAAATAGATGCTATAGGAAGAGCTCGTGGAAAAAGTAGCATAGCTGGATCTAATGATGAGAGAGAAAACACTTTAAATCAACTTTTAACAGAAATGGATGGATTTGGAACTCATACTAATGTAATTGTATTAGCGGCTACTAATCGATCCGATATTTTGGATAAAGCTTTACTTCGACCGGGTCGTTTCGATCGTACTATATTAGTAGATCCCCCGGAATTAAATGAAAGAAAAGAAATATTTCGAGTTCATCTCAAAAGATTAGTATTGTCTGAAAATGTAGATATAGATTTTTTATCAAGACAAACTCCAGGATTTAGTGGAGCAGACATTGCTAATGTCTGTAATGAATCTGCTCTTATTGCAGCTAGAAAAAATAGTTCTCAAATAAAAAATCAAGATTTTCTTGATGCAATAGATCGTATTATTGGAGGTTTAGAAAAAAAAAATAAAATCATTAAACCCAATGAAAAAAAAAGAATCGCTTATCATGAAGCGGGGCATGCTACAATAAGTTGGTTATTAGAACATGCAGCCCCTCTAGTAAAAGTGACTATAGTTCCAAGAGGTCGATCTTTAGGTTCTGCATGGTATCTTCCAGAAGAAAGACAATTAACAACTCCAGAACAAATGAAAGATGAAATATGTGCATTGTTAGCGGGAAGATCAGCAGAAGAAATCATATTTAGTAATATATCTACTGGAGCTTTAAATGATTTAGAAAGAGTCACTAAACAAGCTCAGTCTATGGTGGTTATTTTTGGATTAAATGAAAAAATAGGAAATATTTCCTATTATGATTCTACAGGACAAAACGAATTATCTTTTTCTAAACCTTATAGTGAAAAAACGGCTCAAATTATAGATGAAGAAATATCTAAAATTATAACAGAACAATATCAAAGAGCTAAAAATATACTGAAGAATAATGAAAAAAAATTATCTATGTTGGCCAATGAATTATTGGAAAAAGAAGTTATTTTTAGAGAAGATTTGAAAAAAATATTTGGAGAAAGACCTTATCCTGATGAAATTGGTGATATGTTAAGTACTGTTAATCAAAGTACTTAGATTTTTATACTAATGAAAAAAAAAAAATATTTAGACATTATAATAAGAATTTTCACTGGTTTAATTTATGTTGTTACAATTATTTTTTCCATTGAAAAAGGAGAAAAAATATTCAGAATAGTAATGATGATATTGTCTTTTTTTTGTTTATTTGAATTGTTATTAATATTAAAAACAAACATAGTTTTAATTAAAATTACTTTTCCATTTTTTTTATTATCGATTTTCATCGATATTTTTCTTGAAAAGGAAAAAGGATTAATTCCATACATAATTTGTTTTATTCCTTACTCTATAATTTTTTTAATAATTCAGTTATTCTCTAAAAAATATTCTCACAAAGAAAAAATAGGGCAAGTAAGTCATCTAATTTTTGGTTTAGTATATGTAATTATGCCATTCTATTTAGCTTCTTACATATATACAATAATAGATCATGGTAAACAATTAATTTTAGGAATATTTATTTTAATATGGACAAATGATTCTTTATCTTATTTAATAGGAAAGAAATGGGGGAAAAGGAAAATAGCTATATCTATTTCTCCAAAAAAATCAATAGAAGGGGTTATTGGAGGTTTATTTTCTTGTATAATATTAGGATTTTTTTTGTACAAAACATGGGGAGAAAAATATTGGTTTATTTTATCTTTTTCGGTCCCCATTTTTTCTACTATAGGAGATCTTGTAGAATCTATAATTAAAAGATCTTGTAGTGTAAAAAATTCAGGTATTTTGTTTCCTGGTCATGGAGGATTTTTGGATAGATTCGATAGTTTTATTTTTGTAATTCCTATAGTAGCCACTATAGTAACAAGTCTTATTTATATTTTCTAAAAAAAATTATAAAATTTTATAATCATGATTCATAAAGAAGGAATGTCATTTTTAAAATATACACTAATCATCATATTATTATTAATATTTTTTTCTTTTTATTTATTTTCTAGACTAATTTTTGTTTTTTTATCATGTTTTTTTATTATTTTTTATTTTTTCTTAATTTTTTTTTTTAGAAATCCAAAAAGAAATTTTAATGGAATTTATGAAAATGAAAATAAAGAAATAATCATATCCCCTGCTGATGGAAAAATTTTGAGTATACAAAAAATTTTTGAAAATGAATTTTTCCATAAAAACTGTATATGTATTTCTGTTTTTATGTCTCCTTTTAATGTACATGTTAATAGATTTCCTGTTTCTGGAAAAATTATTTATGTGAAATATCATCCTGGAAAATATATAATAGCTTGGCTACCTAAATCTTCATTACATAATGAACATACAACAACAGTAATAGAAACAAATAAAGGAAAAAAAATATTATTTAGACAAATAGCTGGTTTTTTGGCTAGACGTATTATTATTTATGCAAAAAAAAATTCTATAGTGAAAAAAGGAGAAGAGTTTGGATTTATTAAATTTGGATCCAGGGTTGATATTTTCTTACCATTAAATTCTATAATTTTAGTAAAAAAGGGAGAAAAAGTTATTGGAGGAATAACTATGATTTCCATTATTCCATTATAACAAACTCCCTTTATAACAAACTCATTTTTTTTATTTTACTTCTTCATAATCTACATCTTGTACATTTCCATTTCCTTTATTACTTTTTTCTTCATCTTCTTTTTTATTTGATTGTTGATTTGCATTTTTTGTATTATAAATTTCTTGAGAAGCATTAGTCCAAGCTTCGTTTAATTTTTTCATGTAATTTTCAATAGAAGTAAAATCTTTTTTAAAGTGAGCTTCTTTCAATTTTTTTAAAGAATTTTCTATATTTTTTTTATTATTTTCAGATAATTTATCCCCATAATCTTTTAATTGTTTTTCAGATTGAAATATTTGATTATCTGCCGCATTTAATTTTTCTATTTCTTGTTTTATTTTTTCATCTTTTTGGGCATTTTCTTTTGCCTCTTTTTTCATTTTTTCTATCTCTTCTTGATTTAAACCAGAGGAGGTTTCAATACGTATAGACTGTTCTTTTCCTGTTCCTTTATCTTTTGCAGATACATTAAGTATTCCATTCGCATCTATGTCAAAAGTTACCTCAATTTGAGGAATTCCTCTGGGTGCTGGAGGAATATCTAATAAATCAAAACGACCTATTTCTTTATTATCATTAAACATAGGTCTTTCGCCTTGTCCTACACGTATGGTTACGGCTGATTGGTTATCAGATGCTGTAGAAAAAATTTCTGATTTTTTAGTTGGTATAGTTGTATTAGATTCTATAAGTTTAGTAAAAACGCCTCCTAAAGTTTCAATTCCTAAAGACAAAGGTGTTACATCTAATAATAATACATTTTGTACATCTCCTGTTAATACTCCTCCTTGTATAGCCGCTCCAATAGCGACGACTTCATCTGGATTTACTCCTTTAGATGGTTTTTTACCAAAAAATTTTTCTACCTCTTCTTGTACTTTTGGAATACGTGTGGATCCTCCTACTAAAATCACTTCATCTATATTTTTAGTAGTTAAATTTGCATCTTTCAATGCTTTATAACAAGGACTTATAGAACGTTGTATTAATTTTTCGGATAATTGTTCAAATTTTGAACGAGTTAATGTTAAAACCAAATGCTTAGGACCTGATTCTGTAGCTGTAATATAAGGAAGATTTATTTCTGTTTGATTTGAAGAAGATAATTCTATTTTAGCTTTTTCAGACGCTTCTTTTAAACGTTGTAAAGCCATAGGATCTTTTCTTAAATCCAAGGACTCTTTGGATTTGAATTCATTAGCTAAATAATTAATGAGAACTTGATCAAAATCATCACCTCCTAAATGAGTATCTCCATTAGTTGATAAAACTTCAAAAACTCCATCTCCCAATTCTAATATAGAAACATCAAAAGTTCCTCCTCCTAAATCGTATACAACAATTTTTTTATTTTGATTACTTTTGTCTAATCCATATGCTAAAGCAGCAGCAGTAGGTTCATTTATTATTCTTTCTACTTTTAATCCTGCTATTTCTCCAGCTTCTTTCGTTGCTTGTCTTTGTGCATCATTAAAATAAGCAGGAACAGTAATCACTGCTCTATTAATTTCTTCTCCCAGATAATCTTCAGCTGTTTTTTTCATTTTTTGCAAAATCATAGCAGATATCTCCTGGGGAGCGTATAATCTTTTTTCTATATCAACACGAGGAGTATTATTTCCTCCTTTTATTACTTTATAAGGAATATGTTTCAATTCTTCAGTGACTTCTGAATACATTCTCCCCATAAATCTTTTTATTGAAAAAATAGTTTTTTGAGGATTAGTAACAGCTTGTCTTTTTGCGGGATCACCTATTTTTCTTTCTCCTCCTTCAACAAAAGCCACTATAGATGGGGTAGTTCTTTTTCCTTCTGAATTAGGGATAACAACAGGATCATTGATTTCCATAACAGCGACACAAGAATTTGTTGTTCCTAGATCTATTCCTATAATTTTACTCATTTTGTTACGTTTTTTTCATATGTTAATTTCATTGAATAGCACTCCAATCATTATGCCATAATGTTATAAATAAAAGGAATAGAAACTCTGACAATAAAAAGCTTTTATAAAAAATTTTTTTTATGACAAAAAGTCATTCATTAAAATTTTTAAATTTCTTATATTAATCAAACTAAATAAAATAATATGGATTTTTTGAGTTTTAAAACGATTTCAGCTAAAAAAAATAACGTAATACAATCTTGGATCATAATAGATGCAACAAGTCAAATTTTGGGTCGTTTATCCACTACAGTTGTTCATATTATAATGGGGAAACACAAACCTTTTTTTTCTCCACACGTAAATTGTGGAGATCATGTCATCGTTATTAATTCTGACAAAATTAAACTTACTGGAAAAAAATGGAATGATAAAAAATATATTTATTATACAGGTTATCCTGGTGGAAAAAAAACAATTTCTATTCAAAATTTATTTAATAGAGATTCAAGAAATATAATATATAAATCAGTTAAAGGAATGTTACCTAAAAATCGTTTAGGGCGATTGATATTAAAAAATTTACATGTATATCCAAAATCTGAACATAAACATAAAGCCCAAAAACCTATTTTATTAAAATTATAAAATTATGATACATACTATAGGAAGAAGAAAAAGATCTCTTGCACGTATATATTTAAAAGTAGGAAATGGATTAATTACTATAAATTCTAAAGAATTAGATCAATATTTTCCGAAATATCTTCACAAAAAAATTTTATATCCTATTGAAATAGTAAAAAAATTAAATCAATTTGATATAAATATCAAAGTTTTTGGTGGTGGATTTAATGGACAAGCAGAAGCAATTCGTCTTGCTATATCTCGTGCACTTTGTCAACTTGATATAAAAAATAGAAGTCAACTAAAGTCTGAAGGATTGTTAACACGTGATTCAAGAGAAGTAGAAAGAAAAAAATTTGGGCAAAAAAAGGCCAGAAAAAAATATCAATTTTCAAAACGTTAGAATATTAAATTAACAAAAACATAATGAAAATCAATACTCAAGATTTATTGAAAGCTGGAGTTCATTTTGGACATATTGCACGAAAATGGAATCCTAATATGCGTCCTTTTATTTTTATGAAAAAGGGAGGAATTCATATTATAGATTTAACAAAAACAATTTTAAAATTAGAGGAAGCTTGCCATGTTTTAAAAAAAATAGTAATAAATGGAAAAAAAATATTATTGGTAGGGACAAAAGCTCAAGCTAGAGAAAAGGTATGCTATTATGCAAAAAGTATAAATATGCCTTGCATAACAGAAAGATGGTTAGGAGGGTTACTCACTAATTTTACAACAATTCGTAAGTCTGTAAAAAAAATGAATAATATAGAAAAAATGAAAAAAAACGGAACTTTTGATACCTTGTCTAAAAAAGAAAGATTATTAATTGATCGTTTATACACCAAACTATATAAAAATTTAGGAAGTATTTCAAACATGAATCATATACCAGGTGGGGTTTTTTTAGTGGATCCTAATAAGGAAAAAATAGCTTTAACTGAAGCTAAAAAATTAAAAATACCCATTTTTGCTATGGTAGATACTAACACAAATCCTAACGATATTCAATATCCGATTCCTTCTAATGATGACTCTTCCAAGTCTATAGATATTATTTTAAAATTTATATCAAAAGCTATTCAACATGGAATTTCCATTCATAAAAATGAACGTGAAGATAAAAATAAAAAATTATGAAAATTTCCATTCATAAAATTAATGAACTTAGAAAAATAACAGGAATTGGAGTTATGGATTGTAAAAAAGCATTGATTTATTCTAAAGGAAATATCGATGATGCTATCCGAACTTTAAGAAAAAAAGGAGAAAAAATAGCAGTGACCCGTTCTTCATTTCATATGAAAGATGGTGCTCTTCTTTCTTCTATTAATTCTAATTATTCTTGTGGAACAATCATAGGAATTAGTTGTGAAACCGATTTTCTATCCAAAAGTTCTGAATTTTTATATTTTTTATCCATACTTTCTAAACATTCATTATTATTTAATAATAAAATTGATTTTTTACATAGTTCGTATGATAAATATGAAACTATACAAAAAATGATTATAAATCAAATGGGAATTGTAGGAGAAAAATTAGAATTAAAAATTTTTGAAAAAATTAATGCTCCATTTGTGATAAATTATACTCATCATACTAATAAAATAGCAACATTAGTAGGTTTTTCAAATAAAATAAATGATATATCTGTAGCTAAGAATATAGCTATGCATATAACCGCTATGAATCCTATAGCTATTAATAAAGAAAAAATTCCTAGATCATTAATAAACGAAGAAATTGAAATTTTTGAAAATCAAATACAAAAAAAAAATAAATCTGATGTTATAAAAAAAAGAATGTTACAAGGTAAAATTGAAAAATTTTTATCGGAAAATACCCTTTTGAATCAGAAATTTATAAAAAATAATGAAATATCTGTTCAAAAATATTTAGATAAATACGATAAAAATATAAAAATAAATATATTTAAAAGAATAAATATTTAAGAATTTAATGAAAAGATTAATATTAATAATTATGGATGGTTGGGGCCTTTCTTCTTCTAAAAATTATTATTCTTCTGCAATAGAACGAGCTTATACTCCATTTATTGATTTTTGTTATCAAAATTATCCTTGTAGTAAATTAAAAGCATCTGGATATGATGTTGGATTACCTAAAGGACAAATGGGTAATTCTGAAGTTGGTCACATCAATTTGGGATCTGGACGTAAAATTATTCAAAGTTTAGAAAAAATTAATACTTCTATAGAAGATAATTCATTTCTAAAAAGAATAAATATTTTTTTTGATAAAATCTCTCTTTCTAAAAAGAGAATTCATTTTATTGGATTGTTATCTGATGGAGGTGTTCATTCTCATATAAATCATCTTTTTTATTTATTAAAAATAGCTCATAAAAAAAAAATAAAAGATGTTTTTATACATGCTTTCACAGATGGAAGAGATACTTCTCCAAAAAAGAGTATTTTTTATATAAAAAAACTTTTAAATATAAATAAACAATATGTTGGAAAATTATCTACTGTTATGGGAAGATATTATTCGATGGATCGAGATCAGAGATGGGAAAGAACTAAAAAAGCGTACGATGCAATGGTTTATTCAAAAGGAATTTATACTAAAAATGTTCTTTCAACCATAGAGAAATTTTATAATAATGGAATAACAGATGAATTTTTATCTCCTTTAATAATTGTTGATGAAAATGAAGTTCCTATTTCAAAAATAAAGAATAAAGATGTTGTTTTTTGTTTTAATTTTCGTCCTGATCGTTCTAGACAAATAACAGAACTTTTTACAGAAAAAAATACTATTTTTTCAAAAACTAAAAAATTAAATTTGTCTTATATAACTATGACTAATTTTAGTTCTAAATATAAAGGAATTCATGTTCTTTTTGAAAAAGAATATTTATCGAATACTTTAGGAGATATTTTAGAAAAAGAAGGAAAACAACAAATACGTATAGCCGAAACAGAAAAATATCCACATGTAACTTTTTTTTTCTCAGGAGGAAAAGAAACACCTTTTGATAGAGAAATAAGAATTTTATGTGAATCTCCTAAAGTTGCTACTTATGATTTAAAACCTGAAATGAGTGCAGAAAATATAGTAAATAAAATTATTCCTGAATTAAATAATAAACAATCAGATTTTATTTGTATGAATTTTGCAAATCCAGATATGGTAGGACACACCGGAAAAATGAAAGAAACAATAAAAGCGTGTGAATTTGTTGATCAATGTGTTAAATCTTGTTCTGAAGAAGCTATAAAAAATTCATATACAGTAATCATAGTAGGAGATCATGGAAATGCAGAATACATGATAAATTCAGACGGAAGTCCTCATACAGCACATACTACATCATTAGTTCCTTTTATTCTTTTAGGAAAAGATATAAAAAAACAAAATATTTTTTTAAGAAAAAAAGGAGTTTTATCAGATGTAGCACCTACTATTTTACAATTAATGGATCTTCCTATTCCTAAAATTATGAGTGGAACTTCTATGATTAGAAAATATAAAAAATAACAATATTTTGATACACTTGAAAACTATTGAAGAAATAATATTAATAAAAAAAAGTGCCTTTTTAGCTTCTAAAACATTAGGAATGTTAGCTAAAGAAATAAAACCAGGAGTAAATACCCTTTATCTTGATAAATTAGCAGAAAGTTTTATTCGTGATCATAATGGAATTCCAGCTTTTTTAGGATTATATAATTTTCCAAACACTTTATGTGTTTCTCCAAATAATCAAGTTGTACATGGAATCCCAAATCCAGATCCTTTATGTGAAGGAGATATACTATCTATAGATTGTGGTGTTTATATGAATAATTTTTATGGAGAACATGCTTATACTTTTGAAGTAGGTGAAGTGTCTTATAATACAAAAAAATTTTTAGATTGTTCTAAAAAATCTCTTTATATTGGAATATCTAATTGTAAATATGGAAATAATATCGGAGATATAGGTTATTCAATCCAATCTTTTATTGAAAAAAATGGATATAATGTAGTAAAAGATCTTGTAGGTCATGGATTAGGTAAAAATATGCATGAAGATCCTAAAATTCCAAATTTCGGAAAAAAGGGAGAAGGACTTAAGTTGGAAGAAGGATTAGTTCTTTCCATAGAACCAATGGTAAATATTGGCTCATCTAAAATTGTTTTTCATAAAGATGGATGGACGGTGACTACACTAGATAAAAAAAATTCAGCTCATTATGAACACAATGTAGCTATTGTAGATGGATTACCTTGTTTACTCTCAACTTTTCAATATATATATAAAGAACTTAATATTAAATCATTAGAAGAAGATTTTTTTCAAAATAAAAAAATTCATATTACATAATATTTAATATTCATTAATTTTAAGTTTTGTAACTTATTGTTAAATAACATAATTTGCATTTTAAATATAGAATATGCCTACCATACAGCAATTAATTAGAAAAGGAAGAGTCCCCATTTGTAAAAAACGAAAATCTATAGCTTTAGAATTTTGTCCCCAAAAAAGAGGAGTATGTACTAGAGTTTATACTACTACACCGAAAAAACCAAATTCTGCCATGCGAAAAGTAGCTCGTGTTCGTTTTACAAATGGAAGAGAAGTAATTAGTTATATTACAGGAGAAGGACATAATCTTCAAGAGCATTCAATAGTATTAGTAAAAGGAGGAAGGGTAAAGGATTTACCAGGCGTAAAATATAAAATAGTGCGAGGAGCTAGAGATACAGCTGGAGTGAATGGTAGAAAAAAAAGTAGAAGTAAATATGGAGCTAAAATAACTAAAAAAGATTAAAATATTAATGAGAAAAGTTAGAAAAAAAGAAAAAATATATTTTCCAGATCCTAAATTTCATGATTCTTTAGTTACACGTTTTGTAAATCATTTGATGAAAAATGGTAAAAAAAATATAGCTTATAGTATATTTTATAATGCTATGGAAAAAATAGATATTATAAAGGATAAAGAAGAAAAATCTGCATTAGAAATATGGAAAGAGGGATTAAAAAATGTGATGCCTCATGTAGAAGTTAGAAGCCGTCGTATGGGAGGATCTAACATTCAAGTTCCCGTTCCTGTTTCTTCTAATAGTAAAATAACAAAAGCAATGAAATTATTAATATCTTGTGCTTCTGTTAGAAATGAAAAAACAATGGCTCATAAATTAGCTTATGAAACATGGGATGCATTTCGAGAACAAGGTGAAGCTGTGAAAAGAAAAGATAATATTCACAAAATGGCTGAGGCAAATAAAGCTTTTTCGCATTTTAGATTCTAGTTATTTATGGCAAAAGATTTGAGGTATACAAGAAATATAGGAATAGCAGCACATATTGATGCGGGAAAAACCACTACTACAGAAAGAATTTTATTTTATACAGGTATAAATCATAAAATAGGAGAGGTTCATGATGGAGCTGCTACTATGGATTGGATGCAACAAGAACAGGAACGTGGAATTACCATAACTTCTGCTGCAACATGTTGTGAATGGATATATAATGAAAAAAGATATCAAATCAATATTATAGATACTCCAGGTCATGTTGATTTTACTGTAGAAGTGGAAAGATCCATGAGAATTTTGGATGGCATGATTGTTTTATTTAGTGCTGTAGATGGAGTAGAACCTCAATCTGAGACTGTATGGAGACAAGCAGATAAATATTCGATTCCTAGAATAGCTTTTGTGAACAAAATGGATAGACAAGGTGCTGATTTTTTCAATGTTTGTTATCAAATACGAAAGATTCTAGGAGCAAATTCAGTTCCTATTCAAGTTCCTATTGGAATAGGAGACGATTTCAAGGGAGTCATAGATTTGATATCTAATCAAGCTATTATTTGGGATGAAAAAGATTATGGAATGACTTATCAAAAAATTCCTATTCCAGATAATATGAAAAATATAGTAAATGATTATAGAAATCAACTACTTGAAACATTATCTGAACATGATGATATAATAATGGAAAAATTTTTATATGGAAATAAAAATTCTTCTTCTCTTTCACAAGAAGATATTATTTTTTCTTTAAGAAAAAATACTATAAAAATGAAAGTAATTCCAATTTTATGTGGCTCTTCTTTTAAAAATAAAGGAGTTCAAACCATATTAGATGCTATATGTAGATATTTGCCTTCTCCTCTTGAAGTCAAAGATATAGTAGGAATTAATCCTATTAGTCAGAAAAAAGAAAAAAGAAAACCTAGTGAAAATGAGCCTTTTTCGGCTTTAGCCTTCAAAATAGCAAGTGATCCTTTCGTAGGTAGATTAGCTTTTTTCAGAGTTTATTCTGGAAAAATAAAATCAGGTTCTTATAGTTTTAATGCAAGGTCAGGGAATAAAGAACGTATTTCTAGAATATATCAAATGCATGCAAATAAGCAAAATCCAATTGATAAAATTGGAGCTGGAGATATAGCAGCTGTAGTAGGATTTAAAAATATTAAAACAGGAGATACTTTATGTGATGAAAAATATCCAATTTTATTGGAAAAAATATTATTTCCTGATCCAGTAATTGGATTAGCTATTGAACCTAAATATAAATCAGATATAGATAAAATGAGTTTGGCATTATCTAAATTAATGGAAGAAGATCCTACTTTTCAAGTTAGAACGGATAATTATACAGGTCAAACCATTATTTCTGGAATGGGAGAACTTCATTTGGAGATAATAGTAGATAGAATGAAACGAGAATTTAAAGTTGAAGTTAATCAGGGAAAACCTCAAGTAGAATACAAAGAAGCTCTAACGGATTTAGTGGAACATAGAGAAATTTATAAAAAACAAACAGGAGGTAGAGGAAAATATGCTGATATATTATTTAGATTAGAACCCGGAAACATAGGTAAATCTGGTTTAGATTTTATTAATAAAATAAAAGGAGGAAATATTCCAAAAGAATATATTCCTTCTATAGAAAAAGGATTTAGAGAAATGATGAAAAATGGTCCTTTATCTGGATACGAAATTGATAGTGCTAAAGTTACTATTTTAGATGGATCTTATCATTCTGTTGATTCTGATCAATTATCTTTTGAATTAGCCGGTAAATTAGGTTTTAGGAAAGCGGCTAAAAAAGCTAAACCTGTTTTGTTAGAACCAATTATGAAATTGGAAATTTTAATTCCAGAAGAAAATATGGGAGATGTAATAGGAGATTTAAATCGTAGACGAGGGATTGTACAAGATATGAATAGTAAAAATAATATAAAAGTAATTCAAGCTTTAGTTCCATTATCAGAAATGTTTGGATATGTTACTGTATTACGAACCCTTTCTTCTGGTAGAGGAACTTCTATTATGGAATTTTCTCATTATGAAACGGTTCCTGAAAATGTTATAAATAATATTATAGAAAATAAAAATCAAAACAAAAAAATAAAAAAATAATAGTAGAAAAAAATTAATATACTATGGGTCATGATATAAAAATTAAATTAAAATCATATGATTATAATTTATTAGATAAATCGGCCGAAAGAATTGTAAATTCTGTACTCCCTACGGGAGTAGTATTGAATGGTCCAGTTCCTTTGCCTACTGAAAAAAAAATATTTACGGTATTACGTTCTCCTCATGTGAATAAAAAATCAAGAGAACAGTTTTTTCTACCAACTCATAAAAGACTATTGCAAATTCATAATGCTTCATCTAAAACAGTAGATGCATTAATGAAATTAGAATTGCCTAGTGGAGTGGAAGCAGAAATAAAAGTATAAAAATATGGTAGGATTAATAGGAAAAAATATAGGAATGACTAGTATCTTTTTAAAGAATGGAGAAAATGTACCATGTACACTTGTACAAGCTGGACCTTGCTATATTGTTCAAATAAAAACAATAGAAAATGATGGTTATTCTTCTATTCAATTGGGGATAGATGATCAAAAAATTCAGAAAATTAATAAATCTTTGTTAAATCATTTTAAAAAAGCAGGATTGTCACCCAAGAAAAAATTATTGGAATTTAAAGTAAATAAAGTATCTGATTTTATTTTAGGAAATTTAATTAATATAGATTTTTTTAAAGAAGGAGAATTAGTTAATGTAAAAGGAATTTCTAAAGGAAAAGGTTTTCAAGGTGTAATTAAGAGACATAATTTTTCAGGAGTGGGGGAAAGAACTCATGGACAACATAATCGTTTAAGAGCTCCAGGATCAATAGGAGCTGGATCTGATCCATCACGTGTTTTTAAAGGAAAAAAAATGGCTGGAAGAATGGGAAATAAAAGTGTTACCATCAAAAATATAAAAATATTGAAAATAGACATTAATCATAATATTATGATTTTAAAAGGGGCAGTTCCAGGAAATAAAAATTCATATTTAATGATTCAAAAAAAAGAATGGAATTAAAAATTTTAGACATAAAAGGAAATTATACTGATAAAAAAATAGAATTTCGTGATAATGTTTTTTTAAAAAAATCTTACAATCATTCTATATATTTAGAAATTAAAAGATATTTGTTAGCTCAACGTCAAGGAACACATAAAACTAAAGAAAGAGGAGAATTATCTGGAAGTACTAGAAAATTACATAGACAAAAAGGAACTGGAGGTTCTAGAAAAGGTGATATAAAAAATCCTATTTTCAGAGGAGGAGGAAGAGTTTTTGGTCCTAAACCAAGGAAATATTTAATAAAATTAAACAAACGTACTAAAAATATAGTTAAAAAATTTATCATTGAACAAAAATTAATTCAAAATAAAATTTTGATTATAGAAAATCTAAAATTAGATGTTCCAAAAACTAAATTTTTTTTAAATTTATTGAAATCTTTGCAATTAGAAAATAAAAAGTCATTAATGATAATTGAAAAAACAAATAAAAATTTGTATTTATCTTCTAGAAATTTGAAAAATTTTAGATTATTAAACGTAAATGAATTAGATTGTTTCTCATTGATGAATTTTCCATATATTATTTTTTCTGAAAATTCTATAAAAAAATTTTTCAATTTTTGAAAATATGATTTTGATCAAACCTTTTATTACAGAAAAATCTTATCGAGGAGAAAAATATAATTGTTATGTTTTTTCTGTGAATATAAATTGTGATAAAATTCAAATAAAAAAAGAGATCAAAAAATTATTGGGATTTTCTATAAAGAAAATTAGAACTATGATTTATCCTAGAAAAGATAAATCTAAGTATACAAAAAAAGGATTTCTTTATGGAAAAACTAATAAAATAAAAAAAGTTGTTGTTCAATTTTATGAAAATCAAAAAATTGATTTTTTAAATCAAAAAGAAATTTAATGTCAATCAAGAAATTAAAACCTGTAACACCCGGTCAACGTTTTAGAATTGTAAATTCTTTTCATCAACTCACAAATGATAATTCCGAAAAAACTTTAGTAAGAGGAAAATGTAAGTCTGGAGGAAGAAATAATGTAGGTCGTATGACTATGCGTTATTTTGGAGGTGGTCATAAAAAAAAATATAGAATAATAGATTTTAAAAGAAAAAAATTTAGAATTTATGCAATTGTAAAATCTATAGAATATGATCCAAATCGATCTTCTTTTATTTCCTTACTTCATTATGAAGATGGAGAAAAAAAATATATTGTTGCAATGGAAGGATTTAAGGTTGGACAAAAAGTAATTTCCGGTAAAAATGTACCTTTTAACATAGGGAATTCTACTTTTTTAAGTGATATTCCTTTAGGAACTAATATATCCTGTATAGAACTAAGACCTGGACAAGGTGCTAAAATAGCAAGAAGTGCAGGATCTTTTGCTCAATTGATTGCAAAAGATGAAAAATATGCAACAATTAAACTTCCTTCCGGTGAAATTAGGATGATAATGATAAACTGTATGGCTACCATTGGTGTTATTTCGAATCCTGACCATCAGTTAGAAATATATGGAAAAGCTGGAAAGAAAAGACATATAGGAAAAAGACCTAGAACACGAGGAGTAGCTATGAATCCTGTAGATCATCCTATGGGAGGGGGAGAGGGAAAAGCTTCTGGCGGAATACCTCGAAATAGAAAAGGACAACCAGCTAAAGGATTTAGAACTCGTTCTAAAAAGCGGTATTCTGATAAATATATTTTACAAAGAAGAAAAAAGTAATAATTTCATAATTATGGCAAGATCTTTAAAAAAAGGACCATATGTATCTCAAAAACTATATAAGAAAGTATTAAATAATATTAAACTAGATAAAAAAACCATAATTAAAACTTGGTCTAGACCTTCTACTATTTTGCCTGATTTTGTAGGACAAACTTTTGCTGTTCACAATGGAAGGCAATTTATTACTGTATATATTACAGAAAACATGATAGGTCATAAACTTGGAGAATTTGCTCCTACTCGTACTTTTAGAGGACATGCTGGATCTAAAAATAAATTGAAAATAAAAAATTAGGAGAATATGGAACAAGAGACTAATGTAGTTTCCGCTTCTTTAAATGGAATAAGAAATTCTCCTAGAAAAATGAGATTGATAGCAAATTTAATACGAAAACAAGAAATATTTAAAGCTTTAGATTTACTAACTTATAGCAGAAAAAAAAGAATTTCTCTTATTTTCAAAAAATTACTTCTTTCTTTATTATCTAATTGGGAAAAAAAATATAATCAGTCTTCTTCTAAAAAAAAAGAATTTTTATATATAAAAGAAATTAGAGTTAATCAAGGTAAAACTTTAAAGAGATTACGACCTGTTCCTCAAGGAAGAGGACATAGAATAAGAAAAAGATCAAGTAACATTATAGTTTTTTTAGATCAAAAAAAAGAAACATAATTATTTTTATGGGACAAAAAACAAATCCGATAGTTAATCGTCTTGGAATTATAACAGGATGGCAGTCTAGTTGGTGTAACAATTATAAAGATAGAATACAAGAAGATTTTAAAGTAAGAAGATATATAGAAGCAAGATTTCCAAAAGGAATAGTTTCTCGCATTTTTATAGAAAGAACTTTAAAATTTATAACAATAACAATAAGAACATCTAGACCCGCTCTTGTTATAGGAAAAAGAGGAGATGAAGTAGATACAGTAAGAAAAGAATTAAAAAAACTTACCAAAAAAGAAGTTCAAATTAATATTTCTGAAGTTAAACGTCCTGAATTAGATGCTCCATTAGTTGCCAAGGGATTGGTAAGACAACTAGAAAATCGTATTTCTTATAAAAAAGCAATAAAATTATCTATTCTTTCTGCTATAAGAATGAATGCTCAAGGTATAAGAATTCAAATTTCTGGGAGACTTAATGGATCAGAAATGGCTAGATGTGAAACTTATAAAGAAGGAAGGATCTCTCTTGGAACTTTTCGTGCTGATGTAGATTATCATATGTCGGTTGCTCATACTGTTTATGGAAGTATAGGAATTAAAGTGTGGATAATGAAAGGAGAAATATATGGAAAAAGAGAATTGTCTCCTTTACTAGAAATTCAAAAAAAACAAAAAGCTCATAAATTTCATCATTTTAATAGAAAAAAAAATAAATGAATTATTAAATGTTACAACCCAAAAAAACAAAATATAAAAAAAAACAAAAAGGAAGAATCCGTGGAAATGCTAAAAAAGGAATTCTTCTTTCCAGAGGATTATACGGTATTAAAGCTTTAGAAGGCGCTTGGATTACTTCTAGACAATTAGAAGCAGCAAGAATTGCTGCTACAAGATATATGAAAAGAGAAGGACAATTATGGATTAATATTTTTCCCGATAAACCAGCTACAAAAAAGCCACAAGAAGTACGTATGGGAAAAGGAAAAGGACCTGTTGAATTTTGGGTATCTGTAGTTAAACCTGGTAGAATTTTATTTGAGGTAAATGGAGTAGAAATGAATGTAGCCAAAGAAGCTTTAAGATTAGCAGCTCAGAAACTTCCTATAAAAATGAAATTTATTTTTTCTAATGAAATAAAATTATGAATAGTTTAGATGTAAAAAATTTTACGATTCATGATTTGATAAAAAAAATTGATAAGGAAAAAAGAAATTATCAAAATATGAAATTTCATCATCATATTAAAACGCTTAAAAATCCTATGAAAATTAGATTTCTTAGGAGAAATATTGCTCAATTAAAAACTAAATATAATAAAAAAATCAATGATAAAAGAACATAAATGTGAAAAAAAAATTCGAAATCTTCGTAAACAGAGACAAGGAACTGTTATAAGTGATAAAATGAATAAAACTATTGTAGTATATGAAATGAAGAAGGTAAAACATAAATATTATGGAAAAAGTATTACAAAAAATAAAAAATATATGGTTCATGATGAGGAAAATATATCTAAAAATGGAGATCAAGTCAGCATTATGGAAACACGTCCTATAAGCAAAAGAAAATGTTGGAGATTAGTTTCTATATTGGAAAAATATGAAAAATAATGTTACAACAAGAATCTAGGTGTAAAGTATCAGATAATACAGGAGCTAAAGAGGCTTTAATTATTAGAGTTTTAGGGGGATCTAAAAAAAGATACGCTTCATTAGGTGATACTGTTGTAATTACAGTTAAAATATCCGTTCCTGGAGGTAGTACAGTTAAAAAAGGACAAGTTTGTAAAGCTGTGGTTATCAGAACAAAAAATAGAACAAGAAGAAAAGATGGATCTTATATAAGCTTTGATGATAATGCCTGTGTATTAATTAACCCTTCTGGGGAAATAATGGGAACAAGAGTTTTTGGACCTGTCGCAAGAGAACTTAGAGAAAAAGAATATATGAAAATTATTTCTTTAGCACAAGAAGTTTTGTAAAAAATATTTTTATATGAAGAAAATAAAAAAAGAAGATAAAGTGTTAATTTTATCAGGAAACCATAAAGGTTCTGAAGGGATAATTGTAAAAATTTTTCCAAAAAAAAACAAAGCGATTATAAGTGGAATCAATATGATTAAAAAACATACTAAACCTACTTCAAAAAAACCTAAAGGAGGAATTATAGAAAAAGAAGCGCCTATACATTTATCTAATTTGAAAAGAATTTGAAAAAAATGATTTATCAATCTAAATTACAAAAACTTTATAAAGAAAAAATAGTTTCCATTTTAAAAAAAAAATTTGGATATAATTCTATTATGGAAGTTCCCAAACTAAAAAAAATAGTAATTCATCAAGGAGTAGGTTCTTACGTTTCAGATAAAAAAATTATAGATTATTCTATGAACGAAATAACATATATTACAGGACAGAAGGCTATTTTCTGTTATTCTAGACATGATGAATCAGGATTTAAACTTAGAAAAGGAATGCCTATAGGTGTAAAAGTCACTTTAAGAAGAACAAAAATGTATGAATTTTTAGAAAGACTTATTGTTGTTTCTTTACCTAGAGTAAGGGATTTTAATGGAGTAAAAAAAAGTAGTTTTGACAATCATGGTAATTATAACATGGGAATTGTAGAACAAGTTATTTATCCTGAAATAAATATTGATAAAATTAAGAAAAATATGGGTATGAATATTACATTTGTTACTTCTGCAAAAAAAAATGAAGAAGCTAAAAGTCTTTTATCTTTATTTGGAATACCTTTTAAAAAAAATAAAAATGGCTAAAGAATCTGTTAAAGCGAGACAAAAGAAAAGAGAAAAAATAGTTTTAAAATATGCGAATAAAAGGAAAGCCTTAAAAAAGGCTGGAAATTATGAACTTTTACAAAAATTACCTAGAGATGCGTCTCCTGTTCGTTTAAGAAATAGATGCACCATAACTGGTAGATGTCGAGGATATATGCGTCAATTTGGAGTATCTCGTATTGTTTTTAGAAATTTAGTTTCTCAAGGATTTATTCCAGGAGTAAAAAAAGCAAGTTGGTAGAAAAAATATAGATTATGGATGTGATTGCTGATTTTTTAACTAGAATTAGAAATGCTAGTTTAGCAAAACATAAACTTCTAAAAGTTCCATTTTCTAAAATGAAAAAAGAAATTATTTGTGTTTTATTGGAAAATGGATACATTTTAGATTATAAAATAGAAAATAAAATAATTAAAATAGCTTTGAAGTATTATAAAGAAAAAACTTCTGTTATTCAAAAAATTATTAGAATTAGTAAACCAGGACTAAGAAAATATTGTAAATGTAAAAATATTCCTAGAGTATTAAATGGATTAGGAATTGCTATAATTTCTACTTCTAGTGGAATTATTACAGATAAACAAGCAAGAAAGAAAAAAATAGGAGGAGAAATATTATGTTATGTATATTGATAAAATAATTAAAAAATGTCTAGAATTGGAAAAAAACCTATTCTCATTCCTAAAAATGTAAACATAAAAATTATTGATAACGAAGTATTAGTTAAAGGAAATTTAGGAAATTTGAGTCAAAAAATTTTAAAAGGATTTCAATTTAATTTGAATCAAAACCAATTAACAATTATTAGAGAGAAAGAAGATAAAAAATATAAATCTCTACACGGATTATATAATGTTTTGATTAGAAATATGATTATAGGGGTTTCACAAGGATTTCATAAAAAATTAGAATTAGTAGGAATAGGATATAGAGCTTCTTATAAAAATAGAGTTCTAGACCTAAATTTAGGTTTTTCTCATAATATTATGATACAACTTCCTGAAGAAATTGATATAAAAATAGAATTTGAAAAAGGTAAAAATCCTATTATTATTTTAAAATCTTATGATAAACAATTATTAGGAATAGTGGCTGCAAAAATTAGATCTTTTAGAATTCCAGAACCTTACAAAGGAAAAGGAATAAGATATTTTGGAGAAGAAGTAAGAAGAAAAACTGGAAAATCTGCTTAAATATTTATTGAAAATGAAAAATAAAAAATTCCAAAAAATTTTTGGAAATTCAAGTAGACCTAGGATTTCCGTTTTTAGAAGTAATAAAGGAATATATGCTCAGATAATAAATGATTTATCAGGAACTACTTTAGTTTCGTCTTCTTCAAGAGAAAAAGAATTTCATAAAAATAAAAAAAATAAAACAGAATTAGCTTATGAAGTAGGAAAATTATTAGGAAATAGAGCAAAGAAATTGAAAATAAAAAAATTAGTATTTGATAAAGGAAAATATTTTTATCATGGTAGAATTAAATCTTTAGCTGAAGGAATTAGAGATGTAGGATTAGAATTTTAAAATATGTCTGAAAAAAAAATAAAATATACAGGATTAGAATTAAAAGAAAAATTAGTTGGGGTAACAAGAGTATGTAAAGTAACCAAAGGAAGGAGATATTTTAGTTTTAGTGCTATTGTTATTAAAGGAAATGAAAATGGAATAGTAGGATATGGTTTTGGAAAATCTAAAGAAGCTCCTGATGCTATTCATAAAGCAGGAGAACAAGCAAAGAGAAATCTTTGTAAAGTGTGTATTTCCAATGGAACTATTCCTCATGAACAAGAAGCAAAATATGGAGGAGCTCATATTCTTATTAAACCAGCTTCTGATGGAACAGGAATAATTGCCGGAGGTCCTTTAAGAGCTGTTCTTGAGGCTGCAGGATTAAGAAATGTTTTATCCAAATCTAAAGGATCCTCTAATCATCATAACGTTATAAAAGCTACTATTAAAGCATTAAGTAGTATGAGAGATGTTCATATTATAGCAAAATATAGAGGAATTACCATAAAAAAAGTACATAATGGATAAAAATTATTTGAATATTAGTTATTTACGTCCAAATAATGGATCAAAAAAAAAAAAATTAAGATTAGGAAGAGGACAAGGTTCGGGAAAAGGAGGAACTTGTGGTAGAGGACATAAAGGGGCAAAATCTAGATCTGGCTTTTCTAAAAAAAAGGGATTTGAAGGAGGACAAATGCCTCTTCAAAGAAGAATCCCTAAATTTGGATTTAAAAGAAATCTTAACAACAGTAAAAAAATTATTGGAATTAATTTAGATACAATTCAAAATTGTATCAATCATACGACTAAAGAGAAAGATTTTGTTATAAATAAACAATTTTTTATAAAAAAAAATTTAGCTAAAAAAAATGATTTTATAAAAATTTTAGGAAGAGGAGAACTTCATACTTCATTGAAAATACATGCATATCAATTTAGTAAAAAAGCTTTATTTTGCATAAAAAAAGTAGGAGGAGAAGCGATATTTATGCAATAAAACTATTATGAATAATTTCACAACAGCTTTTTATAATATTTGGAATGTAAAAGAGCTACGAATAAAAATAATAATAACTTTGGGTTTATTATTAGTATATCGTTTTGGAGCTTATGTTCCTATTCCGGGAATTAATCCTTTAGGAATTAGTGATTTTATCGATAAATTCAGCTCAGGTTCTAAAGGATTAATGCAAATTTTATCCTCTTTTACAGGAGGAGCTTTTAATCGTGCGTCAGTTTTGGCTTTAGGTATTATGCCTTATATATCTGCATCTATTATAATACAATTAATGTGTATAATTATTCCTTATTTACAAAGATTACAAAGAGATGGAGAAAGTGGAAGAAAACAAATTAGTTTTATTACTAGATGGTTAACTGTAGGTATATGTTTAATTCAAGCACCTGTATATCTTATTTCTTTAACTCAACAATTTATTCCTTTTTCTTCTTCTAAAACAGCTTATTTAATTGATTTAAATACCTTTTATGGAAAAAGTCTATTTTGGATTATAGGAATAATGATTTTAACTTCAGGAACTTTGTTTACTATGTGGTTGGGTGATAAAATTACGGATAAAGGAATAGGAAATGGAATTTCATTAATTATTATGTCGGGAATCATAGCACGTTTTCCGGATGCTATCAGTAAAGAAATTTTTAGCAAACTAGAAATTGGAAACGGAGGATTAATAATTTTATTTCTTGAATTTTTATTATGGTTATTAGTTATTTTATTTTCTGTTATTATTATTCAAGCTATTAGAAAGATACCTGTACAATATGTTTCTCATTACAAATCTTTAGGATTAGATTCTCAATTAATCCATAAAAAACATCAATATATTCCATTAAAAATGACAGCAGCTGGTGTTATGCCTATTATATTTTCTCAAGCTATTATGTTATTTCCATTAACTTTTTCCGATTATGTAATAAATATTAAAATCAAAAATTTTTTTCATCTTTTTCAAGATATTTATGGATTATGGTATAATTTCACTATTTCTATATTAGTTATAGTTTTTACTTTTTTTTATACAGCTATAGCTATTCCAGTTAATCAAATGGCTGATGATTTAAAAAGAAATGGTGGACATATTCCTAGAATTAAACCTGGAAAAGAAACAGCTGAATATATAGATGATATTTTGTCAAGAATTACATTACCTGGAGCTATTTTATTAGCAATAATAGCTATATTACCTTCTATAGTTTTTCGTTTGGGTTTTACTCAAAATTTTGCATTATTTTATGGAGGGACTTCATTATTAATTATAGTAGGTGTTATTTTGGATATTTCACAACAAGTTAACATACACTTATTAAACTATCATTATGATGGATTGATGATGATGAAATATCGTAGTAGTAGATATACTAGATAATAATTTTTTTTTGTATATTATTATATTATTTATTTATTATGTATATATATGGCTAAGCAAAAGCATATTGAAGTTGATGGAACTATTATTGAGTCATCTCCAAATGCAATGTTCCGTGTGGAATTAGAAAATGGATGTATAGTTAAAGCTCATATATCCGGAAAGATGAGAATGCATTATATAAAAATATTACCAGGAGATAAAGTTAGATTAGAAATGTCTTCTTATGATTTAGAAAGAGGAAGAATAACTTATAGATATTAAAAATTTGTATACATTATGAAAGTTAGAGCATCTTTAAAAAAAAGAACCGATAATTGTAAAATTGTAAGGAGAAAAAGGATTCTTCGGATTATAAACAAAAAAAATCCTAGATTTAAGCAAAAACAAGGTTAAATATATTTATTTTTATTTTATGTCTGTAAGAATTTCTGGAGTAGATCTTCCAAGATCTAAAAGAGGTGTTATTGGTCTTACTTATTTATATGGAATAGGGAAAAGTTTATCTAAAAAAATACTTTATTCTGTTGGAATCGATGAAAATAAAAAAATAGAAGATTGGTCTGATGACGATATCAGTAAAGTTAGAAAATATATATCTGATTATATAAAAACCGAAGGAGAATTAAGATCTGAAATACAATTTCATATTAAACGATTGATGGATATCGGTTGTTATGTAGGAACTAGACATAGAAAGGGGCTACCATTGAGAGGACAAAAAACAAAGAATAATTGTAGAACAAGAAAAGGAAGGAAAAAAACTGTAGCAAACAAGAAGAAAGTTACGAAATAAATATGGTAAAATCATCATCAAGTAGGAAAAAATCAGTAGTAGTAGATATTATGGGAGAAGCTCATATTCAAGCTACTTTTAATAATATAATTATAACCTTAACAAATAAAAAAGGCGATGTTATTGCATGGTCTTCTGCGGGAAAAATGAATTTTAAAGGATCAAAAAAAAATACTCCATATGCGGCTCAAATGGTAGCAGAAAATGTAGCAAAAGAGGGTTTAAATGCTGGCATAAAAAAAGTGGAAGTTAAAGTAAAAGGCCCTGGAGCAGGAAGAGATGCGGCAATACGAGCATTAAGCAATTCTGGTATTGTAGTGACAATGATCAAAGATATAACTCCATTACCTCACAACGGATGTCGTCCTCCTAAAAGAAGAAGAGTTTGATCCTTTACTAAAAAAAAATTATGGCAAAATATATAGGACCTAAAACTAAAATATCTAGAAGATTTGGAGAATGTATTTATGGAGAAGATAAATATTTTGAAAGAAGAAAATATCCCTCAGGTCAACATGGAAGTAATCGTCGTAGAGGAAAACGTTCGGAATATTTTATTCAATTAATAGAAAAGCAAAAAGCAAGATATACTTATGGTATATTGGAACGACAATTTGAAAGTTTATTTTTGGAGGCAGCAAGAAAGAAAGGAATTACTGGAGAATTATTATTACAAGCATGTGAAAGTCGTTTAGACAATATCGTTTTTAGATTAAAATTTGCTCCATCTCGATCTTCTGCTCGTCAAATCGTTTCTCATAGACATGTTATTGTTAATAATAAAATGGTAGATATTCCATCTTTTAGATTAAAACCGGGAGATAAAATAGAAATAAAAGAAAAATCTAAAAAACATCCTGTAGTATTACATTCTATACAAAATAAAATAGGGCCATTAGTGGAATGGTTAGTATTGGATGAAAAAAATATGTTTGGTATATTTAGAATGATGCCAAAAAGGATACAAATACCTGAAAACATTAAAGAACAATTAATTGTCGAATTATATTCAAAATAGAATCAATTGTAGTATGTCTATTCTAGATTTTGTAAAACCTGATAGAATTACAATATCTGAATTTTCAGATAAAAAAGGAA
Organism: Blattabacterium sp. DPU; assembly: GCF_011290385.1. NCBI lineage: Bacteria > Pseudomonadati > Bacteroidota > Flavobacteriia > Flavobacteriales > Blattabacteriaceae > Blattabacterium > Blattabacterium sp. DPU. Next base: position 320,750 of record NZ_CP049785.1, read on the forward strand.
TTTTTCATTTAAAACCTTTAGAACCTGGATATGGAATTACTTTAGGAAATGCATTAAGAAGAGTTTTATTAGGTTCTTTAAAAGGATTTGCAGTTACTTCTATTAAAATTAAGGGGGTGAAATATGAGTTTTCTACAATAGAAGGTGTAATAGAGGATGTAACTGAAATAGTTTTAAATTTTAAAAAAATTCGTTTTAAACAAAAAATCTCAGGGACTTGTAAAGAAACTGTTAATGCTTGTATAAATCAAGGAAAACAAGTAACAGGAAAAATTTTAAATAAATTTATTTCTGGATTTCAAATTTTGAATGATGAACTGATTATTTGTAATAAAGATGAATCAATCTCTTTAGAAATAAGTTTTACGATTGAAGAAGGAAGAGGTTATGTTCCTGCAGAAGAAAATAAAAATAGTGAAGATACAATTGATACTATTCCTATAGATTCTATTTATACTCCTATTAAAAATGTGAAATATACAATAGAAAATTGTCGTGTGGGACAGAAAATTGATTTTGAAAATCTTTCATTGGAAATTCAAACGGATGGATCTATTTCTCCAAAATTAGCTTTGATGGAAGCTTCAAAAATATTAATCCAGTATTTTTCTATTTTTTCTTATGATAAAATAGGGGAAAAAAAACAAAAAGAAATCAATAAAAGCAAAAAATATGACGAAGAATTTATACGAATGCAAACATTATTAAAATCTAAATTAAGTGATATGGATTTATCTGTTCGTACAAAAAATTGTTTAAAGTCAGCTTCTATAAATACTATAGCAGATTTAGTAAAATGTCATAAAAATAATATGTTGAAAATGAGAAATTTTGGAAAAAAATCTTTAGATGAATTAGAAAGTAAAATGAAAGAAAAAGGATTATATTTTGGGATGAATATAGAAGAATTCAAATTGTAAAATAACTGATGAATCATAGAAATAAAAATAATCATTTAGGAAGAAAATGTGGACATCGAAAATCTCTTCTTTCTAATATGGCATCTTCTCTTATAAAAAAAAAAAAAATTTTTACTACTTTAGCTAAAGCTAAAGCTTTGAAAAAATATGTAGAACCCATTATTACAAAATCAAAAATGAATACTCTCCATTCTAAGAGAAATGTTTTTTCATATTTAAGAGATAAAACAGCCGTATTAGAATTGTTTAAGGATCTATTTGAAAAAGTTCGTAAACGTCCTGGTGGATATACTAGAATAATAAAAACTGGATTCCGTTTTGGAGATCAAGCTCCTCTTTCTTTTATAGAATTGGTAGATTTTAACGAAACTTATACTTCTAAAAAGAAAATTAAATCCGTAAGACGTAGTAGAAAAAAAAACAAAAAAAATGAATAATGAGTAGAATTAAAAGTATTCAAGCTAGACAAATATTAGATTCAAGAGGAAATCCTACTGTAGAAGTGGATATTATAACAGAAAATAATATATTAGGACGTGCTTCTATTCCATCTGGAATATCAAAAGGAAAGAATGAAGCTTTTGAATTACGTGACAATCAAGATAATATTTTTTTCGGAAAAGGAGTTTTAAAAGCGGTTCAAAATGTAAATGATATTATTGCTCCTGAATTAATAGGTAAATCAGTTTTAGATCAAATTTATATTGATCAATTAATGCTAGAATTAGATGGGACAGTAAATAAAAAAAGATTAGGATCTAATGCTATTTTAGCTATATCTATAGCTGTTGCAAGAGCCGCATCAAATGAACTGAATATCCCTCTTTATAAATATATAGGAGGGGTTTATACTTGTTTTCTTCCTATTCCTTTGATAAATATTGTAAATGGAGGAAGGCATTCAAATACTTCTTCTATAGTTTTTCAAGAATTTATGATAGTACCTGTTAAAGCAAATACTTTTATGGAAGCACTTCAAATAGGACATAAAGTATTTTATCAATTAAAAAACCTTTTAAATAAAAAAGGTTTTTCTACAAATGTAGGTGATGAAGGAGGTTTTTCACCTAATTTTAATGGGATTGAAGATGTATTAGATTATATATTGGAAGCTATACATATAGCTAATTATGAGCCTTATGATCAGGTAGCAATAGCTATAGATTGTGCTGCTTCTGAATTTTGTGTAAATAATCAATATGATTATTCTATATTTGAAAAATCAGAAAAAAAAATAAAGGATAAAAATATAAAATCAAGAGAAGAACATATTCGTTATTTATCTTATTTGGTAAAAAAGTATCCAATTATATCTATTGAAGATGGAATGGATCAAGATGATTGGGAAGGATGGAAATTATTAACTCATGAAATAGGAGATAAAATTCAATTGGTAGGAGATGATCTTTTTGTCACACAAGTAAATAAATTAAATAAAGGAATCAAAAAAAAAGTAGCAAATTCTATTTTAATTAAAATAAATCAAATAGGAACGCTAACAGAAACAATTGAAACAATTCATGTAGCTAAAAAAAATAAATATAAAAATATAATATCCCATCGTTCTGGAGATACTGAAGATTCTTTTATATCGGATCTTGCTGTTGCATTTAATATTGAACAAATAAAAACAGGTTCTTTATGTCGTTCTGAAAGAATTTCAAAATATAATCAATTACTACGCATTGAAAATACACTTGGTAAATATTCTTTTTATTCAAAATGGAATTGATATTTAATGTTAATAACAATAGAAAAGAACAATATTAAAATCAATGGTAATTTTAATTTTTATCTTTGGATATTTATTAATTACTCTTGAAAATCTTTTTTCTATAAATAAAGTTATTCCATCTATTTTAATGGCCTCTATTTGTTGGTCCTTAATTATATTTTTAAACATTCCTGTATATGAATATGATTTTAATCAACATTTAATTTTAAAAAAAGATCCTAAATATTTATTGTTATTTCATTTGGGAAAGACTTCTGAAATTGTTTTTTTTCTTGTTGGAGCAATGTCTATTATTGCTATTATTGAAGAATGTTATGGTTTTGAAGCTTTAAAAGAGTTTTTTTTCACAAACACAAAACGTAAATTTTTATGGATCATAAGTGTAGTTTCTTTTTTATTATCTGCTATCATAGATAATCTTACAGCTGCTATGGTTATGATTTCTCTTTTAAGAAAAACAGTTTCCAATTATAAAGATCGTTTATATTATCTAGGATTAGTTATTATATCTGCTAATGCAGGAGGTGTTTGGTCTCCAATAGGGGATATAACAACAACTATGTTATGGATTTCTAATAAAGTAACTACAATTCATCTTATAAAAAAAATATTGATTCCATCCATATTATGTATGTTAATTTCTACTTTAATAGCATCTTATATGCCTATTTTTAATGGATATATTCAAATAAAAAAAAATAATCTATCAAAAGATTCTTTAAATAGAGGTTTTTTTATATTAAAAATAGGATTATTTCTAATGTTACTTGTTCCAATTCTTAAAACTATTATAGGGGTTCCCCCATATATAGGAATGATGTTTTCTTTAGGTATATTATTTTTGATAGCATCTAAAAAATATAAATCAAAATCCATTTTAGATAATACATTTAAAAATGTAGATATATCTAGTATTTTATTTTTTTTAGGAATTTTACTTTCTGTTTCTTCTTTAGAATCTATAGGAAAATTATATAATTTATCTCACTGGATCAATGAAACTGTTTATACATGGAAAATTACAACTTTTTTATTTGGATTAATTTCTTCTATTATAGATAATGTCCCTTTAGTTGCTGCTACCATAGCTATGTTTTCATATCCTATGAATCATGATTTATGGCATTTTATTGCTTATGTTTCTGGAACAGGAGGAAGCATTTTTCTCATAGGATCCGCTGCAGGTGTAGCAGCTATGAGCATGGAAAAAATAGATTTTTTTTGGTACTTAAAAAAAATTAGTTGGATTGCTTTGATAGGATATATATTTGGATTTATTTATTTATTAATTTATCCATTTCTTTTTTTGTAAAAATTCTACTAAATTTCCTCCTATATATGAAAAAGAAAAAAAAATAGGTAATATTATTATTTTAAACCAAAATGGAAATGGATAAAAAAATACATGAAATAATGTTATAAAAAATAAAATAAAACCTGTTAATATAGCATAAGCTTTTTTTGCATTTTTTGAAAAAAAGGCAGCCATCAATCCTCCTAATAAAGCACTAAAAGCATAAAAAAAAATTAGTACTACAAAAAATTCAGTAGGAGCTTTAATTAGAAGATATTTAAATTTTTTTAATGGAATTGATTGTATTTTTAAAAACCGTTTTTTTACGAATTTTATAGCATATAATATTTCAATAATACTTATTGTTACTCCTATAAATATAGAGAAAATATTCCGATAGCATAACATAATCAAATCTTTTTTTTTTTGTTATTTTGTAAAAATAAACATCAATTTTTAATTTTTTATTATGAATATAGATTGGATTACAATTAAAAAGTATGAAGATATTTTATTTTTTTTTGGTGAAGGTATTTCTAAAATAGAGATAAATAGACCATGGTGTCATAATGCATTTCGTGTAGAAACAATAAATGAAATGATAGACGCTATAAATATATGTGGAAATAGAAATGATATAGATGTATTAATTATAACTGGATCTGGTGAAAAATCTTTTTGTTCTGGAGGAGATCAAACTACAAGAGGAATGGGAGGATATTTAGGAAAAGACGGGATTCCAAGATTGAATATTTTAGATTTTTATAAAAAGATAAGAGAAATACCTAAACCAGTTATAGCTATGGTTAATGGCTATGCTGTAGGAGGAGGACATGTTTTACATGTTGTTTGTGATTTAACTATAGCCTCTGAAAATGCTATTTTTAGTCAAGTAGGGCCAAAAGTAGGATCTTTTGATGGTGGATTTGGATGTTCATATTTAGCTCGTCATATTGGACAAAAAAAGACACGAGAAATGTGGTTTTTATGTAAAAAATATACAGCTAAAGAGGCTTTGGATATGGGATTAATTAATAAAGTAGTAAAAAAAAATGAATTGGAAAAAGAAACTATAAAATGGTGTAAAATTATACAAAAAAGAAGTCCCATGTCCTTAAGATTGATAAAACGTAGTTTAAATGCTGAATTGGATGGACAACATGGATTAATGCAATTAACGGGAGATGCTACTTTAATGTTTTATTTAATGGAAGAATCTCAAGAAGGAAAAAAAGCTTTTTTAGAAAAAAGATCTCCAAATTTTAAAAAATTTCCCAAATTTTTATGAAATTAAAATATTGGATTTATGCAGCTCGTATTCACACTTTACCTTTATCTTTTTCTGGAATCACTCTAAGTTTTATTATCTCTAAATATAGAACAAATGTTAGTTTCGTTACATATATTTTATGTGTTATAACCGCTTTATTATTACAAATATTAGCAAATTTTTCAAATGATTATGGAGATAGTATAACAGGAGTTGATAATTTTAAACGAATAGGTCCTAAAAAAACAATCCAATCTGGTTTAATTTCTTTATCAGAAATGAAAAAAGCAATCTATTTATTTTCCTTATTATCTTTTTTTTCAGGTTTTTTATTAGTTTATAATACTCTTTTATATAAAAATATTTTCGTTTTTTTCCTATATTTTGTAGGAATTTTTATATGTATATATAGTTCAATAAAATATTCTTTGGGAACTCGTCCTTATGGATATACAGTAGGAATGGGTGATTTATTTGTTTTTATTTTTTTTGGAATTATTTCAGTAGAAGGAAGTTATTTTTTGTATACATTTACTTTATGTAAAGATATGCTTTTTCTTTCTCTATCTATAGGATTATTAAATGTAGGAGTTTTAAATATAAATAATATGAGGGATTTAGATAATGATTACGAAAAAGGAAAATATACTATACCTGTATGGTTAGGGATAAAATATGCTAAATTGTATCATATATTTATTATATTAATTTCAATATTTATAGGTGGATATTTTATTTTTTTGAACCAGAAAAATATTTATCAATGGTTATTTTTTATTTTTGTTGTGATACTTTTGATATTACATATAAAAAAAATAATTTTTATGAAAAAAAAAAAATTTTTCAATTCAGAATTAAAAAAATTAGTGATACTCACTTTTTTATATGTTCTTAGTATAGGAATCAGTTATATAATATAAACTTTATGAAAGTTACTTTTTTTTCTCATAGCACATGTCTATTAGAAATACATGATAAATATTTATTGATAGACCCTTTTTTTTCTGGAATCCCTGTTTTTCATAATGTAAATTTTATAAAATTTTTTAAAAAAATAGATTATATTTTACTAACTCATGCTCATTATGATCATGTTTGTGATGTAGAATTATTTTCGTGTAAATTTGATAATGTTTTAATAATTTCTAATTACGAGATATCTAATTATTTTCATAAAAAAGGAATAAAAACATATGGAATTAATTATGGTTCTTTTATATCTTTTCCTTTTGGAAAATTAAAATATGTTTGGGCAGCTCATTCTAGTGTCTTTAACGATGGAACTTATGGAGGAAATCCAGGGGGATTTCTTTTACATACAGATGAAGGAAATTTGTATATATCAGGAGATACATCTGTAATGTATGAAATGAATCTTATTCCTTCTTTTGGAAAATTAAAACTTTCTATTTTACCAATAGGAGGAAAATATACTATGGATATAGAAGAAGCTATTATGGCTTCTGATTTTTTAAAATCAGAAAAAATATTAGGAGTTCATTATGATACTTTTGAAGATATTAAAATTGACAGAGAACAAGCAAAAAAAAAATTTTTTGAAAAAGGAAAAGAATTAATTTTATTGGAAAAAGGAAAGACCATATATATTTAATGATATGAATGAAAATGAAAAAATTAATTGTTTTTTCAGAAAAAAAATATTTTTTTTTAAAAAAAAAGTATTTAATTCTAATAGAATTTTTCAAAAAAATGTTATATGGTTTATTGTTTTAACACAAAATAATAAAATAGGAATAGGAGAATGTAATCCAATATTGGATCAACGGGCTTTAAAAAATATAGAACAATTTGAAACAGAATTAAAAAATCTTTCTAATAAAATTATTAATTTAAAAAAAACTCAAATATATTTTTATTATAAATATATTTCATTTTCATCTATTTTATTTGGATTAGAACAAGCTTTTTTAAGTTTTGAAAATCAATTTCCTATATTATGCCATTCTGAATTTATTCATGGAAAAAAAGGAATTTCTACAAATAGTTTAATATGGCTGAATTCTTTTTATAATAAAAAAAACGCAATAAAAGAAATAGAAAATCAAATTTTTCAAGGTTTTTCATTTATAAAAATGAAAATAAATATGGATCTTATTAATAATCAATTTTTTATTATAAAAGAAATAGGAAAAAAATATCCATTCATAAAAATACGTATAGATGCAAATGGTTGTTTTAATAATATTCAAAAAGCTTTATATTATTTAAAAAAATTTTCTGATTTAGAAATAGTTGATTTTATGGAACAACCAATATCATCTGGGAATTGGGAAGATATGTCAAAAATATGTAAAAAATCTAAATTACCTATAGCATTAGATGAAGAATTAGTAAATATTAATAGATTAAAAGATAAAAAAAAATTATTGGATATTATTCAACCTCAATGGATTATATTAAAACCTAGTATTAATGGGGGATTTTATGAATCTGAGAAATGGATATTAGAAGCTAATAAAAGAAAAATCAAATGGTATATAAGTTCCTCTTTGGAGAGTAATATTGGAATTAATGCTATTGCTCAATGGACTTTTGTAATACAAAAAAAATATAATAATAAAAATTTCAATGCACACGGTTTAAATACAGGTTTTTTGTACATGAATAATTGGATTTCTCCTTTAGAAATTAAGGAAGGTTTTATTTGGTATAATCCATTTATAAAATGGAATATAGAGACATTATTGAATAAATGTGGATAGATTTTTCTGAAAAAAAAATATTAACATCTTCTTTTTTCTTTAAAATAAAAAATAAAGAAGAATATTTTTGGAAAAAAACTATTTTTTCTTTTTTAAAAAATTGGTATGATAATAAACCTATATTGTCTTTAACTTCTGGAACAACAGGGACTCCTAAAATTATTTCTTTACGTAAAGAATATATGTGCGAAAGAGCTATTAAAACTGTAGAATTTTTAAAGCTTAAAAAAAAAGGAATTAGAGGTTTATTATGTTTATCTCCAAATTTTATAGCTACTAAAATGTTTTTAATACGTGCTATTATTTTCAAGTGGAAAATATATTGTGTCCCTCCATCATCTAATCCTTTGAAAAATATTAAAGAATATTTTGATATTACGTCAATGGTTCCTATACAAGTATTTTTTAGTTTAAAAAATTTAAAAAATATTAAAATAGTTTTAATAGGAGGAAGTTCAATATCAAATTTTCTTGAAAAACAATTACAAAATATTTCAACAATTTGTTATTCTACTTATGGAATGACGGAAACTTCAGGTCATATAGCTATAAAAAAAATTAATGGATCAAATAAATCCATTTTTTATAAATCATTTCAAGATGTATTTTTAAGCACAGATAATAGAAATTGTTTAGGTATTTTTTCTCCATGTTGTATGGATTCATTTTTACAAACAAATGATATTGTTCATATGGTATCTAAAAATACATTTACTTGGATAGGCAGATATGATAATATTATAAATAGTGGAGGAATTAAAATTATTCCTGAATTAGTGGAAAAAGAAATTAGTTTATTCATTCCTTGTGAAAAACGATTTTTTATATCTTCAATTCCAGATAAAATTTTAGGAGAAAAAGTAATATTGGTTATTGAAGGACCTCCTATCCCATTACATATTCCAGATACCATTTTTCATGGTAAAAAAAAATTTTATAAACCCAAAAATATTTTTTTTATTCCTCATTTTACAGATAATTTATTAGATAAGTTTAAAAGAAAAGAAATTATACAAAAATTAATACAGACATAAAATGTCTTATTGATAATTTTTATCAAAAAATATTTTTAATTCTTTAAGAAAAATTTTAGTGTTTAAATATTGATTTTTATCATTATCTTCACAAGATGATTTAAATAAATCTTTAGTCATTTTTCCAGATTCTATAAAATCTATACATGCCTTTTCCATTTTTTCCGAAAAAAATTTTAAATCTTTATTTTTATCTAAAACAGCACGATGTTTAAGTCCACGAGTCCAAGAAAAAATAGAAGCAATAGGATTGGTAGAAGTTTTTTGTCCTTTTTGATATAATCTATAATGTTTTGTTATAGTTCCATGAGCTGCTTCAGATTCTAAGGTTTTTCCATCTGGAGCAAGTAAAATAGAAGTCATCATTCCTAATGAACCAAATCCTTGAGCAATACAATCTGATAACACATCTCCATCATAATTTTTACAAGCCCATATAAATTTTCCATTTGATTTGATTGCTTTTGCAAGCATATCGTCAATCAATCTATGTTCATAAGTGATTTGTAATTTTTCAAATTTTAATTTGAATTCATTATTATATATTTCTTCAAAAATATTCTTGAATCTTCCATCATATGCTTTCAATATAGTATTTTTCGAAGATAAAAAAAGAGGCCATTTTTTATACACAGAATAATTAAAACAAGAGCGAGCAAATCCATAGATAGATTGATCTGTATTATACATTCCCATGGCTATCCCAGAACCCGTAAAATGATGAATTTTAAATTTTTTTGTTGACTTATTTGCATCATCTGGAATAAAAGAAATATATAATTTTCCTTTTTCTTTAATAAGAAAATCAATAGATTTATATTGATCAGCATAAGCATGTCTAGCTATACATATAGGATTTTTCCAATTTGGAATTGGACGTGAAATATTTTTTACAATAATAGGTTCTCTAAAAATAGTTCCGTTAATAATATTTCTAATAGTTCCATTTGGAGATTTCCACATTTTTTTTAAATGGAATTCTTTCATTCTATTTTCATCTGGTGTAATTGTAGCACATTTAATTCCTACATTATATTTTTTTATAGCATAAGCAGCATCTATAGTAATTTGATCATTTGTCGCATTTCTGTTTTCTATACCTAAATCAAAGTAAATAATATTTATATCTAAATAAGGAAGAATAAAATATTTTTTTATATATTTCCATATAACTCTGGCCATTTCATCTCCATCTATTTCTACCACAGGATTATTCACTTTAATTTTTTTCATGACTTAAAGAAGTTTGTTGTTGTGTAATGTGTAAAATATAACATGTTTTTTATTTTAAAAAAAAGAAATTCTTATATTTGTGCAATTAGTTAGTTATTGTATTTTAATCTATTATACTTTGTTTTAGTCATTTAATAATGAATGAAGAATATGATATGAAGAATTCCATCAAATGTATAATTATACATATGTCTAAATGTAAGAATTTTTATTTGAATATTGTCTTTTATATACTAGTATTTAGAACCATTAAATTTATACCATTTTAAGTTTGGAAATAATTATATATATGTATTATAATGTTAGATTTGTTAACAATCATATTTGAAAATAATAAAAAGAAAAATTCTTTTCCTGATAAGAAAAAATCTGAGAATTTTGTTAAAAAATTATTTCATACTTTATTCATTATTGATCATAATATTTTAAACAATGTTGTTTTTTTTAAAAAAAATTATGAGAAGTTGAAAAAACTTTTATACGATATTTTTATTGAATTAAATATAAATGAACAAAAATCTAATGATTTGACTCAAATTTTTTTTAAGGAAATTCCTAATATTTATCAAACGTTAATAATAGATGCTAATGCAATATTGAAATCGGATCCTGCAGCAACAGTTATAGAAGAAATTTTCCTTTCTTATCCTGGTTTTTTTGCTACTGCATTGTATAGAATCGCACATCAATTATGGGTTCAAAAAATTCCAATTATTCCAAGATTGATTACAGAATATGCTCACAGTAAAACTGGAGTAGATATTCATGCGTCTGCAAAAATAGGAAAAGCTTTTGCTATTGATCATGGAACAGGAATAGTTATAGGATCTAGTACAGAAATAGGAAATAAAGTTAAAATATATCAGGGGGTAACTTTAGGAGCTATTTATGTAGATAAAAAATTAGCAAATATAAAACGTCATCCTACAATAGAAGATCAAGTAACAATTTATGCTGGAGCTACTGTTTTAGGAGGAGAAACTATAATAGGACACGATAGTGTATTAGGAGGTAACGTTTGGGTTACAAAAAGTATACCTCCTTTTTCTATAGTATATCAAAAAAACGAAATTAAAATGAGAAGTAATAGTCCTTTTCCTGATCCTATTAATTTTATGATATAAAAAAATGAAAAATGAAAGTTGATAATATTTTAAAAACTATAGGAAATACACCTCATGTACATCTTAAAAGATTATTTCCTAATTATCAAGTCTGGATGAAATTAGAAAGAAATAATCCTGGAGGTAGTATAAAAGATAGAATTGCTTTATCTATGATAGAAAATGCAGAAAAAAAAGGAATTATTCACACAGGAGATATTATTATAGAACCTACTTCTGGAAATACAGGAATAGGATTAGCTATGGTTTGTTCTGTTAAAAAATATCGTCTTATTTTAGTAATGCCAGAATCTATGAGTATTGAGAGAAGGAAATTATTTTCTATTTTTGGAGCTAAATTTGTCCTTACTTCAAAAGAAGATGGGATGAAAGGAGCTATTAAAAAAGCAGAAGAATTAGTTGAGACTATTCCCAATTCTTGGATTCCTAAACAATTTGATAATATTTCAAATCCTGATATACATAGGAATACAACGGCAAAAGAAATCATAAAGGCCTTTCCTAAAGGGATAGATTATTTTATTACAGGAGTAGGAACAGGAGGTCATATTACTGGAATAGGAGAAGTATTAAAGAATAAATTTCCAAATATAAAAATATTCTCTGTAGAACCTTTAGAATCTCCAGTTATATTTGGAGGAAAACCAAATCCTCATGCTTTACAAGGGTTAGGTGCTGGTTTTATTCCATCTATTTTAAATGTAAAAATATTAAATGGGAGTTTTTTAGTTTCTAAAGAAGAAGCTTTTCATTACGTTAGAAAAATAGCAAAAAAAGAAGGAATTCTTGTAGGAATATCTACAGGAGCTTCATTATCTGCTATAGAAAAAAAATTATCTGAATTTTCAAAAGAATCTACAATATTAACGTTGAATTATGATACCGGAGAAAGATATTTATCAGTTGATAATCTTTTTTTATGATTAAAAAATAATTTTGCTCAATTTAACTAAAATTAAAATTTTAGAAAGATTCTTGGAATTTTTATTTCATTGTAGAATTTTATATCATTATTTTAAATGATTTTATAATTCAAATTTATAAAATGAAAAATAAAATCATTTATAACTAAATAGTATTAAATAAAATTAAGATGTTATCCGAGTCTAATAAAAAAATGTTTTTAAAATTAATACAAGAATCATCTCAAAATGAGATAGTATGGATGTGTGGATACATGTCTGGTTTCTTATTTTGTAAAAAAAATACTATAAAAAAAAAGAAGGATAAAATTACGTTAGTTTATGGAACAGAAACAGGTAATGCTAAAAATTTAGCTTTTAACGTTCATAAAAAAGCTAAAAAGGAAGGATTAGAAATAAAGTTAGTTAACTTAGATCGATATTCTTTAATAGATTTAGAAAAAGAAGATTATTTTTTTGTTATAATGAGTACCTATGGAAAAGGAGAGCCTCCTACTTCGGCGAAATCTTTTTTTGATTTTATTCATCAGAATAAAAATCTATTTTTAAAAAATATGAAATACAGTGTATTAGCACTGGGAGATAAATCTTATACTTATTTTTGTAAAGCAGGAGAAGATGTAGATAAACGTTTGTATGATATAGGAGCTCAAAGAATTATTCCATTGTACAAATGCGATGTTGATTATGAAAATCAAGCATATCAATGGTTGAATAAAATTTTAAATTTTTTTAAAAAAAAAAATGAAATTAATACAAAAAATATAAATCAAAAAATATGTGGTAAAATTTTAAACAATATAATTTTAAATAAAAAAGGATCTGAAAAAGAAATTCATCATATTGAAATCAGTCTTCAAAAAAAAGTGAAATATTCTCCAGGAGATTCTATAGGTATTTTTCCTGAAAATTCTTTGGAAGAAGTAAACAATATTATCGGATATATAAAAAAAAATAGAAGAAAAGAATTTGAAAAATATGAATATGAAGAAAAAAAAAAAATATTTTTTCTTTTTAAAAAAGAGTTAAATATTATTTCTTTATCTGAAAATTTTTTAAAAAAGTATTCTTCATTATCAGAAAATATAAATATAGTTTTAAATCATAATTATAAATGGAAACTTATTGATCTTTTAAAAAAGTATCCTATGAAAAATAAATATCCATTAAAAGATTTGATGAAAATTATGGAACCTATAAAACCTAGATTATATTCCATTTCTTCATCTCCTACAACTCACAATAATGTAATTCATATTACTGTATCTCGTCACCGTTTTCAATTAAATGGAGTTTCTGTATATGGACATTGTTCTAATTTTTTATCTGAACTTAAAATAGGAGATGAATTATCTTTTTTTATTTATAAAAATTATAGATTTAAATTGCCTAATTCTAATAAAAACATAATTCTTATTGGTCCTGGTACTGGAATTGCTCCTTTTCGTTCTTTTTTATATGAAAGAGAAATCAAAAAAGCTACGGGTAAAAATTGGTTATTTTTTGGAGATCAACACTTTGATACAGATTTTTTATATCAAACAGAAATTCTAAATTGGAAAAAAAAAGGAATTCTTCATTATGTTTCTTTTTCTTTTTCCAGAGATCAGGAAAAAAAAATTTATGTGCAAAATAAAATATGGGAAAATAGAGTCGAATTTTTTCATTGGATAAAAAATGGAGCTTATATCTATATTTGTGGAAATAAAATTCCTATGAGTATAGATGTTGAAAAAATGATTTGTCTTGTTATAGAAAAAGTAGGAAAATGTAATTCAGAACTTTTTTTAAAAAAAATGAAAAAAGAAGGAAGATATTTAACAGATGTATATTAACTAAATAATAAAAATTTAATGTAAAAATTTTATGTAATATTATTTATTTATAATCTTTTTAAAAAAAATTTATTATATTTTATTAAATTTTTTATTTAAGGTCATAATTTTTTCAACAATTTTTTTATCCATTTTATATTTTGATTCTTTAGTCCATCCTGCAATATGTGGTGTAAATATAATTTTATTAGAATGAATAAGATAAAGAAAACTTTTAGAAAATTTTTCATATTGAAAAATACTATTATAAGAAAAGTTTTCATATTCTAATACATCTAAACATGCCCCCCTTATTTTTCCATTTTTCAATGCTTTTACTAAATGACTTGTAATAATACATTTTCCACGAGAAGTATTTATCAAATAAATAGGTTTTAAAAATTTTTTTATAAAATTGTAATTTATCATTCCTTTTGTTTCCTTAGTATAAGGAACATGTAAGCTTACTATATCTGATTTTTCTAAAATTGTATTCACATTTACCTGTTTTGCATAAAAATCTCCAACATTAGGTAATATATCATAGCATAATATTTTAGCATTAAAACCCGATAATTTTTTTGCAAAAGCTTTTCCTGTATTTCCATATCCAATAATACTTATAGTTTTTCCCATAATTTCCATTCCTCTATTTTCCTCTCTATACCATTTCCTTTTTGTAATTATTTGTTGGTGTGAACGAATAATATAATTTATCATACATAAAAGCATACCTATAGCATGTTCTGCTACTGCATCTTTATTTCCTTCTGGAGAAGAAATCAAAGTTATTCCTTTTTTTATAGCATAATCTTTATCTATATTTTCAATACCTGATCCTATACGAGCAATAAACTTCAAATTTTTGGCTCTTTTAATAAATTTTTTATCGATTTTTAATCTACTTCTCAAAATGATTCCATCATATAAAGATATATCAATTTTGTCAGGAGAATCACTATAATTTTCATCACAAATAAATCCTTTTTTTTTTAGTTTGTATATAATAAAAGGATGATTTTTATCCAAAATTAATATTTTATTTATCATAATCTTTTTCTAAATCTAAATTTCCATTAAAATCTTTAATTTCTTGTAAATAATTTTTTTCATTTTCTTTCTTTTCTTCACTGAGGATATTTTCTTCTTTAGTACGAATTTCATTACATTGATCCCAATGAGATTGATAATTTTTAGCTTTATGAAATAATAATTTATCATGATAGATCAAATTAATATCTTTATACAAACTTTTCATATAGTAAGCCCATATAGGCAAAGCCATATTTGCTCCTTGTCCTTCTTTAATATTTTCAAAATGAGAAAATCTATCTTCCCATCCAACCCAAACTCCAGTAGTTAAATTAGGAATCATTCCTATAAACCATCCATCCGAATTTTCATTAGTTGTTCCTGTTTTTCCAGCTATATCTCCTGAAATATTATATGATTGTAATCTTTTTGCGGTTCCATATTGAACTACTCCTTGCATTAATTTCAACATAATATAACCAACATCTTCGCTAAAAACTCGTCTTCTACTAAGATCTACATGTTCTTTAATTAAGTTTCCATTTTCATCCTCTATCTTTACTAAAATAGAGGGTTTTATATAAATTCCATAATTAGTAAATGTGTTAAATGCTCCTGTCATTTCATACAAAGTCAAATCAGCAGAACCAAGTGCAATAGACGGATGTTCTGGAATTATAGATTCTATTCCCATTTTTTTTGCTAAATTAATTACTGGAGCTGGAGTTACTTGTGAAATTAAACGAGCTGAAATAGTATTAACGGAAAATGCCAAACCATCTTTTAAAGTTAAAAAACCTCCATATTTTCCATTGGAATTTCTAGGACTCCATTTTCCTAAATGAAATTTTTCATTTGAAATTTTCGTACAGGGATTATAATGTAATTCATTAATAGCCGTAGCATATAAAATAGGTTTAAAAATAGAACCAACTTGACGTTGTGTTTTTGCCACATGATCATATTGAAAATAATTGAAATCTATTCCTCCTACCCATGCTTTAATGAATCCAGTAGAGGACTCTATTGACAACATTCCCGCTTGTATAATACTCTTTTGATAACGAATAAAATTCCATGGTGACATGAATACTTTTTTAGATCCATTCCAAGTAAATAACTTAATTAATTGTGGTTTTTGAAACTTTTCCAAAATTTTTTCTTCTGTTAATCCTTTTTGCTTTAAATCTTGATAAAGTGAAGTTCTACGCATAGCAGATATCAAAATTCGTTTTGTTTTTTCTGGAGAAATATTAAAAAATGGAGCATTTTTATTCTTTTTTTGAATACGATTAAATAAAATTTGTAATTGGCTCAGATGTTTTTTTACAGCTTCTTCTGCATAATTTTGCATTTTTGCATCAATAGACGTGTATATTTTTAATCCACTAGAATAAAGATTGAGTTTTTGTCCCGTTTTTTCCTCATATTCATCTAAAGCCTCTTGAATTTCCTTTTTTAGAAATTCACCATAATAAGTGAGTAATTCAAAATCTTTTTTTTGTATTTTAAAATTTATTTTTATAGATTTTTTTAATTCTTTTTTATATCTATGTATATTTAATAAATTATATTTTTTCATTTGATATAAAACTAAATTCCTTTGTTTTTTTGCTCTATAAGGATAATTTTTGGGATTATATAAAGAAGGATTTTCTAGCATTCCAACTAATGTAGCACATTCTCCTAAATTAAGTTCAGATACTTTTTTATTAAAATAGGTATGAGCTGCTGTTTCTATTCCTTTTGCATTATATAAAAAATCAAATTTATTATAATACATTGTAATAATTTCTTCTTTTGTATAACGTTTTTCCAATTCAATAGCCATTACCCATTCTAACAATTTTTGATGAATTCTCTGTAGTTTATTTTTTGCAGATGGCCCTGTAAAAAGAAGTTTAGCTAATTGTTGTGATATGGTACTTCCTCCTCCTCTTTTTCCTAAAGAAAGAATTGCTCTGAGAAAAGATTTAGCATCAATTCCAGAATGATATTTAAAACGAATATCTTCTTTTGCAAGAAGTGCATTTACAAGATCTCTTGGAAGTTCTTGATACTCAACTAAAGTTCTATTTTCAGAAAAAAATCTTCCTAATAATATTCCATTAGAATCATACACTTCTGATCCTACTTTCATAGCAGGATTCTCTATATTTTTAGTATTAGGCAATATTCCTAAATAACCTTTAGAAGCTGCATAAAAAATACTAATGATAGTGCTTATTCCTATAATAAAGAAAAACCAAAAATAAAAAATCAGTTTACGAAAATAAGAATTTATTTTTGTACTTGTTTTATACACGAGAAAATTATTTTTTTAGCATTATATAGGTAAATCTTTAAATGTTAATTCTGTTTTTTGAATAGCATGAATAGTTGATAATTTTTCTAAAGAAAGTGCTATTTTATTTTTTTCTAAAATTTCTCTAATTTTTTTTACTTTTATTCTAAACCAAGTGTTAGGGTTTTTTACGTAAGAAAACCACATTTCCTGTTTAAAAACATCAATTTTCATACATTGAGCAATTCCTTTTTCTGTATGAATTTTACTATTAATATCTGGAAAATTTTTTATAGCATCTAAATAAGTATCTAATTCATAATTAAGACAACATTTTAGTTTGTTACATTGTCCAGTTAGTTTTTGAATATTAATGGATAATTGTTGATATCTTGCAGAATTTGTAGTCACACTTTTAAAATTTTTTAACCAAGTAGAACAACAAAGTTCACGTCCACAAGAACCAATTCCTCCAATTTTTGCCGCTTCTTGTCTATATCCTATTTGTCGCATTTCTATACGTGTATGAAAGTGTAAAGCAAATTCTTTAATTAATTTTCTGAAATCAATTCTATTTTCAGCTGTATAATAAAAAGTAACTTGTTTTCCATCTCCTTGATATTCTACATCACAAATTTTCATAGAAAGATTAAAATTTTTTGCAATTTTTTTGGCTTTTAAAAGAGTTGTAAATTCTTTTTTTCTAAAAAATTTCCAAGCATTTATTTCTTTATATGTTGACTTTCTATATATCTTTTTAAAAGTGTTTGAATGAATAATTTGGTTTCTTATTTGTAATTTGACCAATTCTCCAGTTAAATAAACTATGCCAATATCATATCCTATACCAGACTTAGATTCTACAGTTACAAAATCTCCTTTATTAAGGAATATTTTTTCTTGATTAAAAAAGAATTCTTTTCTATCATTTTTAAAATGTATTTCTACAATATCATATTTTTGCCATTCAAAAGGAGATTGAATATTGGATAACCAATCTAATGTATTAAATTTATAACATTGTTTTTTTTGAAAAACATTTTCTTTTTTCGAACATTTATTTAAACAATCAAAGCATGATTTGTTTTCCATTTATTTTATTTAGTTTAGAAAAAAAACAAATAATAAATTATATTTCTCATTTTTTAAAAATATAAATATAAAAAATGAATAAAAAAATAGCAGTTTTTCCTGGATCTTTTGATCCCATTACTTTAGGACATTATGATATTATTATCAGAGCTTTAAATTTATTTGATAAAATTATTATAGCTATAGGAAAAAATTTTAAAAAAAAAAATATGTTTTCTTTTAAAAAAAGAAAAAAGTGGATACAAAAAACTTTTTTAAAATTATCATTATCACAAAAAGTAGAAATTGATTCATTTCATGAATTAACTATTTCTTTTTGCATAAAAAAAAAAGCTGGATTCTTATTAAGAGGACTCCGAAATCAATTAGATTTTGAATTTGAAAAAAATATATTTTTAACTAATCAGGAATTGTATAAGAAAGATATTATTGAAACTGTTTTTCTTTTTTCTTCCCATGATAGATCTCATATTAATTCTTCTCTTGTAAGAGAGATTATAAAAAATGGAGGAGATTATACTATATTTGTTCCTTCTACTGTTAGAATATAAAATTATATATTATTAATCCAATCAAGAATAATTTGTTTTTTTTCTATATTAACATTTATAAGTTTTACTTTTATTTTGTCTCCTAAATGATAGATTTTTTTCTTTTTTTTTCCAATTATACTATAATTATTTAGATTTAAAATATAAGAATCTTCTTTAATATCACGGAGTTTTACCATTCCTTCAGTTTGAAATATTAATAAATCAATATAAACACTCCAATCGGTAAATCCTGTAATGACTCCATCAAATTCTTTTCCTATAAATTTTCTTATATATTTAACTTGTGTATATTTTATAAATTCTCTTTCTATATCTGTAGCTAAACGTTCTTTATCATTACAATATTGAGATTGTTTTTCGTAAAATTCTGTTGTTTTAAGTTTGTATTTTTCATTTTTATTATTATTAGTCAAATAATAATATAATAAACGATGAGCTATTATATCTGAGTATCTTCTTATAGGAGAAGTAAAATGACTATAATAAATGAAAGATAACCCATAATGTCCTATATTTTTTGTGGAATATTTAGCTTTACTCATTGCACGAAGAATTAAATTCTCAATCATATTTTGTTCTGGTTTTCCTTTAATTTTTTTTATTAAGTTATTAATAGAAGTTTTTAAATTTTTTAAATCTAAAGAATAACCTAAAGGTTCTATAATTTTTTTGAGAAAAAAAATTTTTTGAAGGTCAGGTTTATCATGTATTCTATAAATATATAATTTATTAGAAGGACTTCCATTAAAATTTAAACTAACAAATTCTGAAACCTTTCGATTAGTCAATAACATAAACTCTTCAATTAAACGATGAGCATCATTATTTTTTTTTAGATATAAAGAAGTTGGATTATTTTTATCATCTAAATGAAATTTTACTTCCATTTTTTCTAGATAAATAGATCCATTTTTTAATCGACCTTGAATTAAAATTTTGGAAAATAAAAATAAAGCATAAATATCTTCATAATAGTCTCCTTTTTTTTGGTCAATAATGTATTGAACTTCATCGTATGTAAATTTTCTATTAGATCGTATTATAGTTTTTCCAAACCAATTTTTAAGAATTTTTCCCTTTTTATCTATATTAAAAACATAAGAAAAACTTAATTTGTCTTTTTCCGGTTGTAGAGAACAAAGATTATTAGACAATATTTCTGGAAGCATAGGAATAACCTCTCCTACTAGATAAACAGATGTAGCACGTGAATATGCTTCTTGATCTAATAGACTTCCTTCTCTTATATAATGAGAGACATCAGATATATGTATTCCTATTTCCCAAGTATTATAGTTTAATTTTCTAATAGAAAGAGCATCATCAAAATCTTTTGCATCTAAAGGATCTATGGTAAAAGTATTAATATGTCGCATATCTTTTCTAAAACTTAAATCTAAAATTGATTTAGAAAAAATTTCATGAGCTTCATTTTTTACTTTTTTAGAAAATTGATAGGATATTCCATATTCTTCTAATAATGAACAAATTTCTGTTTTGTATTCTCCAGAAATTCCAAATGTTTTTACAATTTTTCCTAAAGGATTTTTTAATTTTTTAGGCCATGAGATGATTTCTACCAATACTTTATTATTATTATAACATTTTTTCAATTTTTTTATTGGAATTAAAATATCTACATGTAGATTATTATTATATACTATTCCATATTTATCATTATATTGAACATTAAATTTCAATATTCCGATAAATTGTTTAGTTTTTCTTTTAATAATTTTTAAAACTTCTCCTTCTATTTTTCTACGATTTTTATAAGAAAATCTAATTTTTACTAAATCACCTTCTAAAGCTCTATTTGTCTTATTTTTTGGAATAAAAATATCTTTATCATATTCATTTATATGAACAAATGCGTATCCATGATGAGTTATATTAATAAATCCTGTGGATAAATTATTATGATGTTTTTTTTTTATTTTTTTTTCTTTTTTCATAACAAAAACATATATATATCTATCTATAAATAAATAAAAATCTACAAAACATTAATATTTTAGACAAAAGGAATTACCTTATATTTTATTATTAAACTTAGAATTTTATTTATTATATTTGCAATGTTCCGTTTTTTTACTATATATAAAAAATAAAAATAACTCTTAAGATGACAGATAAACGTATATTATATGTTTCTTCGGATTTGTTCCCTTTTTCTTCAGAGAATCCTATTTCTTTATCTGTATTGAAAGCCACTAAATTTATGCAATCAATAGGAAATGATGTACGTATATTTATGCCTCGTTTTGGAATCATTAATGAAAGAAGACATCAATTACATGAAGTAATTCGTTTATCAGGCATGAATTTAGCAATTAATGAGATTGATCAACCTTTATTAATAAAAGTAGCATCTATTCCTGATGCTAGATTACAAGTTTATTTTATAGATAATGAAGAATATTTCAAAAGAAAAGCAGTAGATGAAGATGAAAATGGAATTTTTTTTAGAGATAATGATGAAAGGGCTTTATTTTTTACAAAAGGAGTTTTAGAAACTGTAAAAAAATTAAATTGGAAACCTGATATAATTCATATATATGGATGGATGAGTTCTTTTATTCCTTTGTACATTAAAAATATTTATGTAAATGATCCAATATATCAAAATGTAAAAATTATTGTATCTATTTATAATAAACCTTTTCAAGGATTATTAAATAATAATATTATTCAAAAGATAAAATTAGATGGTATAAAATCTGTAAAATTACAGTTGTTAAAAAATCCTAATTATTTTAATTTGATAAAATTATGTATGTATTTCTCAGATGCTATTATAAAAGGAGATCTTTTTTTTCCAGAAGAAATAGAAGATTATATAAAAATAAATAAATTGTTAGTATTAAAATATTATCCTGTAGAAAAAATAGAAACCGTTTATCAACAATTTTATAAAAAAACAGTTTTAGAGCATATAAATTAAGTAAAATAGATAAAAACTTCTAATTTTATTTAGAATGTGTGGTATAATTGGCTACTTGGGGCATAGAGAAGCTTATCCTATTCTTATTAGTGGATTGAAAAAATTGGAATATAGAGGATATGATAGTTCGGGTATTGCTGTTTTTTATGATAATGGATATAATTTGTATAAAACTAAAGGAAGAGTTTCTGAATTAGAAAAAAAAATTTCTTCTTTTAAAATACAAGGAAAAACAGGAATAGGTCATACAAGATGGGCAACCCATGGGATACCAGATGATATTAATGCTCATCCTCATGTTTCTAATTCTAATGAATTGATTATGATTCATAATGGAATCATAGAGAATTACTATGCTATTAAAATTATTTTATTAAAAAATGGATTTACTTTTAAAAGTAAAACAGACACAGAAGTTCTTGTTAATTTAATTGAATTTCTTAAAAAAGAAAATAAATTATCTTTAGAAGAAGCAGTAAGAATTTCTTTAAATGAAATAGTAGGAGCTTATTCTATTGCTATAGTAGAAAAATCAAATCCTGAAACAATTATTATTGCAAAATTGGGAAGTCCTTTATCTTTAGGAATTCAAGAAAAAGAATTTTTTATTGCATCTGATCCTATTTCTTTTATAGATTATACTAAAAATGTTCTTTATTTAAAAGATGGAGAAATGGCTATCCTTAAAAAGAATCAGGAATTAGATCTTAGAAAGATTAGAAATAATCACAGATTAAATCCGATTATTAAAAAACTTCAAATTAATTTAAAAGAAATAGAAAAAGGAAAATATAAATATTTCATGTTAAAAGAAATATATGAACAACCTAAAACTATTTTAGATACTTTGCGAGGAAGATTATTAATACCTGAAAAAATTATTTGTATTAATGGAATTGAATCAAATAAAGATGTTTTTATTAATGCTAAATGTATAACTATAATAGCATGTGGTACCTCTTGGCATGCTAGTTTAATTGGAGAATATTTATTAGAGGAACTTGCTCGTATTCCAGTAGAAGTAGAATATGCTTCTGAATTTAGATATAGAAATCCTATTGTAAGAAAGAAAGATGTTATTATTGTAATTTCACAATCAGGAGAAACAGCAGATACTTTATCTGCTTTGAAATTAGCAAAAAAAAAAGGAGCTTTTGTTTTTGGAATTTGTAATGTAGCAGGATCTTCCATCGCACGAAATGTAGATGCAGGAGCTTATACACATGCAGGACCTGAAATCGGTGTTGCTTCTACAAAAGCTTTCACTGCACAAATTACGGTTCTTATTTTATTAGCTTTAATTATAGGAAAATATAGATCTACAATCAATGATTGTAGATACCAATTTTTATGTAAAGAATTAGGATCAATTCCAGAAAAAGTCAATTATGCACTTGAAATGGATAATTCTATAAAAAAAATATCTAAAATTTATTATGATGTAAATAATTTTCTTTATTTGGGTAGAGGAATTAATTTTCCAGTTGCTTTAGAAGGAGCTTTAAAATTGAAAGAAATATCCTATATTCATGCAGAAGGTTATCCTGCAGCAGAAATGAAACATGGTCCTATAGCTTTAATTGATGAAAATATGCCAGTAGTTATTATTGCTACAAAAAAAGGATGTTATGATAAAATTATTGGAAATATTCAAGAAATTAAAGCTAGGAAAGGAAAAATTATAGCTATAATCAATGAAGGGGATATTCAAGTTAATATGTTAGCAGATCACGTAATAAAAATACCAAATACTTCTGAAATACTTAGTCCATTAGTAACTGTCATTCCTCTTCAATTATTAGCTTATCAAATAGCTTATATACGTGGAGAAAATGTGGATCAACCCAGAAACTTAGCAAAATCAGTAACAGTAGAATAATTTATTCATTATTTCAATATTTAATTGTGTTTAATTTTTTAATATATTTTTCTAGAGCCATAGCCATGGAAGGAAATTCAGGTGTTGGAACTTTTATATCAATTTTTAATCCTGCTTTATAAGCTGCATCTAAAGTATTTTTTCCAAAAGTGGCAATTTTAATATTTTTTTGGTTAAAATTTGGAAAATTATCAAATAAAGATTTGATTTCTGCCGGATTAAAAAAAACTAGAATATCATAGGGGATATGTTTTAAATCAGATAAGTCACTAGAGGTTGTTTTATATAAAATGACTCTTTTCCAAAAAATATTTTTTTTGTTCAACATATCAGGAATTTCTGGTTTTAAAATATCTGAAGAGGGTAAAAGAAATTTTTCTTTATGAAGTTTTTCAATATAAGGAAGTATATCTTTAAATGATTTATTTCCAATATGAATTTTTCTTTTTCTGAATAAAATATATTTCTGTAAATAATAAGCTATTGTTTCTGTTTGACAAATATATTTCATAGAAATAGGAACTTTAAAACGCATTGATTCTGCTAATCTGAAATAATGATCTACAGATTTTTTGCTAATAAAAAGAACAACAGTAAAATCAGAAAAGTTAATTTTTTGTTTTCTAACATCACTGGATGAAGCTTCTATTATTTCTATAAAAGATCGAAAATCAATATTTATATTTTTATTTTGACTAAGTTTTATATACGGAGTATTATAAGTATTATTAAGAGATTGTGAAATCAGAATATTATTTATCTTCATTCTTTTTTATACAATAGAATTAATTTTTTAGGTTTTAAGACCGCAAATGTATACAGAAAATTAATATAAAAAAAGTCTTAAAAAGGCACAGAGCGGAATCGAACCGCTATAAAAGGTTTTGCAGACCTCTGCCTTTCCATTCGGCCACAGTGCCATTAACAATAATCATCTAAAATAACACATACTCTATCTACATTTCCTTGTAATGGAGGATTTTCTTTACAAATTTTTATTTTTGCATGTTTTACTAGAGATTTTTTGAATTTTTTTTTAATTCTTTGAATTATTCTTTGTGCTAAATGTTCAATTAATTTGGAATTAATATTCATTTCTTCTTTTACAAGACTATACAAATCTACATAATTAATAGTTTTGGATAAATCATCATTGATAAATACATTATGAAAATCTACTTCAATTTCTAAATAAATCGTATAATAAGATCCTACATATTTTTCTTCCGGCATACATCCATGAAATCCAAATAATTTAATATTTTCTAGCACAATTTTTCCCATGAAAAAAATATTATTTTATCATAGCTTTTCTATAATTTTCTTCCACTTTTATCCAATTTACAATATTCCAAAAAGAAGAAATATAATCTAAACGACGGTTTTGGTATTGTAAATAATAAGCATGTTCCCAAACATCTAATCCTAAAATTGGAATTCCTTCACAACCTTTTCCATACATAAGAGGATTATCTTGATTTGCAGTGGTACAAATTGTTAATTTATTTTTTTTTACGCACAACCAAATCCATCCGGAACCAAAATGATTAGCTGCTATTTTAGAAAATTTTTCTTTAAAAGAATCAAAAGAATTAAAGTTTTTTTGTATACTTTCAATAAAATCTGTATTTGGGTGAGTGTATTTAATATGAGGAATTAATATTTCCCAAAAAAGATTGTGATTGTAAAAACCTCCACTATTATTACGTATTATTTCAGATTCAATATGAGCTCTTTTTAAAATTTTTTCTATAGAAAGATTCACCATATTCGTATCCAAAATAGCTTTATTTAAATTATTAGTATAAGTAGCATGATGTTTATTATAATGAATATTCATAGTTTTTTTATCTATATAAGGTTCAAAATCATTATATGAATATGATAATTTTGGAAGTTTAAATGACATAATTTTTTTTTAATATTAGGTAAACAAATATAATTAAAAACCTTGGTATTTATTTATTGTATGATTGCATTTATTCCAGGAAGTGTTTTATTTTTTAAGCTTTCCAACATGGCACCACCTCCGGTAGATAAATAACTTATTTTTTTTTCGCAATTTTCCATTTTTAGTGATGCAATAGAATCACCTCCTCCTACTAAAGAAAATGCTCCTTTTTCAGTTATATTTGCTATAGATTTAGCTATAGATCTAGTTCCTAAAGAAAAATTTGAAAATTCAAAAACTCCTACAGGTCCATTCCATAAAATTGTTTTAGATTTTTCTATGATTTTGCAAAAGTTTTTTATGGAAGAAGGACCTATATCTAATCCCATCCATCCATTTGGAATAGAATCAATGGATACAATTTTAGTATTAGCTTCATTTTTGAATGAGTCAGCGATTACAACATCTTTTGGAAGATGTATTATATTCATTTTATTTTGATATTTTTGGAAAATTTTTTTTAAAATCATTTCTATATTTCGATTTTTTTCAATTAAAGAACTTCCTACATTACCTCCTTTTATTTTAATAAAAGGATAAGACATTCCTCCTCCTATCAAAATATGATCCGAAAAATTGATAATATTTTCAATAATCTCTATTTTAGAAGAAATTTTTGCTCCTCCTAATAAAACAGTAATAGGTCTTTTTCCTTTTCCATGTAAAAATTGATTTAAATATTGAATCTCTTTTTTCATAAGAAAACCAATACATTTTTTTTCCCCAAAAAATTTTGGAAGAATAGTAATAGAAGTATGAAAACGATGTACGGCTCCAAATGCATCATTTACATAAATATCTCCTAATTTTGATAATTCGTAAGCAAAATTCATATTTTCTTCTTCTTCTTCTTTGTAAAAACGTAAATTTTCTAATAATAAAATTTCACCATTTTTTAATTCAGAAACTTTGTTTAAAACATTTTGTCCTATACAATTTTCACAAAAATTTACAGTAGTTTTTAATTGTTCAGATAAATAACGAATTAAAAATTTTAAAGAATAAATTTTAGAAGGAATTCCCTTTGGTCTTCCTAAATGAGAAATGAGAACAATTTTTCCTTTTTCATAAATAATTTTTTTAATGGTAGGAATACTATATCGAATACGTGTATCATCCATTATTTCGTAATATTTATTTATAGGAACATTAAAATCAACTCTAATTAAAGCTGTTTGATCTTTAAAATTGAAATCATTAATAGTTTTTATTTCTTCTATCATAATATAGTAGAATATTTAAAGTTTAGTAATATTAAAAATATAATGATATTTGTTATATAAATTTTTAATGTATATTTATTATTATTTCTTTTTTTTTAAAATGAAATGATAATAGCAATAGGATCTGATCATACAGGAATACATTATAAATACACAATCAATAATTTTTTAATTCAAAAAGGATATAAAATCAAAGATTTTGGATATTCTGAACATGGTAAATCAGTTGATTATCCAGATTTTATTCATCCTACAGCAAAATTTGTTAATGAAGGAAAAGCTGATTTTGGAATTATTATATGTGGAAGTGGAAATGGTGCAGCTATGACTGCTAATAAATATAAAAAAATTCGTGCAGCTTTGGTTTGGGATAAAGAAATAGCTATATTAGCTAGAAAACACAATAATGCTAATATTATTAGTTTACCGGCACGTTTTGTAAATCAAAATAAAATTATAGAAATTGTAACAATATTTTTGAAAACAAACTTTGAAGGAGGAAGACATGAAATAAGAGTGAAAAAAATACATAAAATCCTCAGTAGCTCAGTTGGTTAGAGCACCTGACTGTTAATCAGGGTGTCGTTGGTTCGAATCCAGCCTGAGGAGTTACGCGGGGTGTAGCTCAGATTGGTTAGAGTACACGTCTGGGGGGCGTGTGGTCACTGGTTCAAATCCAGTCACCCCGATTTTATTTATTCATAAATAAAGTCTGAAACTATTTGAATTGCTTTTTTTTTTGTTTGATGTAAATCAATATTTAATAAAATAAAATCAAATAATTTAGCATAGTTTTTTTCTTCTTTAGCTTTATTTAAACGAATATTTAAATTTGCATAATCTGAATTTTTTTGGTTTCTTGTCATTAATCTTTTTTTTAAAATTTTTATAGAATTCACCATTATAAATATGGATAAGGAATTATTAGGATATTGCTTTTTTAAATTTAATCCTCCTTTTACATCTATATCAAATAGAATATGTTTATTTGATTTCCAAATTCTATAAATTTCGTTTTTCAATGTTCCATAAAATAATTTAGGATAAACCTCTTCCCATTCTACAAATTGATATTTTTTTATTTTAGAAATAAAAGAATTTGTAGATAAAAAATAATAATCTTTTCCATGTACCTCATTTTTTCTAATAGATCGTGTAGTACATGAAATTGAAAATTTCAATTCCGGAAATTTTGAAAGTAAATAATGTGAAATTGTAGTTTTTCCAGATCCAGAAGGACCTGACAAAATAATCATTTTTCCTTTTTTCATTATTTTATCTAACTTTGTTTTTTGATATCATGGAAAATTAAGTTTTTATAAAAATTTATATGAAATGAAATTAGGAATAGTAGGAGCAACAGGAATGGTAGGTCGTGTAATGATTGATCTTTTAGAAAAAAAAAATTTTCCATTAGGAAAATTATATCTTTCAGCTTCCAATGAATCTATTGGAAAAAAATTTTTTTTTAAAAAAAAAATACATGAAGTTATTAGTATACATAATTTATTATTAAATAAGCCTGATATTGTTTTATTTTCAGCAGGATCTGATATATCAAAAAAATGGGCTCCAAAATTTTCAGATATAGGATCTATAATTATAGATAATTCTTCTGCATGGAGAATGGATTCTAGTAAAAAATTAATTGTTCCTGAAATCAATGCTTGTTGTTTATGTAAACAAGATAAAATTATTGCAAATCCCAATTGTTCTACAATACAATTGGTTATGGTTTTATTTCCCTTACATACAAAATATGAAATTAATAGAGTAATTGTATCAACTTATCAATCAATAACAGGAACCGGAAAAAAAGCTTTAGATCAGTTATACAAAGAACAAAATGGAAATTTTTCATTTAAAATATACCCACATCCTATTTATCAAAATGTTTTACCTCATTGTGATCATTTTACAGATAATGGATATACAATGGAAGAAATGAAATTAATAAATGAAACAAAAAAAATAATGAATGATTATAATATAGCTATAACAGCTACTGCTGTACGTGTTCCTGTAATAGGAGGTCATTCAGAAAGTGTGAATATTACATTTAAAAAAAAACCTGATATAAATCATATACATAATATTTTATCTAAAACAAAAGGAATAATAGTTCAAGATCATCCAGAAAGAAATCTTTATCCAATGCCATTATATGCTCATAAAAAAAATGAAGTTTTTGTGGGTAGAATACGAGAAGATTTCTCATTTCAGAATTCTATAAATATTTGGATAGTAGCAGACAATCTTCGTAAAGGTGCAGCTGCTAATGCCATTCAGATTGCGGAATATTTAATAGAAAAAAAATATGTATAATCACTTTTTAAAATTTGTTTCTATAACAATTGTATATTCTCCTAATATTTTTTTTACATTT
Source organism: Blattabacterium sp. DPU (assembly GCF_011290385.1). NCBI lineage: Bacteria > Pseudomonadati > Bacteroidota > Flavobacteriia > Flavobacteriales > Blattabacteriaceae > Blattabacterium > Blattabacterium sp. DPU. The sequence goes on from NZ_CP049785.1 coordinate 350,165, forward strand.
TTATAATGCATGATCATATTTTCTACATTTCCTCTTAAAATATTTTGAAAATATTTGGATATTTCTTTACAAAGAACAATATTGATTTTTGATCCGAAAAAAATTTTTATATCGTTTAATGTTTGCAACAATCTGTGAGGAGATTCATATAATATAATGGTTCTATTTTCTTTAGACAAATTTTCTAACTTTATTTTTCTTTTTTTTTTAGGTAAAAAACCAATAAAAATAAATTCATTAGTAGATGCTCCTGAACAAACTAATGCAGGAACAAAAGCTGTAGGTCCAGGTAAACATTCTATGGTAATGGAAGCTTTAATACAAGATTTTATAAGTAAAAAACCTGGATCAGATATACTTGGAGTTCCTGCATTAGATATTAATGCTAATTTTTTTCCTTTTTTAATTTTTTTTATGATAGAAGGAATTATTTTATGTTCGTTGTAAATATGATATTTGTTTATATTATTTTTTATGTTGTAAAAATTCAATAATTTTTTGGAAACTTTATAATTTTCTACTAAAATCAAATCTACTTCTTTTAATATTCGTAAACTTCTAAAAGTAAAATCTTCTAAATTTCCTATAGGAGTAGGCACTATATATAACATATAAAGAAATTATGGAAAAAAATATATAATAAGTTTTTATTGTAAAAATAAAAAACCATAACTTTTGTTATAGAGTTTTTAAAAAACAAGAAATTACAATAAAATTAGAAATTTCATCGTAAAACCTGAATAATTATTTTATAATTGAGTGTGATGCATTAAAAATTAATTAATGCCGATGAAATTAATAATAATGATAGGAAAACAATATATATTTAAAAGTAGTTTAGCGTCTGTATATATTATATTTAAATATGATTTAAATGGTTTTTTAAGAGAAATTATTTTTCCTGAAAAACTCTCTTTATCTCATTATATGTGGATAGGAAAATATTTACCTTATAATGAATCTATTATAAATAAAATGAAAAGTGCTCGAGCAGCTTTTTCGATAGAGGAAATTCCTGCAGATTTATCTTTTAATCGTTTTTGGACTGATTATAAATATAAAATAGGAAAAAAAAGAATGGCTGAAAATATATGGAATGGAATGTCCTTGTCTGATAAAATTAAGGCATTATCTTATATTCCTAAATATTTAGATCATATTAAACGGACAGGACATGATCAAGCTTATCCAACAACTTATTTGAATCAAAGATATTTTGATAGTTAAAAATTAAAATATTAATTAATTATTTTGATTTTTAATTATGATATTAATAGCTTGTTCTAAATTTAGTGAATTATTGAAGAATATTTTTTCATCAATTGGAATTGATTTATTGTTATATTTAATATATATATTGTATTTATTTATTTTTAATAAAATTTCTTTTTTTTCAAATATTCCTATTAATTTAGGTAATTCTATAATTTTTAAAGCTTCTAAAAGAGAAATTGTTTCTATATTTTGTTTATCTAATAAAGGAAAAAATTTGGGTCTATTTTTTTTTCCAAATTCTCCCATTTGAATAACAGGACCATATTTAGCTATTTTAGCAAAAATTTTTTTATCAGATTTTGGATCTTTTCCAAGAAAACGTTCTTTATGAATTTTTTCTACATTTTTTTGAACATATTGTAATTTTTTGTAAAAATTATTGTAGAAATCTTTAATAATTTCAATCCAAGATTGTTTTCCTTTAGCTATATTATCAAAATTATTTTCTAAATTTGCAGTAAAATTGTAATCTATTATTTCATGAAAATTCTTTTTTAAAAAATTAGTAATTATAATTCCCATTTTTGTAGGATAAAATTTATTTTTTTCTATATCAATTTTTTGATTACTTTTTTTAGTAATTAAGTTTCCTTTTAGAATAAAAATTTCATGTGTTTCTATTTTTTTTGAAATTTTATATAAATCAATATAATTTCTTTTTTGTATAGTAGAAATTACGGAAACATAAGTAGAAGGTCTTCCTATTCCTAATTTTTCCAATTTTTTAACTAAACTAGCTTCATTATATCTATATAAATGATTTTTAAAAGTTTGTTTAGCTATAATTTCTTTTTTTTCCAAAAAAGAACCTATTTTTATTGACGAAACATTAATATTTGATTTTTCTTTTTCTTTTTTATTTAATATTTTCGTAAATCCATCAAATAAAACAGTTTTATTTGTATGAATGAAACAATATTTCAATTGAGAAGGTTGAATATAAACATCTTTTTTTTCAAAAATTGCATCTTTCATTTGTCCCATAATTGTTCGTTCCCATATAAGTTTATAAAGACGTTTTTGAAACGTATCTAAAGAATCTAAATAAGTTTGATTAGAATTAATAATAGTCGGATGAATTGCTTCATGAGCTTCTTGAGAAAATTTATTCTTTTTTTTTGAAAAATTTTTTATAGATAAATATTTTTTTCCGTATGAAAAAAGTATAAAATTTTTTATATCCGATAATATACTTTCTGATAAATTTGTACTATCTGTGCGAATGTATGTGATAAATCCTTTTTCGTATAATTTTTGAGCTAAAAACATTGTTTTAGATATAGAATATTGTAATTTATTACAAGCTTCTTGTTGCAGAGAAGAAGTAGTAAATGGAAGTGGAGGTTTTTTTTTTTCTTTTTTTAAAAGAATTTTTTTTACTGTAAAAGTACTATTTATACATGATGTTAAAATATTTTTTATTTTTTTTTTATCTTCTATTTTTTTTTCTAATTTAGCATTAAAGATTATTTTTTGTTTGGGATTAGTGAATGTTCCATTTATTTGATAAACTGCAGTAGGAGTGGTATTTTGAATTTTATTTTCTTGTTCTACTATTAGTCTTACAGCAACAGATTGAACTCTTCCTGCAGAAAGACCTGTATTAATTTTTTTCCATAAAATAGGAGATAATTGAAACCCTACCAAGCGATCTATAATTCGTCTTGCTTGTTGGGCATAAACTAAATTGTAATCAATAAGTCTTGGATTTTTTATAGCATTTAAGATAGCTTTTTTTGTTATTTCATGAAAAACAATTCTTTTATATTTTAGTATATTAAACGTTTTATAAATTTGATAAGCGATAGCTTCTCCTTCTCTATCTTCATCAGAAGCTAACCAAATAATTTCATGATTTTTTATTAATATTTTCAGGTTTTGAATAATTTTTTTTTTTCTAGATATTATGACATAATTAGGCTCAAAATTTTTTTGTATTTGAATTCCTATTTCTTTTTCTGGTAAATCTATAATATGTCCATAACTAGATACTACGTAATAATCTTTTCCAAGAAATGTTTGTATTGTATGTGCTTTAGTAGGTGATTCTACAATTACTAAATTTTTTTTCATTTAATTTGAAACTTATTGATTTCTTTCGATAATAAAGTTTACCATTATTTTTAACGTTTCTTTAATTGTTCCTTCTGGATAGAATTCTAAAATTCTTAATGCATTGTTTCGAAATTTAATCATTTTTTTAGTAGCATATTCTAATCCTCCATATTTTTTTACATAAAAAATTATTTTATGTCTTTTTTTTTCATCATAATTTTTTATACAATTTAATATGCATTTTTGATCTTTTTTAGAAGCTTTTTGAATAGTATGAATAAGTGGAAGTGTTATTTTTTTTTCTTTTAAATCTATTCCTACAGGTTTTCCCGTTAAATTTTCATTTTTTTCTTCATAATCAAATAAATCATCTTTTATTTGAAATGCTGTACCCGTAAAAATTCCAAATTTTCTCATTTTTAATGCTGTTTCTTCATCAGTATTAACTGAACGTGCTCCCGCTTCACAAGAAGCGGCAATTAAACTTGCTGTTTTATGATAAATAATTTGATTATAAATTTTTTCAGTAATGTTTAATTTTTTAGATTTTTCCATTTGTAATAATTCTCCTTCACTCATATCTTTTATGGTTTCACATATTATTTTGAGTAAATCATAATAATTATTATTTGTTGCAATTAAAAGACTTTTGGAAAGTAAATAATCTCCAATTAAAACAGCTATTTTATTTTTCCATATAGCATTAATAGAAAATGAACCACGACGAAGAGAACTGTTATCTATAACATCATCATGTACAAGTGTAGCTGTATGTATTAATTCAACTAAACAAGCCGTATGATATGTTTTTTTTTGTATATTTCCTAACATTTTAGCAATTAAAAAAACAAATATAGGGCGAATTAATTTTCCTTTTCTATGAATGATATAATGAGTAATCTTGTCTATAAAAGAAATGTTACTTTTTATAATATTAGCAAATTGTTTTTCAAATTCCATAATTTCTTTTTTTATGGAAGTTTTTATTTTTTCTAAAATAATTTTCATAATATTATAATATTAACATAGCATCTCCATAAGAATAAAATCTATATTCTTCTTTTATTGCTATTTGATATGCTTTCATAATTAGATCAAAACCGGCAAATGCTGCTGTCATCATAAGTAATGTAGATTTTGGCATATGAAAGTTTGTAATCATAGAATTAGCTATGTTAAAATTATAAGGAGGAAAAATAAATTTATTAGTCCATCCACAAAATGGATTTAAATTTTTGTTAGAAGAAACAGAACTTTCAATAGCTCTCATAGAAGAAGTTCCAACTGCACAAATTCTTTTTTTTTTTCTAATAGAATAATTTATTATTTTACATGCATTTTCATTTATAGAACATTTTTCAGAATCCATTTTATGTTTTGATATGTCTTCTACTTCTACTGGTAAAAAACTTCCTAATCCTAAGTGTAAAGTTATTTCTACCAAATTAATTCCCTTTATTTCTAGTTTTTTTAATAAATGTTTTGAGAAATGTAGTCCCGCTGTAGGTGCAGCTACAGATCCTTCTTTTTTAGCATATATAGTTTGATAACGTTCTTTATCGTTTTTTTCAGGTTTTCTATTAATATATTTTGGTAAAGGAGTTTTTCCTAATTCTTTTATTTTTTTTATAAGCTCTTTATGTGTTCCGTTAAAATTAAGTTGTAAAATTCTTCCTCTAGAAGTAGTATTGTCTATAACTTCTCCTGTTAATCCAAATCCAAAATTTAATTTATTTCCTACTCTTACTTTTCTTGCAGGATCAACTAATACATCCCATGTTCTATCTTTTAAATCTAATTCTCTAAGTAAAAAAACTTCTATTTTTGCATCTGTTTTTTCTTTATTTCCAAATAGTCTTGCAGGAAATACTTTGGTATTATTAAAAATTATGGTATCTCCTTCATTAAAATATTCATATAAATTTTTAAAATATCTATGTTCTATTTTTTGGTTTTTTCTGTGAATAACCATTAATTTTGATTCATCTCTTTCTTGTGTAGGAAATTTAGCGAGAAGATTTAAAGGAGATGTAAAATAAAAATCTGAAGTTCTCATATTCATAAATTATGAAATTTAAATATTTCATTATTTATTAAAATTAGATTATTTTTTTTCTAATGAAAAAATATATATATATTTAACAAACATTTTTTTGAAAAAAAAATGTATACTTGTATACTCAAATTTATTGTTCTTTTTTTTTGCATATAAAAGTTTCTAGGCCTAATACTTTAGAAATTTTAATAAGGTTTTACGTATTTGATATTAATTTTTTTTACAACGGAGAGTTTGATCCTGGCTCAGGATGAACGCTAGCGGCGGGCCTAACACATGCAAGTCGAGGGGCAACATGAAATCTATGCAAGTAGATTTTGATGGCGACCGGCGTACGGGTGCGTAACACGTACGTAACCTACCTTTTGCTAGAAAATAGCCTGAGGAAACTTGGATTAATGTTCTATAGTATGATAAAATCGCATGATTTTATTGTTAAAGTAGAAATACGGCAAAAGATGGACGTGCGTCCGATTAGTTAGTTGGTAAGGTAAAGGCTTACCAAGGCAATGATCGGTAGGGGGCCTGAGAGGGTGATCCCCCACACTGGTACTGAGATACGGACCAGACTCCTACGGGAGGCAGCAGTGAGGAATATTGGTCAATGGAGGAAACTCTGAACCAGCCACGCCGCGTGCAGGAAGAATGCCTTACGGGTTGTAAACTGCTTTTGTTTAGGAATAAAAATTTTTACGTGATAAAAATTGTGAATGTACTATACGAATAAGTGTCGGCAAACTCCGTGCCAGCAGCCGCGGTAATACGGGGGACACAAGCGTTATCCGGATTTATTGGGTTTAAAGGGTGCGTAGGCGGTTTGTTAAGTCAGTAGTGAAATATTGCAGCTTAACTGTTAAAATGGCTATTGATACTGATAAACTTGAGTGAGATTGGAGTAGCTGGAATGTGTGGTGTAGCGGTGAAATGCATAGATATCACACAGAACACCAATCGCGAAAGCAGGTTACTAAGTCTATACTGACGCTGAGGCACGAAAGCGTGGGGAGCAAACAGGATTAGATACCCTGGTAGTCCACGCCGTAAACGATGATCACTAGTTGTTGGATTTTTTTCAGTGACTAAGCGAAAGTAATAAGTGATCCACCTGGGGAGTACGGTCGCAAGGCTGAAACTCAAAGGAATTGACGGGGGCCCGCACAAGCGGTGGAGCATGTGGTTTAATTCGATGATACGCGAGGAACCTTACCAAGGTTTAAATGTACTACGAATAAGTTAGAAATAGTTTAGTCTTCGGACGGAGTACAAGATGCTGCATGGTTGTCGTCAGCTCGTGCCGTGAGGTGTTGGGTTAAGTCCCTTAACGAGCGCAACCCTCATTGTTAGTTGCCAGCGAGTTATGTCGGGGACTCTAGCAAGACTGCCGACGTAAGTCGAGAGGAAGGTGGGGATGACGTCAAATCATCACGGCTCTTATACCTTGGGCCACACACGTGCTACAATGGTCGGTACAAAGGGTCGCTACTGGGCAATCAGAAGCTAATCTCTAAAAGCCGATCTCAGTTCGGATTGGAGTCTGCAACTCGACTCTATGAAGTTGGAATCGCTAGTAATCGCATATCAGCCATGATGCGGTGAATACGTTCCCGGGCCTTGTACACACCGCCCGTCAAGCCATGGAAGTCGGGGGTACCTGAAATCGGTGACCATAAAAGGAGCTGCTTAAGGTAAAATCGATAACTGGGGCTAAGTCGTAACAAGGTAGCCGTACCGGAAGGTGCGGCTGGAACATCTCTTTTTTAGAGTTTTTAACTTATTAAAATTTAAATAGGAATTAGGCTGGAAACTTTTTAAACATAAGGAGATTGATTCTTAATCAAATCAGTCTCGTAGCTCAGATGGTTAGAGCGCTACACTGATAATGTAGAGGCCCGCGGTTCAATTCCGCGCGAGACTATTGGGGAATTAGCTCAGCTGGCTAGAGCGCTTGCTTTGCACGCAGGAGGTCATCGGTTCGACTCCGATATTCTCCATTTTTTTAAAAAAGTTCTTTGACATACATAATATACAATAACGAAAAAATAAAAAAGCTAATTAAGGGCGTATGGTGGATGCCTTGGCTCTGAGAGGCGAAGAAGGACGTGATAAGCTGCGATAAGCTGCGGGGATTGGCACATACAAATTAATCCGCAGATTTCCGAATGGGGAAACCTATCATATTAATTATGATATTACTTTTTAAGTAAAGCGAACCTAGAGAACTGAAACATCTAAGTATCTAGAGGAAGAGAAAACAATAGTGATTCTG